>JASFMR010000031.1:0-32895 GCA_050117475.1 Balneolaceae bacterium | reverse complement strand
TTATTTTTAACCAATAATAAATTCTAATTTACAACCAGCCCGATTTTCACCAAGAGATTTAGTTGCTTGACAAGGCGAAGGAAAAATGGAGAGTGAGAGGTGCCAAGGTACCTTGGTACCTTGACCGTGTCATTTTTCGTTCAACACCTTCAACAGCTAAATATTGCAGTTACAATATAGAGCATCCGATTTAGTTTAACGCTTTCGTACTTATGACGTTGCTAAGGTATATTATAAATATCTGTGAAACCCCGGGCTAAAGCTCATTTTTAAGTTGTTCAATTTGATCGCGAATGCGGGCAGCTTCCTCGAATTCCATGTTCTGAGCCGCTGTATACATGGAATCCCTAAGATATTCGAGAAATTCTTCTTTATCCTCAAAAGTTACTTCATGCATCGCCGGATTGGCTTTATATTTGATGCCTTCTTCGGCCACTTTAACCACTTCAAGGGGACTGCCATCCTCGCTGCCCGGCTCTTCCAGGTCAAAGCTCTTGTTGGAAATCAGGGCCGGATCTACGAGCGGCTTGAGTTCTTTTTCAATAGTCTTAGGTGTAATGCCGTGTTCTTCGTTATATTCTTTCTGTATGCGTCGTCGCCGTTCGGTTTCATCGATGACGGTCTGCATGCTGTCGGTGATTTTATCCGCATACATGATGGCTTTACCTTCGACATTACGTGCCGCGCGCCCGATAATCTGGAACAGGGAGGTTTCGGATCGCAGGAAGCCTTCTTTATCGGCATCGAGAATGGCCACAAGGCTCAATTCCGGGATGTCGATGCCCTCGCGCAGCAGGTTGATTCCGACTAAAACGTCGAAGTCACCGCGGCGATATTTGAAGAGTACTTCCACGCGTTCCATCGCATTGAGTTCGCTGTGCATATAGGCTGCGGAAATCCCCACGCTTTTGAGGTATTCACTGAGTTCTTCACTGAGTCTTTTCGTGAGGGTAATACAAAGCACTCTGTGCCCCTTATCCACCCGTTTTCTTATTTCTTCAAGCAGATCGTCGATCTGGTTATCAACAGGACGAACTTCAATTTCCGGTTCCATTAGTCCGGTCGGACGAACAATCTGTTCAACAAATATTCCACCGCTTTTTTCCAGCTCATAATCGCTGGGAGTTGCACTCACAAAAATTGCTTGGTTTGTCACCTCTTCCCATTCTTCAAAAGTAAGCGGCCGGTTATCGAGTGCGGAGGGAAGGCGGAAGCCGTGATCCACCAGCTCAATCTTTCGGGATCGGTCCCCCCCGTACATGGCTGAAATTTGAGGTACCGTCTGGTGACTTTCGTCCACTACAAGCAGAAAATCATCGGGGAAGTAATCGAACAGGCAGTAAGGGCGTTCGCCCGGTTTGCGGTTACTCAGGTACCTTGAATAGTTTTCAATGCCCGAGCAGTACCCAATCTCCTGCATCATCTCGATATCAAAAAGGGTGCGTTGCTCCAGTCGTTTGGCTTCCAGGTATTTCCCCTCATCATTCAATACTCCGATCCGCCAGTGAAGCTCGTCCCGAATTTGATCAATGGCCTCTTCCAATCGGCTTTGGGTGGTTACGTAGTGAGAGGCGGGATAAATTCGGAATTCGTTAACGGTTTCAATGACTTTACCTGAATCCGTATCAACAATTTTCATCTTCTCGATTTCATCGCCCCAAAAGTGGATACGCAGTCCATCCTCAGCGTAGGCGGGATATAAGTCAACAACATCACCCCGAACGCGGAAAGTGCCGCGGCTAAACTCTCTGTCATTGCGTGTATAATGGAGATCCACAAGATCATACAGCAGGGTATTTCGTGGGATTTGATCGCCGGTTTTAAGGGTAATAATAAGTTTCTCATATTCGGATGGAGAACCGATCCCATAGATACAGCTCACCGAAGAAACAATAATAACATCGCGCCTTCCCGAGAGCAAAGAGCTCGTTGCCCTGAGACGAAGGCGTTGTATCTCTTCATTAATCGATAAATCTTTCTCTATGTACTTGTCCTGTGAAGAAAGATATGCCTCCGGTTGATAGTAGTCGTAGTAGGAAATAAAAAATTCAACCCGGTTGTTGGGGAAAAAATCACTGAGCTCTCGATACAACTGGGCTGCCAACGTTTTATTATGACTCATGACAAGGGTTGGCCGCTCCACCTGGTCGATGACATCGGCTACAGTCCGTGTTTTTCCGGAACCGGTAATCCCCAGCAGTGTCTGGTATTTGTCACCATTGTTCACCCCTTCTACAAGCTCTTTTATTGCATTGGGTTGATCACCGGCCGGCGGCCAGGGAGATTGTAAATCAAAGTTGGACATGTAAAATCAGAGGTTGAAACTTGAGACCCGCAGAGTGCTGTGGTTAAAGATAACAAACAGGCAGCTTGCCATAAATGCCGCGAGCCTAAATTAGTTACAATTTTATAAAACGAAAATAACGCGGAATCATTTTATTAAAATCACATATTTTTAGGGCAATTGATAGTAAACAATTAGTTTAAATCATTTGAACTCATCGTTTACTTCCCCTACAATCCAAGGGATAACTTTCTGATTGTGTTCCCTGGAAAGTAACTCGTATCCTTGTTTTTTGGATTTCAAGATAGTTCAGATCCAAACTAAGAGCACAAATTCGATATGATTTTAGCATACATAAAGGCATAATGACAAAAGAAGAACAGAAATTAGGTCCGCAGCGTAAGCGGATTGATGAAATTGACAGTCAGCTTTTGGACCTGCTTTCCGAGAGGAAGCAGATCATTGATGAAGTGATTGAGAAGAAAATACAGAACCGGCTGCCCATATTTGCACCCAAACGAGAAGACGACAAAACAGATAAGTTTCGTGATATGGCAGCGGAACGTGATATGGATCCTGACTGGGCCGAGGATTTTCTGCGAATGATAATGGCCTCTTCCCGCGCCAGTCAATCGTCAAATGAGTTTCCCCGTGCTACTGAGGAGCCGAAACATATATTGATTGTTGGTGCCCGCGGTGGGATGGGTAGTCTGTATGCACGTATTGCCGAGCAAACGGGGCATATCGTGCACCGGATCGATAAACACAATTGGTACCAGCTTGAAGAGATTGCGCCCAAGCTGGATTTGGCAATTGTTTCGGTACCCATAAATGTTACAATCAATGTCATAAATCGCTTGTCCCCAAAGCTCAAAAGGGAAACGATACTTGCTGATTTTACCAGTAACAAAACCGATTCTATTGAGGCAATGCTCGCTGCGCATGAGGGGCCAGTCCTGGGAATGCACCCAATGCATGGTCCCGATGTAGATAATCTCTCAAAACAGCTGATGGTGGTGTGCCCGGTGCGGAATGCAGAAGCCTCAAACTGGGTCGTCAGGCAATCAGAATTGTGGGGCATGCGGGTTATCGAAGCAGATGCCGGAAAACATGATCATGTGATGCATATGGTGCAGGGCCTGCGACACTTCGTGGCTTTGCTTCACGGTTCCTTTATGAAAACTTATGATCTGAAGCCTGAAGATATTCTGGATTACTCAAGCCCCATTTACCGGGCTGAGCTTATGATGACTGGCCGAATTTTTGCTCAAAGCGCTGAACTTTATGCGGATATTGTTTTTTCGAATGAAGAGCGGCGCGACCTGTTGCTCAAATTTATTAAACATAATGATCGCCTTGCTCAAATGGTGCGGGATGACGACAAGGAGGGCTTTATCAAAGAATTTGAATCCGTAACGGATTTCTTCGGCAAGTTTGCCAGCCAGGCATTGGAAGAAAGCGGCTACCTGATCAATCGTCTGGCAGACCGTTTCGCTTAAGCGATAAAAATAGTTTAATTGTGGGATCTGCTATAAGTATGGTTTCAATCCCGGCTGTTGTTGATCTGCATATTGATGACCCCTTCCCGTTCGAGTTTGTGGGAAACATCCAGAGCGCCTTCTACAATTTCATTCGGGTAATCCCAGATCTCAAGTAGTTTGATGGCGTTCTTTGTTGATGAATGTCCGGGTTTAATCTTGTAATCGAAAGACAGGGACTGTTCGCCTACTTCTTCGACAAAATGGAAAAAAGAATATTCTTCGGACAAAAGGTCCACGAGTTCAAGATCGTGCGTTGAGGCAAGCACAAAGCTCTGTGGCCGGTTCAGCCACTTGAGAACTTCTTTGGATGCGGATATGCGTTCAATCGTGTTAGTGCCTCGGTATATTTCATCCAGCAGGAATAGAAAATGTTCGTCTTTTTCAGAAACGAGATCTATTAGTTTTTTCACCCGCTCCACTTCTCCCAGGTAGAAACTTTTACCTTCTGAAAGGTCATCATCCCGGCGCATCGAGGACACAACATTGCAAAAAGTGATTTCGGCCTCTTCTGCACAACAAAAATTAAATGTCTGTGCCAGAATTTGATTGACCCCAAGGGTTTTGAGGAAGGTAGTTTTTCCGGACATATTGGAGCCTGTAATAAGGATGCCTTTGCGGCCTACCACAATTGAATTAGGAACCGGTTCCTCCAAGAGGGGATGATACATTTGTTTATATTCCAATTTTTCGCCGGAAGTGTGAAACGAAGGACGGCAAACCGTTTTGAGGCCGGTCTTAAAAGAAGTTGCAGAAATCATTGCGTCAAGATACCCTACTTTGAAAAATACATTCTGCAGGGCTTTTTGGTTTTGCCGGATGGAATCGACGGATAAGGTAAACATATTGATTTTCAGGAGCAGCAATAAATTAAGATAGTCCCAGAAGATGGTCGTCATATCGTCCGGACTCCCCTGGTGCAGGTATTTACTGACCCGTTTTTTCAGTTTTCTGAGTCGATGGCATTCCTGTTGAAACTCCTTCCCAAACTCTCCGAATGGATTGTCTTGGTCCTGAATAGTTTTGCTCATTTTCTCAGCCCGTGACAAAAAGGGACTCAATGCACTTAAAGCTGCCGTATAGCTGGCAATTTTGGTACCGAAAGCATATTGAATCATAATATTAAATATTGGGATCACTGCTAATCCGGTAAAAAAAATCGGATTTACAAATCCCAGTAAAACAGACAGTATAGCTGCAGCAGGAATTAGTAAAAAGCCACGAAACCAGCTGGGAATCTCTGGTAGTTTCCCAAAAATTAAATTGGACAGTTTCCACATACGGTAACCATTCAGGTCACTCAGCTGAATTTGCAAATCAATGCGAAAGTCAGCCTGCTCTGCAAATAGCTTCATGAGATTTTCACGCTGCTCGAGGATGTCGGGATCATCCTGGGGACGACGGAGAATATCAAAAAGTACCTGTTGCCCCATATTGCTTTCTGTGCGATCAATGAGATCGAAGATTTCATTAAAGTCTAGATCATTCCAGGTATCGTCATCGACAACAGCAGAATTTGTTTGTGGACGGATCAGGTCATGATAGCGGCGAACTTTTTCCCAGTCGTATTTTCGTCTTTTTCTCTTTCCCCAGGATTCTAAAAGGTTTTTGCGCCGTTGGTTTCTTTGTTGGTAACGATTGTAGAGCCAGTATAGCAGAGCCGTCAGTGCTGCACTTGCTACTGTGAGAAATGTATACATTAAGGTGTCTCGAATAGAATTGTAAGTCTTAGACCAGCCGTCTAATTTAATCCATTATCGAGTTGTTGCAAAACGGAGTTTGAAAATGGTTCCTTTTTGTTCGGGATTTGTTGAAAAACTAAATTGTCCGTCCAGCTGCTGTGTAAGGGTCTGTATCAAAGTCATTCCAAGCGATTGCTGTTTGTCAATACTAAAATTTGCCGGTAATCCGCACCCGTTATCACGAATGGTTATAAAAAGATCGGGCTTTTTAACTTTTACCGTTATGTAAATCTTACCTTGCCCGGTGTTTTTAAATGCATGTTTAAAACAGTTGACCACCACTTCATTTACAATCAGAGAACAGGGAATGGCCTGGCCCAGGCTTAGAGACGAGGGGTCTATATCGTAAGTAATATCAATCATTTGCTTCTTCGAATGATAGGTTCGGCTTATGGAGTCTACCAATTCTTCTAAATAAACATCAAAGCCAATATCTGATAGCGCTTCTGATCTGTAAAGTTTCTCATGAATCATTGCGATAGAATGAATTCGTAGCTGGCTGTCACGCAATGTATTAAGAGTTTTTTCATCAGAAGTATTCATCGCTTGTAACTCCAGGAGTCCTGAAATGACGGCCAGGTTATTTTTCACCCTGTGATGAATTTCCCTGAGAAGCGTTTCTTTTTCCTTCAATGAGTCTTTTATGACCTGCTCTTTTTCCTTTCGTTCAGTTACATCATGGATAACAGTCTGAACCGCCGGCTCGCCATGGTAGCTGATAGGGATAGAGTATATTTCAACATCTCGGGCTATTTTATCGGCACGGATTAAAGTATGTTCAAAGCCTTCTTTAACGGTCTTCCCCTGTTCTAGCTTATTTTTACGGCGTTTAATTTTTTCAACTTCTTCCGGCCGGCAAAATTCATAGACTGAACGACCGACCAGTTCTTTGGAGGATTCTGCTCCGTAAAGTTTGGCTCCCTGGTCATTAATGAACAAGATCTTGCTATCCTGGGTTACCTGGACGGGCTGGGGATTATTTTTGACTAAACGTTGCCACCGCTCTTCACTTTCCTTAAGTCGTTGTTGCGCGTGTTTTTGCCGGGTGATATCATGGAGAATGCCAAACACTCCGGCCACTTCCCGGCCTATATACATAGGGAATTTTTTTACGCGAATGTCTCTTTTTTCACCATTCCTAATTCTAACCTGGATCTCATATTCTCCCGGCTTGCCAGCGGCCGCATCCTGATAATGTTGTTTAGTTCGTTCCAGATCCTTTTCAACGATGAACGTTTCAAAATTCATTTCCAAAAGTTGCTTACGGCTGTAGCCGGTAAATTCAACAAGCTTATCGTTGACTCCCTTGAAGTTTCCCTTCAGGTCAAAGTAATACACTGGCTCGGGATTGTGTTGAAAGAGAGAACGAAACTTCTGCTCACTCTCTACCAGCTTCTGCTGATAGATTTTGTTTTCAGTAACATTGTGAACATAGCAAATGACGTATTGAGGAGTGCCGTCATTATTTCTAATCATGGCTCCATTCACATACAACCAGATGGAATGGCCTGATTTGGTTGTGCCGCACAATTCAGCCTCAAATTCCTGAAGGCTATTCTCGCGGATTTTCTCCTCCAGATTCGGCTCATTCTCCTGTTTGGACGGTTGAAAGATCTGGCTAAAGGTAATATTAGTTAGTTCTTCCCTGCTATATTCCAGTAATTCACAAAAACGGTCGGGCACAGTTTCCCAATAGCCGTCTAAGCCGATACGGCATTTCATGATATACGATAGACTCTGCTCTTCCATAGAGACTTTTAATCCTAACGTATTTTGATAAGATAATTTTTAACCTAAAGCTAATTATTGAGCCTAATCTAACAGATTAACCTTAAAAAGTTAAGTTAGAATATATTGATCTTTCATTTCCAATACTTGGAAGAAACAGTAACTGATTCAAAGGTCGAATATCGTTCATCACTTTTCCTGATATCCGAAACCATGGGGTGCCAACGGTTACTTAAAATCGGCAATTTCGCTCAGTGACTTTTTAGAAATGTCCGGAACTTTTACATTTTCTTCAGGATAGCCGACAACCAGCAGTAGGAAGGGGCGCTCGTTATCAGGCCGATCTAAAATATCGTTTAGAAATTTCATGGGGCTGGGGGTGTGAGTTAAGGATGCCAAACCTGCATTATGAATTGCGGTTACCAATATCCCCGTTGCAATCCCGACAGACTCTTTTACATAATAGTAGGTTTCCTTATCCCCGTTTTCTTTGATGCCATAGCTTTTGGAGAAGATGGCAATCAAGTAGGGCGCTTTTTCCAGGAATGGTTTGTTAGCATTGGTACCCAGCGGAGCCAATGCCTCCAGCCACTCTTCGGGGGCACGGTTTTCATAAAATTCTTCCTCCTCCTTTTCGGCTGCCTCCCGAATTTGTTTCTTTATGTTGGGATCGCTGACTACAGTAAAATGCCATGGCTGTTTATTGGCGCCGTTTGGTGCGGTACCGGCTGCACGCAGGCAATCTTCTATGATTTCTTTAGGAACCGGTCGATTGGAAAAATCACGTACGGTTCGCCGGCGTTTTATGTCGTTATAAAATTTCCTTGCCCGCTCTTTCATCTCTTCTATGGGGTATTCTGTGTAAGCTGTATGGCGGATAAATTTTGCTTTGGGCATTTGGAAACAGGCAGTTTCTTTTCGGATTGATTCAATAAAATGTAATGATACTTTAAGCGTAGTTCCAACTACGTACAGCGGTTTAAAGGTAGGCTTTATTCAAATGACATTATCCTCCCGGAATTTAAAAGGCAGAATCCGAAATCCGAATTCTGCCTTAATAGGGTTAAAAGAAACTGTTATTTATTGCTCCATAAATTATTGCTGACATTAGCATCCATCCAGATTCCACCGTCCAGTTCTACACTAGCTACGTCTTTTCTGGTTTTCACAGTAACAGTTGCCTTTTTGATATTTGCTTTCCAGATTTCAGGTGTTTGGTGTAGCATCTCAGTACTGCCATCATCATAAGTTATTCTCATATTAACAGGGGCCGGCATTCCGCCAATATTTTTCAGAGAGACCGTAATTTTTCTCCGGGAATCTCTGACATGTACGATCGCCAGATCAATATAACTGTTATCAAAATACCAGCTGTTCCAGAACCAATTCAGATTTTGTCCGGCGGCATCATTAAAGCTATAGAAGAAATCCCAGGGGGTGGGATGTTTTCCATGCCAGCGGTCCATGTATGTATGAAGGCATTTCTTAAAAAGCTGATCTCCCAGCAAGTCTTTCAGAGCCAGGTATCCAAGGGCTGCTTTTCCATAGGCATTGTTACCGTAGGCTGCCCCTTTTAACATATCCGCCGGTGTGATAATTGGCAGATCTTCTATGGTAGACGGGTCATGAATCCATTGGCTTATTCTGAACTGCTGGAAGAATTTTTCGGCCTTTTCATGACCCAAATCCTGTTGCCCTATTAAATACTCCAGGGTGGTGGCCCAACCTTCATCCATAAAAGCATAGCGGCTTTCGTTAATTCCCATATAAAAGGGAAAATAGGTATGTGCAATTTCATGTTCGGCCACGAAGCGGGAAAAAACCGAATCGGTATAAGCAGCATCGTTAGCCATCATGGGATATTCCATTCCGGCACCTCCCTGGAACACCGTAGTTTTTTCGTAGGGGTAGGGTACTTCCGGCCATTTATGAGAAAACCAGTCCAATGCATGCCTGCCATAGTTTACCATCTGATGATAGTCGGCAGAAGTATCGTTATAGGCTGCCTGTACGCCGGCCCGTCGATTTGTTTCATCATCTACTACAACACTGGCCGCATCCCAGACAAAGTGATTACTTAGGCCAAATGCCATATCGGGAATATTACTGGCCCGGAAAGTCCAGGTGTTCATGCTGTCTTGTGCCGTTATCTTTCCTGATTTGACCTGCTCCAGGGTTGCAACGTGAATGGTTTGATCCGAAGCCATCGACTTTTTGTAACGTTGAAGGGCATCCGGTTGCAGAACTTTTCCGGGATTTTCAAGCGTGCCAGTTCCCCAAACAATATAATTTTTGGGGACAGAAATATTGACTGTATAATTGTTAAAATCGCTGTAAAATTCCTGTGATCCGGCAAAGTTCATCCTATCCCAGCCATTGTAATCATCATATACGGCTACCCTGGGATAGAAATAAGCCAGGTAATAAGTGGTGGAATCAATCATACCTTCTCGTCCGGCACGAAGCGAAATTTGATAATGCCAGTCGATAGAGAGCCGAACAGAATCGCCCGGGGCCAGAGATGCTGGTAACTTAAGTGGTTGCCAGGTAAAATATCGTGAGGTCTCTTTCCAGTTTTGGTCCTCACCGTTAATGGAGAGAGAATCGATATGTACCCCGGATGTAATAAAATCCTTTGAAATGCCATGATTGCGTGGGGCGCCCGGCTTGTGATTGTTCAGGAAAAGTTTAAAAACAAGAAATTTTAGGCTGTCCGGACTGTTGTTGAAATAGGTTATTTGTTCGGATCCTTTGACGGTCCGGTTGGGGGGAGTGGCGGTGGTATTAATGACATAATCACCAGTATTTTGCCAGTAATTCTTTCCGGGTGTTCCGTCAAACGAGCGCGTGCCGTTTTCATATGCCATCTTCAATTTTCTGGGATGGTATAAATCCTGGGCCTGCACATTGGAAAAAAGCAGTGTGCAGAACATTAAAAGAGAAAGTATGCGCATTATTTTCAGTTTTATTTGAAGAGTTAAAGTCATCTCGTGCACGGGAAGAGTACAATAATAGTTTCAAAATTTCTGTAAAAGAAAGTATTTTTTACTCAATTGATTATATCCTTACGCCTAATATGAAACCAATGCTAATGGGTGGCCATCAGGGAGTCGAGAAAGGTTTTAAATCTTTCAGTGTTATATTTCGCCATTCCTCTGCGCCTGAGAACTAGATGTCCATCCTTGCCAATAACGAAAGTGGAGGGAATAACCGAAGGCCGTAAGGCAGCGGGTGGTAGGCCATTAATTATAAAAACAGGAAACGTGAACCCCTTTCGCCTGATGAATTGTTTGGCTTTGTCTGCATCCTGGTCCACGGAAACCATCAGGAATGTTATATTCTGTTGGTCCTTATAAGATTGGTATAATGATTGAATATCTGGCATTTCTGCAACGCAAGGGGGACACCAAGTGGCCCAGAAATTCAGAAATATGATCTTTCCACGGTAATCATACAGGTTCGTTTTTTCCCCGGACAGGGAGATCATTGGCATCTTTAAATCAGCCGCGGGATGTATGTCGACAGGCTGCTCTAAATCGGGTTGAATAATCCCGGTCCATAATACTATTTGTTGCAATCGACCGACAACTTCTACATAATAACCGGTACTGTAGAGTAGCAGGATGATCCCCATTATAACAGAATACTCAATAAGCCATCGCTTCCATTTATTGGTATTTGTTGACTTTTTCTCAACCATCGATCGTATTCGATTTAAATTCGTTTATCTGCCTAAATATCGTCCTATTCCCCAAAAACGCGGCAACCTACCAAATCCGGATGGTCTTGAACAAGTGTCCCTGATGGGACATTTTTGAGGAGCCATAAAATAAGGAGATCCCCGCTTGCGGCAAGGGTAAAGAAGAGCCCAAAACCCAGTAGCCAGCCATTTTGCAAAATCAAAGCGAAAAGGTAGGGAAGCAGCCCCAGTACAATGCCAGGCATGGCTACGCCCCATCTATAATTGGTAACTTCAACCGGTTCCGGACAATGGACATAAGGGGTAAATGTACTCCATTTGAAACCGAAATGAACTTTCTTCCAGGGTATTCCGTCGAATAAGGACCAGCTGATGGCATGGATGAGCTCGTGGAAAGCCGTACCGACAATGAAGCTGCCCAGCAGAAGAGGGATGTTAGTAAAGAACAGCAGTAAATCGGAAACCATGGATTTCCATCCGTAAATACCTCCGTAAGGTACAAGGTAGAATATGAGTATTGGAATAACCAAGGCCAACGCATAGGCATTGGCCCTGGCAAATGTTAAGGTGAAGTTACGAGCCACAGTTATTTTTCATTACCCGGGTTTTCACTTTCTCCTGCTTTATCTCGCCCGGCAAGTTCACGATCAAGAAGGTAAAGACTACCCCCGTCGTCGCCAATCAGCTTAAGACGATCCAAAATGGCAGAGACGTTTTCTTCTTCTTCTACCTGTTCATCAATAAACCAGTGAAGCAGGGTTTTCAGAGGATGATCTCCCTCTTTTTCAGCCAAATCATACAGCTGATGGATTCGCTTAGTAATATATCGTTCGTGTTCGAGGGTTTGCTTAAAAATATCGGTTGGCGAATCTGCGGTAAAAGACGGTTTCTCTAAATCCTTGAGTTCAACCTTCCCATCACGGCGTAATAAATGATTGTAGAATTTCATTCCATGGGCTTGCTCTTCTTGCCATTGTTGTCTCATCCAGTTGGCAAATCCTTCCAGGTTTTTTTCCTCGAACCAAGCGGCAAATGCCAGGTATAGCCATCCGGATTGGAATTCCGCCTGAATTTGATCGTTTACCTCGTCCTGTAATTTTTGCTTAATCATATTAATTATCTTTTAATTTCGATTATCGTAATGTCATTCCTTTGGCACTCCAAAATGGATGAACTTCTACCAGCAGCCGGCCTGCCTTGACAGCAGGGTCTTGTTCTGCTAACTTTTTTGCTTCTTCCTTGGTGGCAGTATTGAAGATTACCATGCCGAGGATGTCGTCGTTATCGTCAAATGGACCCGTAATGCTGGTTTTCTTCATTTCATAAAGATTATTTAAATGGGCCAAATGTTGTTTCTGAATCTCGGCTTTTTCCTCTTCCGACTGAGATCGATTTGGGCCTGCCGTTAGAAAAACCACAAAATATTTTTGCATCACATAAGTGGAATCGCCCCATTGCATGTTAAACGTTTCAGGTTGTTGGGCAGAAGTACTGTCTATTTGTTGTGCAAACAAAGCCGAAGCCCAAAAAAGTCCAATAAAAAACAAAGAAATTTTCTTCATGGCTGGTGGGATTTAAATGAATTTTAATCTATTTATCTCGAAACCCTATTCAAAATCTGTTTCCATATACTGCTAACCGAATTAGTAATAAAAATCAGGGTGCTTTAGTTTTGATGTTGTTATTTTAATAAAATGAACAAAAATTTGATTTCCCAGCCTTTTCATTTTTCTGTTTTCAAAAAAATAAGCCATTTTTGTTCTTTGGTCAGCCGCTCTTGATATCGGGATCGAAGCGGCAAAGTAGCCACTTTGTTAATCCAATCTTGGCTTATTGTAAATGCTCTCAGAAAAGCCAGCTGGTGAATCAGTCTTTGGTAATCATCAAAGTACCGCTGATGAAGTGGCATAGATATTAACTGCCGGGCATATGCCCTGAATCTCACCCATCCTTCCTGTTTAATGGCTTTTCTCAGGCTTCGGATTTTAGTTCGGTAATATGCTTTTGCAAATGTAGTGGAATCGGGTAGTATATCCTTATATGTCATAGCTATATAAATTTCCCATTGCCTGCGATTCAATCGTGTTGCCAGGGCCGGGGCTTTCAGCGAGTCAGGGTGGATGGCATAAAGTTGTTTGGCCCTGCTAACATGTGATAGGGCTTGTTTCCAATCGCCGTCCATAGCGAAGGCATCAGCATATAGAAGCTGTAAATCCACAGTTGTGTCTTGTAAATTGGCAACATTTTCTACTTTTTCAATATCTCCTGACTGAAGATGCTGGAAACTCCATTCTGCTTTAATGGGAGCCAGGCTATCTGCCACTGTCAGTGCATGATCCAGTGCAGTTAAGGCACGGGCTGAATCACGGTCAGCCTGATAAAAATGGTACTGATCCCAAGCTCTGGCAAAATCCGAAACAACATGCGGGCATTTTTGCTCAAAAAGAGAAGGGATGGAAAATATACGATGGGCAATGTTTTTATCTACGGAATCAATGCTGACAGAATCCAGGTGGGAATGCCACCCTTGGGTTAACGATTGCCAATCGGCAGAGTAAGCTTGTGCAATATCTCCGCTTCGGTATGCCTCTTTAAGAGAGGAAACCGGATAATTTTTCATCAGGTAACGTACAAAAGACCCACTGGTGATATAGTTTACGCCAGATCGTCCGCTATAAAATCCCCAGGGCGAGAAAGCTTGCTTAAGTTCTTGTGCAGCGGGATAGGGTCTTTCGGAAACAACAATCTGATCAATAGTTGAGGTGGCGGAAGATCCGCCTTCTATAGCTACGGCAAGGCCTTCAATGAGTCCTGTGCTCCAGCTCGCATGAAAAAGCCGGTTGCCGAATTGTTTAGCCATCACGTGAACGAGTTCATGCTCAAGGCTGCCATCAAGCTGCTGTTTAGCAATGTGAAGCTGATCCTGTTTTTGCCAAACCGGAACATAACTGGTGAATTTTGCACCTACCAGTACTTTCTTCTGCCAGGCATGACCATAGAGGTAGCTCTCGATTTTATTAGTCGAATCGCGCCTTGGTAGGTTTAGTTTTTGGGAGATTTGTTGATAATAGAATTCATGTTCTTTGGCCAACAGGTTAATTTCATGCTGACTGTAAAGGTTCCGATCATAATAAAGTTTGAAATGTTCGGTTGATTTGTGGCCACCCAGCACGCTCTGTATGTAACTACGCGGAGAAATCACTCCAAAAGTCGTCAGGTGAGCATATCCGAAGAGGAGTGAAATCGCAAAGAGGAGTACTATCCATTTTGAGTATCGATCGCCTTTGATTGTAGGCAGGTGCCATAAAAATACGGCCCACATTACAGTGAGCAGGCGAAAAAAGATAGTGGCTGAATTTATTTGTATCGCTTCGTCATAAATAGGGCCGGCCCAGCCCCCCCATACATGATTGAAGAAATAAACCTGCGGAAAGGTCAAAAATTCATAAAGAAAAATCCCGACAGCAACTGCGAGTAATATTAGTATAGTAATTAGCCGGTGATATGGGATTTGCCACATTCTGAGAAGCCTGCCAATGGCATAGCCAAAGTAAACACTTGGAAGAGGGAAAAGAAGCCAGTAAGCAAGTCCGTCAATACTAAAACACGCGGTTAACAGTGCATAAAGTAACAGGGGTATCCCCAACAAATAGAGATAACCGGCAAGATAGAGCGCCGAATAGAAGTCATTATGTTTTGAAATGGGTTGACTTCCCCGGATTCCCGCCCAAAAACATCCGAATAGCGAAACGAGAACTGCCGACTCTATGTGAAAGTCGCCTACCAGGGGAATAAATAGTAATATAACCCCCAGGAATAGTGGAATTAAGAGTCTTTGATAAGAATAGGCCTGATGTTTCATTAAGCTAAAAGTAAGGGGCAAAAGGGAAAGGGAAAAGATAAAAAGTGTGAGCGACAGGTTATGTAGAAAAAGCCCCACCTTTTGTGCTTATAGAAATGAATGAAGGATTTAAACTTTATAGCAAGCAAACAAAATAAAAGTGACTATCACAAAATGTCGGTTAGGGGGCAAAATGCAATCAGTTCCAATAGCTACCTGCTGATAATCTTGGTTCCGATTGGGTAACACGATAATCCAATACTTGTCAATATATTGGGAGTTATTTTTGGAACATCGTAGATAACACAAACCAAATGTTTTCTTTTCGTTCCATAAGGCGGCGTTTAAAATAGGGAAACCACATTGTCCCGAAGGGTACATAGATCCTGGTATTGTAGCCGTTTGCCGTTAATTCTTCCATTGTTTCCTGTCGTAACCCATACAACATTTGAAATTCAAAACGGGCTTTGCCAATCTTGTTTTTCTCAGTGTATTTTTTTGTCCAGTTGATCAGCTCATCGTCATGTGTGGCAATACGGGGGTAGGTTGTTTTTTCAAAAAGGATTTTGGCATACTCTTTATAAGCTTCGCGAATGGCAGGCATGTTTTGCAGGGCGATACGTTCCGGCTCCTTGTAAGCACCTTTGCAGAGACGAATGTCTGCCCCCATCTCTGCCAGTTCTTTAATATCGTCCTTGGTCCGGTGGAGGTAAGCCTGTATAACGAGACCGACATGCTTTCCATATTCTTTAAAAGCGTCTTTATATAAATCAATGGTCTGCTGAGTATAGTCCGATCCTTCCATATCTATCCGGACAAATTGGTCATTATCACGAGCGGTTTCCAATAGTTTAAAAAGATTGTCACGGCAGTAGGATTGGTCGATGTCCAGTCCCATCATTGTCAACTTGATAGAAATAGTACTTTCCAGTCCCGCTTGATTAATGCTTTTAAGCAAATCTATGTAGCTGTCGACGGTATCATCTGCCATTTTACGATCTTCAACATTTTCTCCGAGCAGATCAAGGGTTATCTTGATATCTTTCTGATTAAGTAGTTCGACTTTAGGGACTGCCTGCTCAAAAGATTCACCGGCAACAAAACGTTTAGCAAGAACAAAAGGTAATTTCATAGCAAATGATATTTTATCTTTTTAGGAGCTGTCTGAAAATAATGAATTGATTGCATCTCTCCTACCTTCATATTTTTAAATGTTTAAGCGAAACACTTTTTCCTATTGCTCGTACAGCTTGATTGTTAAAACGGGTAAAAAACCAGGAGATATTATGACATCACGAAAATTGTACCTGATTAAGGTAGCAGCAGGCTTAACACTTTCTTTGTTTCTCACGCTATTATTATTAATTCCAGCAAAAGCAACACCCAAAGTATTAATGCAAGGCGAACCCTACCGGGTGGAATCCTTCCAGCTTAGCGGCTCCGGGCAGCTAAAAGTTGAGACCTCGGGCGGCCATATTGAAGTCAAGGGTTCGTCAACGAATACGGTTCGGGTTGAAATGTACGTTCGCAAAAGCGGACATAATATATTACCGGAAGATTCTGATCTTGGAGACTGGGATATTGATATATCTCAGTCCGGTAGCCAGGTGAGAGCTATTGCCAAACATCACAGCAAATGGAAACTCTTTGGCGGTAATAATATGTCAATCTCTTTTGTTGTATATACGCCGCGAGAGATAAGTTCGAATCTTGATACCAGCGGAGGCCATATTAAAGTTCAAGGGCTTTCCGGAAAGCAACAAATTTCTACAAGTGGTGGGCATCTCGAATTGAATGAGCTAAAAGGCACCATAAAAGCACGAACTTCAGGGGGACATATTTCTATAAACGATATACAAGGAGACATGGATGCTCGTACCAGTGGTGGACACATTGATGTTCGAAACTCCGAAGGGAGTTTGTCAGTGAAGACAAGCGGCGGTCACATTGAACTTGCCAATGTAAGTGGAACGGTCGAAGCATCAACGAGTGGAGGAGGTATATCGGCAGATCTGAGAAGCATAGCGGAATCTGTTGATTTAAGAACCAGCGGTGGCAATATCAGGATTTCGGTACCCGATAATATTGGTTTGGATTTACATCTGCGCGGAAGTTATGTAAGTACAAACCTTAAAAACTTCTCTGGTAAAGTTGACCGTGATGAGGTGGATGGCAAACTTAATGGAGGCGGACCTATGATTACCGCCCGTACATCCGGGGGGACTGTCTCTCTTTCATTCAACTAAAAAATATTAGAGGTAATATTGTAAAGGGCAACGATAACCGGTTGCCCTTTTTTAGTTTATCGAAATTGAACAAAAACGGGCTCCCCGGTTTTTGCAGCTCTTTCAGATGCCTCTTGAATGGTTTGAATGATTTGTTTGCCAGTCGATTTCTTAGAGATAGTTATTTCCCTTTCTGAAGGTGTGCCAAGTGATGACATACCTGAGCCGGCGGCACATGTTACTTTTATATGCATTGGCGTATATATATTGAATGTAATTGCGGAAACCAGTCCGTTCAAAAAAGAGATCTCTGTTTCAACCTTGGCTACCCCATTCGGACATGTGCTTGCTGTGGTTACTATTTCCGGTGGTACCAGCCCAAAGACAAAGCTCGATGCCCACGGTTTATCGATCACTTGGTCAGACGGTTTTGCATCGGTCACAACTTGTGCATGGTAACATGAACTAAGTGCCAATACCATAATAAAGAGCGGAATTATTTTTAGTAGTCTCATAACTAAACCCCTTCACGATGAATCTTTTTAGTTTTTGTTTATCACATATCCCAAATGCTATATGTTTATTCAAATAGCTCATTATAAATTTTAAAAGCAACTATAAACTATTGAAAATACGCAAGTTAAAGAAAATACGGGTTGATGATATTAGCCGGTAAGCCCATTATTTTTAAAGAAATGGAGGCATATTTTATTAATTATTTTTCAAGTTTTTCCGTAATTTGTGGGCTTAGAAACTTTCATTAAGATGTTGATTGTTGGTGTTTTTTGGGTGAGAAACTCTCATGAAACAATTAGCAAATCAACAGGTTGAAAAAAGTGCTTTAAAAAGCATTATCGTTGAATTTTTCCCAGACGGGCTTTGTTGCTCAATTGGGTATAATTAATTACAATTAAAAACTATTACGCATTATGAAAATTCTTAACTTTGTTGCCGCGCTTTCTTTAGTACTGTTCGTCGGTTGCGGTGGTGGATCACAAAAAGAACAACAAACCGAAAGTTCTTCTTCTGAATCGCAAGAGCAGACGATGGCTAACGAAAATGACACCGTTCGAACGATTCACCTGATCGGTATTGATCAAATGAGATATGTTATCGAGGAAAGTGCCGAGGGTGTTGCTGTTGGTGATCCCATAGGACAAGACAATCTGCCGGAAGTAAAATCGATTACGGTTAAGCCCGGTGAGACGATACGTATTCGTTTGACTACACGAAGTAAGCTGCCTGCAACCGCTATGGCACACAATTGGGTTTTACTCAAAAAATCCGCTGATCCCGAAGCTTTTGACCAGGCCGCTATGAAGGCAAAAGACAATGATTATGTTCCTTCAGATATGATGGATTCTATTATTGCTCATGTGCCATTATCAGCAGGGGGGGAAACAAACGAAATTACTTTTACTGCTCCCGAAGAAACCGGTGAATATACTTATCTCTGTAGTTTTCCAGGACACTATGCTTCTGGGATGAAAGGAATACTCAAGGTGGAGGGGGAAGCCACTTCTATGTAACCGTTGATTCACGATGTAAAAAGGCGGCTTTCCAAGCCGCCTTTTTTTGTTTAAGGGGGTGAATGCACTGCTTTATTCGACGCTTTACTCAAGCGTGCTCCAGGTGAAAACGTTCACGGCTCTGTTCTTCAAGTTCTTCACGGAGATCAGGATGTGCAATATCGATAAGAGCTCGCGCTCTCTGCCTCATTGTTTTTCCATAAAGGTTGGCAATACCGTATTCCGTGACCACATAATGTACGTGTGCTCTTGTGGTTACGACACCGGCACCTTTTTTCAGGAAAGGCACAATACGTGATTCGCCACGGCTGGTCACCGAAGGAAGGGCAATGATTGGTTTTCCGCCCTCCGATAGGGAGGCACCGCGAATAAAATCCATTTGTCCCCCAACCCCCGAATAGTGATAGGTACCAATACTATCAGCGCATACTTGGCCGGTGACATCTACTTCAATGGCACTGTTGATAGCCGTTACCTTGGGATTTTTCCTTATTACAGCCGTATCATTAACATAAGCTACATCCAGCATCGCAACCTGGGGGTTATCATCCACAAAATCATACAGCTCCTGGGATCCCATCAAAAAACTGGATACTATTTTCTCGGGATGTTTTCGCTTCTTTCTGCCATTGATGACGCCTTTCTTAACCAGCTCCATAACACCATCTGAAAACATTTCTGTATGTATTCCTAGGTCTTTATGGTTGGTCAAGGCCTTGAGTACGGCATCCGGTATAGCTCCAATCCCCATTTGAAGAGTGGCTCCGTCTTCAACCAATTCCGAACAGTATTTGCCTATTTTTTTTTCAATTTCCCCGGGGCCATTCAATTTAAATTCGGGAAGTGGGGCATCGTACTCAACCATGGCATCAAAGCGGGAAACAGGTACCATGCCGTCACCATGGGTCCGGGGCATTTGCGGATTGACTTGGGCAATAACCTTCTTTGCCATTTGAACGGCTGCCCGGGTTGAATCCACAGAGACGCCCAGTGAGCAAAAACCGTGTTTGTCCGGTGGGGAGACCTGTACCAAGGCTACATCGAGAGGCAAAATATTGTTTCGAAAAAGCTGGGGAACCTCACTCAGGAAAATAGGCAAATAATCACCCCGGCCTTCATTGACGGCCTTGCGGACATTGCCTCCCACAAAAAGGGCGTTCACATGAAAACTGTCTCTGTATTTAGGATCCGCATATACTGCCGGCCCCTCCGTATGAAGTTGAATCAGCTCTACATCCTTCAGCTCATCAGCGCGGTCAGTCATGGCTTCCAGCAGATGGTGGGGGGCAGCAGCTACGCTATGAATATATACCCGATCTCTCGAATTAATAAGTTTTACAGCTTCTTCAGCAGTCGTATAATGTTCTTGGGCCATGATTTTATTGGTTAAATATTATTTCGATTCCTTTAAATTAGTTGTTTTTATAACTCACGATGCGATTCCAATGCAATAAAACAAATAGTATAACTGATCCAAACTCCAATGATCGACCTATTAGAGATCCGATCTTTGGCAGAATATTTAAAAAACAGATAACATTCAGCACAATTCCCAAATTTATTAATCCGGCCACAAGTTTTCCCGCCGTCGGGTTTCCCCGGGGATACTTCCCTTTCAGGTAACGCGGTAAGATCCAATAGGCGGTACCAAGTGTGAATTGAATGATAAAGCCAAAAATCATTATTTCGATATGTATAGGCAGGAGTATCCAAAGCCTGGAGAAAACCGGGTAGGCTTTGCCCAAAAGTAATAGTGCCCCGGTCAGAAATCCTGTTAACAGGTAAATCAGGGAGCAGCGGATCATCCAGCGGGTGGGAAGGGGCATGTTATCCTTTCTTTTTTTTACGGCGTTGTCTGCGTTGCTGTTTTTTGGATTGTATGCGAGGCCACATCTCAACTACATAGGTGCCTACAGCACTAAGCTGTGCGATGGCCGAAATAAGGATTAGGTTTTTCCAGATTGGACTCTCTGAGTAGTTGAGTACAGGCTCAGCAAAAATACGCAAGAGCAGACCCAAATTTAAAAAAAAGTAGGCCAGCCAGCCCAGCCGTTGGTTCCTGAAGCCTTCTTTCCTGTTCCGACCCGGAAACATCCAGAGGGAAACGCCAAAGATGACTTGGGTGATCCAACCAACCATCAGCATATGCCAAAACAGGGGTATCAGGACCGGGAGATTAAATGTATCTATTTCCAACAATACACCAATAAGCAGTGATGCCATAAAATAGAGCATGCCTGTTTTAATAAATGTGCGCGCTATACGTGGCATTATAAATCAAAATCTTTGGGTTCATTACGATCGCATTTTTTGCAGTCAAGCCTGCAGCCCAGGTGTTTGTTTCGGCCTTCTTTTGTAGTTACCCATGGGCGAAGTGTCCAGGGGGGATTGTGTCGCACATGTTGTGTATGCCCACATTCCAACCTGGCTACCCAGTCTCCGCAATCATCTTTGTAAAAACCGGTAATGTCTTTCTTCATTTCCTGGAGTTTTCAAGAAAGTCAGCTACAATTTCGTCTAGGTTAATCGACTGAATCGCGCCTATGGCCGCTTCCATCGCACCTTCGCTGCATAGGCCACTCATTGATGCTTCCCGGAATCCCTCGCGGGCTGCCTGGATACATGAATTTCGGATCTTCTCAGAAAGTTGTTCAAATGTTGAATGTGCTACTTTTTTGTTCATCATTCTTTGATAAAGATTGGAATTGATTATCCGGGGGGGCGCTTAACGGATTTCTTCCCCCTTACTGATATTGGATGAGATCAATTATATCATTAAATCAAGGTTTCATGGAATATTTATTTTACTCGTTCTTAAGACGTACGGAGAAACTCACTGCAATTTTACCGGCCATTTCTTTGGCGTAATCTGCCTTTTTGCCTTCAAATAGTTCATCTATCGTTTCTTCAAAAAGATTATACCACCGACTAAAATCACGTTGTCTAATTGGGAGTGGCAGGTGCTTTCGGAATGGGCGTCCCTTATATCGCCCGGTTTGGAACAGTAGGTTGGACCAAAAATTAACCATTTTTGGCAAATGTATATCCCAATTCACTTTTGCAAAGTCATTGAAAATGTATCCGAGACGCTCATCCTCCTGCACTTTCCCATAGAAGGTGTGCACTACTTTTCGAATATCCTCATCGTTACTAATATCATGCATAGGTCTTTTCGGATTTTGACATTCTTAATTTTATCCAAAGTACAAGGGCTGCAAGTACAGGCAATAGCGCAGCAGCTGCCACAGCGTTAAAAACCCAGTTACCGCTCCATTCCGGTGGCCAAAATCGTGTCATTAGTATCAAGCTAAGCAATACGGTTATGACCGCTCCTGCAAACAAGTTAAAAAGAAAACGGGGAGCATTACCTTTCTCACAAAGAAATCCTGCGATAGTAAGGGTAAGTGCTCCGAGCAGGAGTACATGCAGATAAAAAATTTGCAGCCCGTGATCTGCAAGCCAGAAACCGGATGGTAAGAGGGAAGCTGCTAATTGCATCATTGCCTTTAGCCCAAGGAGACCAAGGGGCCATTTCCAAATGGAATGCCTTAATTTGAACGACTTAAATACGCTAAATAATATCAGTAACAGTCCTGCCGCTGCCAGTGCTCCCCCGATACGTGCCGTAATGAGCAGGATAGGGGTCAGCAGGGATTTTGAAATTCCATACGGGAAGGTTAAAGGAGCTCCCAATACAACAAAGGCCAGTAGCATATTAGAGGGCAGTGGTAGCGGTTCTTTAAGTTTCAGTGTCTTAAGTATCACGGCAATCACAGCAAGTACTACCCAGCCTTCCGTAAAAGTAGCCAGGAAAAAGTGGGTCATCGCTTTGGTTAACAGCTGGTTGGCTGGAGCAACGGATTGTAAAGCAGCGACTCCCCAGGCCCCAAGGGAACAAACAAGAAGCATTGTCAAAGATCCGTCGAACCAGGGCTGAGTCAAATCGGTGCTTAACACTTTTCTTACTTTTAAATACCCAATCACAAAGCAATACCAGCTAACCATCACCAGCCCGGCTAAAATAACCGAGAGCGGTATAGCAGCAGAAGCGATTGGAACGGGGCCATATCCATAGAATAAGAAGAAAGGATATGCGGCCAGCCCCAAAAACATTCCGGATGCTATGGAATGTTTCATCAGGGTTATTCCAGGTGCCGATGTTGGCAGTTTATTACTTAAATGCCGGAATAAAATGTAGAGCGGAAGTGGAACAGCCCAGCCAAAGAACATCAGGTGTGAGTGTGCGTGACGAACGTTTTGCAGGTTCACCGGGAAAGGCAGTTCACCTGCCATCCCCAGTCGATAGCCAAAACCTGTAATCCCGGCAATTATAAAGCATAATAGGGATAGGTTCCACAGCAGGGGGAAATCGAGGTTGTCATTTTGTGCTGTGGATCTATCCATCAATTAGAGATTTCAATTGTCATTTTCTTCAGTTGCATTGCTACCTACCATCCGCCCCGTCGATACCATGATATGAGCCCAAGGTGTTCCCGGTTCCATTATCCATGGGGCTCCTTTGCTGGCCGGCTTTTTCGATAAACCGGTAGAGGCTTCCGTCGCATATGGTATATATACCACATAAAGGGGGCGGGCATTTTTGACGGTCCCCGTCGCGTAATCAAAAGCATCGCTACCTCCAGTTAATGAGTAAAGAGCCATCGGTTTTTGAGGCATTTCCAGCTTGCCGGCTTTTATAGCTTCAACGCGGAGGCTGTCCACTTCTTTGTGGTCTTTTCCCAGTGCACGGAGATCACGTCCATATTTCATAAATGGTTCCAACTCTTTATAGTAACAAGCTACATGAAAATTTGACTGAGAGGGATCGTCCCCCAGGCAGATTAATTCATTGGTTCCTTCTCGAAGAGTCACCAGCTCCCCATCTTGGTTATATCCCAGTACTTTAGCAGCTTCGCGCATACTTTCAGGGGCGGGGCTCACAGCCGCTTTAATTTGATCCTCCGATGATGGGATATTGTTTTGTGCATTTGATATGTTTGTTAAGGCCGTTGACAATACGGTTATAAATATCAGTGATTTAATAGTCTTCATACGTTGCTCCCGTTATTATTTGGATAATGGTTATTCAAAACATACGAATTTTGCTTTCTATTTCTCATTCTAAACCGGTTGTTGGTCGGTGTGTTTTTGAATTTGATCCCAATTCGAGTGTCTCTTAATAGACCGTCATTTAAATATGGCAACTTATGATGGTTTGAGCCAAAAGGTAGGAGCAGGCAAAATTAATTTCAACTATAAAAACGGTTTTAACCACTTTATTATATTTTTATATTTTCTGCTTAAAATCGCTGGAAATGGATGGGAATATTAAAATGGAAATCATGTTTACAGGATCAAAAAAGAAATTGCTGGAGCTCATTAAACGAAATGGGATTCTTTCTATAGACCAGGCAGTTGGGATGACTGACTTGGCCAAAACGACACTTCGCGAGCATTTACTGCAGCTAGAGCTGGATGGTTATGTTGAACGCGACTACATACGCTCCGGTCAGGGCCGTCCCAGTTTACAATACCGAATGACCCAAAAAGGTAACAGCCTGTTTCCGACCTCGGAATCAATCCTTATCAGGGAATTGCTAAAGTTTTTGAAGTCGAGAGGGGAAGAGGAAGTCATTGAGGGATTTTTCAGGGTTTTTTGGGAAGAGAGACTAAAAAAAGCCAGAGACCTTATTAGTCGGGTTTCGCAAGAGAATACTAAAACGCGTATTGAAAAATTAACGCAGATGCTTGAAGATGAGGGTTTTATGCCTGAGTTCAGTTTTGACGAAGAGAAGGAGAGATTCACTATAAAAGAATGCAATTGTCCTTTTAGTGAAGTAATTAAAGAAACCCAGCTGCCGTGTAAATTAGAGGCAATGTTCTATAAAAAACTTCTATCAGAAAAAGCAGAGCGAAGCACACATATCGCCAAAGGAGATTATTCTTGTACTTATGAAATTCCAGAATAGTAATTTTCATACAGCAGTACTTTATACGAGTTCAATGCGGTATTCCTTATGATAAATTATGTTGGCTACTGTTAGTCAATTTTTCTATTCCCAAAGTCGATTTTCTTGATGAGGATAATATAAAAGGGGAATGATGAAAAAAGGGAAGATGATACCCGGGGACTCTTGCATATCTACAAAAATACCCTGAAGCACTATTGCATTTTTGCAACGACCAAAAAGAAGCTTGATCTTTTTTTTAAAAAAAAGACCGTTCCAAGCCTCTCAGCCTATACCCAAGAAAAAAATTATGAAGAAATTAGTTTTAGGAACGGTAGTTGTAAATAGTGGTAGTGAAAGTAATTAAGACATGGTACTCTTAAATATAAAAGAGGTATTTATTATGAATTCAGTTAATGACACTAAAGGATACTCTAGGAAACAATTTATGAAAAATTTGGGCGGCGCACTTCTTTCAGGAGGACTTATTGCAGGTGGTTTGCCATTCGGTGCTAAAGCAAGGGAAGCCAAATCAGGAGTACTTGCCTCCTCATTCTCATTGTCAGGTCTTCCGCAGGTAAAAAGAGTAGCTGCCGATCCGCGAGACATTCCCGCCCCAATAAACCGTACATCGTCAAAATTGCATAAAGTAACTCTAGAAACCAAAGAGGTAATAGCAGAAATAGAGGAGGGAGTGAAATTCAAGTATATGACGTTTGGGGGACAGGTTCCGGGTCCTATGATTCGGGTACGACAGGGAGATACGGTTGAGTTGACACTCAAGAACACTTCTGAAAATACCACTATCCACAATGTGGATCTGCATGCCGTATATGGAACCGGTGGCGGAGCGGATGGTACGTTCTGTGCTCCTGGCCAATCACAAACTATCAGGTTTAAGACGCTATATCCGGGTGCATTTATTTATCACTGTGCTGTTCCGAATATGGATATGCACATCAGCAGTGGAATGTTTGGTATGATTGTAGTTGAGCCCCCTGAAGGTCTTCCCAAAGTAGATCACGAATTCTATTTTGGGCAGCATGAAGTATATACCGACAAGGAAACCGGAGAGCCGGGGATACACAATTTCAATATGGCCTCTATGGCAGACGAAAGCCCGACCTATGTACTCCTTAACGGGGAAAAACATGCTATTACTCAGAATCGATACGGATCCTTAAAGGTTAAACGGGGAGAAACGGCACGGATCTTTTTCGTGACCGGTGGTCCTAATCTGACGAGTAGTTTCCATGCTATTGGAAATGTCTTTACGAAAGCATGGAGGGAAGGGGCCATAGCTAATAACCCGGAACAGTACCTTCAAACATGCCATGTAGCTCCCGGTAGTTGCGGGGTTTTTGAAATGGAGTTTCCCGTTCCTCAAACTATAAAGCTTGTTGATCATTCCTTGAGCAGAGTTGCACGCAAGGGGATGCTGGGAATGATTGAAGTAGAAGGAAAGGACCAGCCTAAAATTTTTGCGATCAATATGTAAGAAAACACATAAACCAACTAAAAACATAGAACTATGAAAACGTTAAGAAAACTTTTACCGATACTAACATTAATACCATTACTCTTAGTCCAAATCGCAAAAGCGGAAAGTGGAGAACCAAGAGTGATCAAAATAAAAGCAACCGATCAAATGCGATTCTCGGTACAGTCTATCGATGCCCAACCGGGTGAGACCATCAAAATTGAGCTTACTGTTGTTAGTAATTTTCCCAAAATGGCTATGTCCCATAATTTCGTTCTGCTGAAAGAGGGGGTTGATGCAATGACGTTTGCCGTTGCTGCAGCAAAGGAGAGGGACAATGATTATATACCACAAGATTTGAAAAATCAGATTCTGGCCCATACGGCACTGGCCGGCGGCGGTGAAACCGTGGAGGTAACATTTACTGTCCCTCAAGAGCCTGGTTCATACCAATATATCTGTTCGTTTCCCGGACACTATGCTTCTGGGATGAAGGGGATGTTAACTGTAAAAAAACAAGCCAGTTAATTTACTTAAAACCCAAAATTGATCAACTTTGGCAAGGACTTGAAACAAGGTTCTTGCCAATTTTGTTGGTATAAGGGATTGTGTAACATTGATTACAAATTCTCTTCATATATAGTTGTATATTTAAAATAATTTCAAATTAGAGAGGAATATTATGAAAAAGAATATGAGTATTGCGGATCGAACCATTAGAACTATACTTGCTATCGTTTTTTTCATCCTGTATGGCTCTGGGGTTACCGGGGGGGTCTTAGGGGTCATTTTGCTGGTATTGGGAGTAATATTTGTATTGACCAGTCTGGTCGGATATTGTCCTTTATATAGTCCGTTCGGGATTAGTACCTCTAAAACACATTCAAAGCAATAATTGAAGGTCCTCAGGAATGTTGAGGCGGGCTTAGAAAGTTTTAGGTTAGTTAGAATTAAGTGAGTTAATAAATGTGCCGCGTACATCCAAAGCATAAGCACCTTTTCCTTGCGGCATGACGTATAGAGGATTTATCTCCAGTTCCAGGATTCCAGGTTGGTCGACGGCAAGGAGCGAGAATCGTACAATTTGATCCAAAAGGGCCTCCAGATCAGCCGGGGGTTGCCCTCTCCATCCTTTAAGTTTGGTTCCAACTTTGGTGTTATTTATGAGTTCGTCAGCTTGAGCTTTGTTGAGTGGTGCGATTGCCATTTGCACGTCCTTAACTAATTCAACATCAGTTCCACCGGTCCCAAATAAAATTAAAGGACCAAATTGTTCATCCCGACGTATACCCAGAATGGTTTCTTGACCGCCACTCAGCATTTTTTGGACGATAACAGCTTCCATGGATACGCCCGCCTTAGATGCAGCGTGCTCAAGTTTTTGCCATGCTTTCCCGACTTCTTCGGTGTTTTGGAGTCTCAGTTGAACCCCATTAATATCCGTTTTATGGGTGACGGTTTTAGATGTTAGTTTAAGTACAACCGGGAATCCGATTTCACTTGCTGCGTTTTGAGCTTCCTCCATTGTTTTTACTGTATGCTGAACGGGGAATGAAATTCCATACTGTTCCAAGAGGCATTTCCAATTTTGTTCTGCTGTTAATTTGTTTGATATCTCAATGTCTACCTCAAAATATCTTTTTGGGGGGGCGTTGAAAGTTTTCAGCCACTGTCGACGATTTACCATTGCAGCCAGCACTGATGCAACTCTTTCCGGAAATGAGAGGTTGGGGATTTTGCGTTTATGAAGTATTGACAGTGCTTCTTCTACCGAGGCTTTGCCCATTATTGAGGCTAAAACCGGTTTTTGATGAACCCCTGCCACCTCCCCAATAACTTCAGCAAGGCTAGCGGGTAGAAACCAGTCTTGCGGGGCTTGAATCACCACTACAGAATCCACATTTTTATCAGTGAGAATCGCATCAAGAGCCACTGCATAGGTCCCGGGCCCAGACCCAGCCAAAACATCTACCGGGTTACCAATGCTGGCCGCCTTTGGAAGCCGGCTCTTTAAGTAGGCTTTGGTACTCTGGGAAAGGGTAGCAAGTTCCAGCCCGGCTTTTTCGATAGCATCTACAGCAAGGATAGCGGGTCCACCTGCATTGGTTAGCACCGCAACCCGATTACCTTCCGGCAGAGGTTGCCAGGCCAAAGCCCGGGCCCAGTCAAACATCTCTTCCATTGTAGAGGCTTGCAATACTCCGCTTGTCTTGAATGCGGCTTCATAAGCTTCGGAACTACCGGCCAGCGCCCCGGTATGAGAAGCAACTGCTCGAGCCCCGCTGTCTCCACGCCCGCCTTTTAGAGCAATAAACGGTTTTTTTCTTGCAGCCTTTTTTGCTACCTCAAGAAATGAAACTCCATCGGAAACGCCTTCTATATATGCGGTAATAACCTTAGTTTGAGGGTCCTCACTTAACGTTTCAATCATCTGGGTTTCGTTGACATCAATTTGATTCCCCAGGCTGACAATACGTGAGAAGCCAACTCCCGCACCTCGCGCCCAATCAATGACAGCGGCAACCATAGCCCCGGATTGAGATGAAAACCCAATTTCGCCGGGTTCCGGCATGCCCGTAACAAAGGTTGTGTTAACGGGAGTATGGGTGTCAATTGTGCCAATACAGTTGGGGCCGATGACATGCATGTTAAATTCTACCGCCGCTTTTTTCAGTTTTTTCTCAAGTGCTGAGCCATCCGGTCCGGTTTCACTGAATCCCCCGCTGATCACGATAGCATGCTTTATTCCCCGTTTTCCGCAATCTCTAACCGTTTCAGGTACGATCTGGGCAGGCACTATAATAATGGCTAAATCAACCGGATCGGGAACATTCTTAACACTAGCATAACAGCGTTTTCCTAAAATTTCTGATGCCGATTTATTTACCGGGTATATGGGCCCCTGGTAATGAAAGTCTTTAAGATTTCGTACTACCCCAAAGCCGAGCTTATGGGGATTCCTTGAAGCACCGATTACTGCAACACCGTCTGGCTTAAAAAAAGGATCCAACATGGTAAAAAGTAATTAAGAGTATTTTATCTTATTTTGTATTTTAGTATTGTTTAAGATATTTGTCAAAACTAAAATTACTTTTTACCACAATAACATTCACCATTCCTTGTCGGCAAAGGAATAAAAAGGATACAGACGATGAACCTGGAAGAATTTAAGACCAACACGATTATTGAACCATTTAGAATTCGTTCCGTTGAACCCATCCGGTTTACCACGATGGAAGAACGAAAAAGACTGCTGGCTGACGCAGGTTACAACCCGTTTCTTTTGAAAGCAGAGGATGTGTTAATTGATCTTTTAACAGATAGTGGTACGGGGGCAATGTCTTCCCAGCAATGGTCGGGGATGTTGGCCAGTGATGAATCTTATGCAGGCTCTTCTTCGTTTTATCGTCTGGAATCTGCTGTACAGGATATTACCGGATTTGAACATCTTATTCCCACACACCAGGGACGTGCGGCAGAGAATATTCTATTTACGACTATCGCAGGCAAGGGGAAGGTGATTCCAAGCAATACTCACTTTGACACTACTCGTGCCCATATTGAGCATACCGGGGCGGAAGCTCGTGATTTGGTTATTGATGAGGGGCGTCAATCCCATACGCAACATCCTTTTAAAGGTAATATGAACCTGGATAAGCTTCGTGAAACTATCGAGGAAGTGGGAGCTGAAAACATTCCGGTTATTATGATCACTGTAACAAATAATTCGGGGGGAGGGCAACCTGTCAGTATGGAAAATATCCGTTCCGTTTCGGAGATAGCCCATGAAAATGGAATTCCCTTCTTTATCGATGCTTGTCGTTTTGCCGAAAACGCCTGGTTCATTAAAAGCCGGGAGGAGGGGTATGCTAGTTTAAAGCCCATTGAAATAGCTCGTCAGATGTTTAGTTACGCCGATGGTTGCACCATGAGCGCTAAGAAAGACGGGATGGCAAATATTGGAGGTTTCCTGGCCCTGAATAGCGATGAATTAGCAACAAAATGCCGGAATTTGGAGATACTGACAGAGGGCTTTCCAACCTATGGTGGGATGGCAGGATACGATATGGAGGCTGTTAGCCGGGGGTTATACGAAGCCTTGGATGAGGACTATCTTCGATATAGAATACGTACCATCGCATACCTGGGTGATAAGTTAACTCATGCCGGAATTCCGATAGTGGAACCTACCGGAGGCCATGCCGTTTATCTGGATGCAAAAGAAATTTTACCGAATATACCCTCTAAACAATACCCTGCTTGGTCTTTTAACAATGCACTCTACTTACTGGGTGGGGTTCGAGGTGTAGAAATTGGGACGGTTATGTTTGGTAAGCAACCGGATGGGTCGGAGAAGGCAGCTCCGATGGAGCTTGTAAGGTTAGCTTTTCCCAGGAGAGTTTATACGCAAAGTCATGTCGACTATCTGGCTGAAGTTATCATTTCGGTTTATGAACAGCGGGAAAAACTTACAGGTTATAAAATAGTATCAGCTCCTGAGGTCCTACGTCATTTCTCAGCAAGTCTAGAGCCGTTAACGGATAATGGATTTTTATAAAGCTAGTCTGGTAGGTCTGGTTAAATAATAGTATCTCCTGGGCCCCTCCCAATCATCAGGGAGGGGGCTTGAATAATCAGGGTATGTTAGCTACTCAATTTTTTAAAACGGGATTGGAAAAAGCGTAGATATTCCGGTTCATAATCAAAAGTTAAACCGCTGATCTGGTTCCTATTCTCATAAACAGCTTCCACCGATTCTGCCACTACATCCATATGAGCCTGAGTGTATACCCGGCGTGGTATGGTCAGTCTCACTAACTCAAGCTCAGGGTAGATGTTTTCACCGGTTTCCGGGTTACGTCCAGCAGAAACAACCCCACGTTCCATGCTTCGAACACCGGAATCCAGGTAAAGCTCGGCTGCTAACGCTTGTGCCGGGAGTTGATCCTGGGTTAAGTCCGGCAGAAATTTTTTGGCGTTTAGGAAAACGCCGTGTCCTCCGATGGGACGGACAACCGGAATGCCCATCTTAAGGAGTTTATCTCCAAGGTATTGTACTTGTCCAACGCGTGCTCGAATATGATCTTCATCAACAGATTCCGTAATGCCGATAGCCAAAGCTTCCATATCACGACCAGCCATACCTCCGTAAGTATGCAGTCCTTCATAGACTACCACCATATTTTGGGCTTTTTTGAAAAGCTCATCGTCATTCAGGGCCAGGAAACCACCTATATTAACGAGTGCGTCCTTTTTTGCACTCATCGTGGCCCCGTCGGTAAGAGAGCATATTTCTTTAACGATGTCCCGAATTGGGATATCTTCAAAACCTTTTTCACGTTGTTTAATAAAATAAGCGTTTTCGGCTACCCGAGTCATGTCATGGATAATGGGAATCTCATATTTGTTGGTGAGTTTTCTAAGTTCCCGGAGATTCTCCATCGAAATGGGTTGCCCGCCTGCCATGTTAACCGAAGTGGCAATGGAAACATAGGGAATCCTATCTGCCCCTTTTTCTTCAATGAGACTTTCCAGTTTGTTAAGGTCTACATTGGCTTTAAAAGGGTGTTCATGATCCGGTTCATGAGCCTCCTTAATAATGACATCAACAAAAGTACCTCCGGCCAACTCCTGGTGCAATTTAGTAGTCGTGAAATACATATTTCCCGGAACATAATTCCCCTCCTCAATCAATAGCTGGGAGATTATATGTTCTGCACCACGTCCCTGGTGAGTTGGTACCACATGCTTGTAGCCGTAGTATTTTTGGATAATCTCCTCCAAGTGGTAAAAGTTTTCACTACCCGCATAAGCCTCGTCGCCTGTCATCATCCCGGCCCACTGCCGGTCACTCATGGCTGAAGTACCGCTATCGGTCAACAGATCGATATACACGTCCCGTGAACGTAATAAAAAAGTATTATAACCGGCTTCTTCTATTGCTTTTTGGCGTTCTTTACGGCTGATAATATTAACAGGTTCAACCATCTTTATTTTGTAGGGTTCAGCCCATGATCGTTTCTTGTCTTTTGTAGTCATTTTGGATTGTTATCTGGTTAATATTTATAAATATTCATAATCACTCGGCAAGTTGATGTAAATGCCGTTGACTATAACCCTCGAAAATGCTTTGAAGCCTGGGCCGTTGGTTGGTAACCGTTTCTAAAATGGATGCAAGATTCTCATTCTTGTAGGGATCAGTGGCCGATATTTCAAGACAATAATCCATTCCGTTTTCCAGGTTTTGTTTAAACCGGCGAAGTTTCTTTACTTCTGCATCAGACCCATCACTATCACGGACAAGATCCTCGAAATAATCCACATACATAACCATTTCTTTGGCAAACATATGGGGGCGGTCAGCCGGCACCAATGATTGATTGCGGCCATAAATATGATCAATCATCTCTCGAAGGGTGTATTTTCGTTCAAACCATGCAATATTGGGTCCTGGACAGATGGCCTGAGGGGCGCGGCGTTCTCCTAGGATTCCGAGCTCAATTAAGGCCCCATTTCCGAGGTGATCGCAAAGACAAGCCTTGTCCAATACTTTTGCCCGAAGGTTCTCTTTTTCGGTGTCCCCGATATCCATGTGATTAATCTGATCTAGTTTTAGTAACTGGTATTGATTCGAAGCCGTGCAGATCGGTTTTTCGGTGAACTCAGTATTTGCCTCAAGGAATCCCTTTGGACATTGCGAACCCGGTTTCTCTTTTTTAATGCGTTCTTTGTGCCATTGTTCTGAACCTGTATCCCGCACATTATTGAAAGGTACGCCCAGGGGAGAAACTCCGCTCAGATAAAGATCTTCTTCCCCTGCATTTTCCAGTAGTGAACGGGTGGATTTATCCACGGCGGTAGCCTCAGGGACCAACAAAAA
>JASFMR010000030.1:0-33234 GCA_050117475.1 Balneolaceae bacterium | reverse complement strand
CGGATTCTTTTCAAATCTTTGGCTCCAGGACGAGAAGCCTGTCCCGATGGAGGTTGATCGGGAAGTCCGGCCTCGGGTACTTTTTAGAACATAGAATGGACCTAGTCGTTCTAAATTTGGCATTTCTCTCTCATATTGCCACTTTTTCTAATTTTTAAACCCATCCCTGATCATGCAGTCTAGGATGTTTTTTGGAGATTCTTGTGAAATAGGCTGGCCTGTGTCATCCCCCCTTTTCTCTCGTGAAATTTTCTCAATCGCCCGTTGTATCTGTTTATAGTGTTTTTTAAATGCGTCTTTCTCTTCCGAGGATATCGTCTCCAGTTCCTCCATCTTCACTGCTTGGTTCAATACTTGGAATCTCAATTCAATTTCATGGAATCAAAAAGGCCGGAACATAGTTCCGACCTCCTCTCTTCATAAATAACCTTCGCCAGTAGGTTAAAACCGGCCGCAGACAGTTGTACTCAGTTCAGTCCAATAAGTTCTGATTAAACCGATTTCCTTTTATTTCAGAATAAGCATTGATGATTAAGATAATGTTACGAAAACCTAAAGTGATGCTTATCAATCCCCAATAATTTCCTTTAGTCCGTGGGACTAAAAGACAGGTCGTTGTCAATTGTTTCTGAGATTCCTCCGGTAGCTCTTAAAGCATGTAAAACTATTTGTTAAATCGTTGTACCCCAGCTATACTTGTCTTGATCCCTTGAAACAAGGCGCTTTCCCGGCCCACAACTAAGTAATCTCAGTATGAAACAGGCAAGTCGTATTATCTCGGTCATCTTTATTAGTCTTATTGCAAACATTTCACTGGCACAAGTACAAACGCAGCCTTTCAAGCTCACCGACCTCCGAAAACTTGTGCGTATCTCAAGTCCGCGTATTGCACCGGATGGCAGCCGTATTGCTATTGTCGTCTCGCGTCCGGACTGGAAAAAAGATGGAAACAAGCAGGAAATCGAGCTGGTGGATGTGGAAAGTGGAACCTCACGCAGCGTCACCTTTAACCGCGAGGGAATCTCCCAACCCCAATGGTCTTCGGATGGTACCAGGCTGGCGTTCCTTTCCAAAGACCGGGATACCGAAAAATCACAAATCTATGTGATGTCAATGCAAGGCGGTGATCCTGTTCGCATTACCAAGTCAAAGACGGGTATTGCGGAATATTCATGGAGCCCCGACGGTACTGAAATTGCTTTTGTGGCACAGGATACGGTACCCAATCCCAAAGCCATAAAGCACCATGAAGACGCTTTTAAGGTGACGGACAATAATTATACGACCCGCGCCGCAGTTTACCCCTGGCATCTTTGGATCGTATCTTCTGAGGGAGGCAAACCCAAGCGACTAACCAAGGGCTCATGGAGCCTTAGTACTGACCAGGGAAGCATTTCGCCATTGACGTGGGCACCAAATGGGGAATCCATTGTCTTTCAGAAATTTCCTGACGTCTGGTTCGGCAATGCCTGGCATTCTACTATTGCTGAAGTGGATACCGGCGGGGCCGAGATACGGACGGTGGTTTCGGATGAAGGATCCGGCGATCCGATGTATGCCCCCAAAGGAAATACCCTTGCTTTCATGCGCCCCAGGAACGGTGACCAGAATAACGGTACGGCAGTCTATATTAGCAAGGACGGTGAGACAACCGATATCACACGCGCCCTGGCCCGAAATATCAATGACTATGCCTGGCTTCCAGATGGGAGCTCAATGCTCCTGACGGGATATAAAGGCACAAACTCCGTTTTCTGGAAACAGCCTGTGAAGGGAAATGCCGAACAACTGGATCTGGGCAACGTTAATCCGGGCCGCGGGTTGAGCATTTCAAATAACGGCACCATTGCCTTTACGGGCAGTACTCCCGATCATCCCGAAGAGCTGTATGTTATGAATTCAGTCAATGGCACGCCAAAGCGACTCACAAACCTTAACGGTTTCGTGGACTCTCTTGCCCTGGCAAAAGCAGAAGGCATCAATTGGAAAGGCCCCGACGGTTTTGACGAAGACGGAGTGCTAACCTACCCCCTGAATTTTGAAAAGGGCAAGAGATATCCATTGGTATTAGTCATTCACGGCGGCCCGGAAGGAGCTTCTACTGTGCCCTTTTCACCGCTTCCTCAACTGTTGGCAGCCGAAGGATTCTTTGTTTTTCAACCCAATTACCGTGGAAGCATTAACCTGGGCGATGCCTACCAGCACGCCATCTACCGCGATACGGGCGAAGGCCCGGGGAACGATGTTATGGCGGGACTCGGGAAATTGGTACAAACGGGCATGATTGACACTACTCGAATGGGTGTCTCGGGATGGTCGTACGGAGGGTATATGACCTCGTGGCTGAACGGCAACTATCCCGATAAATGGAAAGCAGCAGTCGAAGGTGCTGCTCTCAACGACTGGGTGCTTGATTATACCATCGCCTTTTACCAGACCGACGATCTATATTTCTTTGGCGGATCCCCTTACATCGAGAAATACAAAAAGATTTGGCGGGAACAATCGCCCATCACCTATGCCCATAAGGTAAAAGCCCCAACACTTATTATGGGGGATGTGGGTGATCCCAATGTTCCGATTGTCAACAGCTACCAAATGTACCATGCCCTGCGCGATAACGGGGTGCATGTAGAATTCTACGCCTATCCTGTTGATTCTCATTTCCCACACAGCATCGTGCGGACAACCGACGTATACAAACGATGGATTGACTGGTTGGTGAAATATGTGAAGTAAGAATCGTTGATCAAATAACCTATAAAGAACTGTTTGTAATTAGACCCTGAAACAAGGTCGGGATGCCCTGACTATCTTGAATAGCTATTCCACGAGAAGTAGAAAAAAGTACGTATTGTAATATTTTCGACTGTATATATTCCAAAGAACCGACACTGTGGAAGTTCAAGAATAGTAAAAGGGTCAATAAAAGAGGTCTGGCCTAACACTTTCGTTGCTTCAAAATATAACCATTTAGGGCTTTCTGAAGTTGACTACCCAAGAGATAAAAGGCAATATCGCAACATTATTTAATGGACAACTACGCCCCGTTATTCTCACTTTGTCATCTTATGCTTGTTTCAGAATCCAGACCAATATTCCGGGCTTGCGGGACGACACTTTCGGGAATCTCTCGTTCATTTCAAATGGCTATCCAGAAACTTCCCCGTCTCGTTCAATATCCTCTTATACCTGTTGCGGGCCCCGGGATAAGGTTCTTTCATAAAAGACGGGATCGCCCCATCCGCCGCTCCCATAACCATGAAAAAACCGTGATTCACACTGTCGATCTCGACAAACTTCTTGGTAGAGCTTCCCAGGCTGTTGATTAGGTCAAAATCGGGCTGCACAACTTCATCACCCTCCTGATAGATATGAAGGATTGGCACCTTTATGTGCCCGGGCTCGAAATCATCGACATAGTCAATCCATCCTTTACCCATTTTATTGCCAATGCCTCCATCCAGGCTAACCAAAGCTTTTACATCGGGATGTTCCATGACATAAAGCAAAGCCGCACGAGCACTAAAACTGTATGCGACAATACCGGTAGAAATTTTATCTCTTCCTATCGTTTGAAGCACTTTTTGCCGGGCAAAAGCAAGGTCGTCAGCTTGTTCCCAAGCTTTGGCAACAACTCCCTGATAGTCTTTGTAAAAACCGGTTATGCGGGTGGGAGACGGTGTTGTCAATACATAGAAACCCCGGCTGGCTAAATATTCACAGAGCACCACCTGGTGAAAGATCGTCTGCATATTGCCCTGGCCGATCATAACCAGCGGGAAAGGCTCTTCCGCAACAGGTGCATCTTTACGAGCAATAAAGGAAACCGAAAACAGGCTGTCAATACCATCCCGGCTAACGCCAAATTGTGTCGCCAGCTTTTTATAGTTTTCAACAACAGAATCGGGATTCACTTTTTGAGGCCCTTTTTCCTGGGTTGAGAGCATAAAGTAATCTCTGAATGTCATCTTGTGATGCTCTTCACTAGGCTTACGGGGATACCAAAATCCGATTTGTACCGGCCGTAATGCAGAATCTGCTACGGTCCGAGAGGTATCATGCACAAATAAAGATTTAAACCCAACAGCATAAGAGCCTGTATCGTAAGCTCCCATTAGGTTTTCATTGGCAGGTCCCGGTGAGTTACACCCAAATCCCCAAATAGCCACCCCAAAAAACAGCAGGGCGTATCGAATAGAATATTTTACATAAGGCATGCAATAGAAAGTCTGATAATATTAAAAGCCCTATTTACTTATTAATACTGCTAAATAAAAGAGTGTGAAAGCTTCATCCTTTTACATGGGCAAATTGAACATACTCAGCTTTCCTCCTTAATACACAAATTTGTGACGAACGGGACTATGTATTGATAATATTACCAGCCGTGTAGAATACCTCATTAGATAAGTGTATGATCGGCAATGCCTTCGGACAGTGGCAGGCCCCAGCTGGGGATCTTACCGCCGAGGGTATAATACATGGCCTTGAACCCCATCTTTAATGCATGCGGGGTGTAACCCATTTTTAAAATACTGGTATTCCCTCCCCACCATTCATCGGTATGCATATAAAAACCCTTAAAGCCACCCATGTCTCCCATACAAATCAACTTGAATTTAAGCGGCTCAATCTCTCCTTTTGGTTGATAGCCTCCTACTTCTTGTCCCAATACTTTAGCCAACACTTCGGCCTCAAGGTGTCCAATTGAACCTAACTTGGGCACCGTGACAGATGCGGCATCCCCCACGGCAAAGACCTCGGGATAATCCGGGTTTCGCATATAAAGGTCCGTAATAATGAAGCCCTGATCATCGGAAATAGGCAGTCCTTTGAGAAAGTCGTGAGGAACCCAGTTGGGGAAAATGATTTTGAGTTCCGCATCTAGACTGCTTCCGTCTTTAAATTCGATACCGTCCTCGTAGATACGCTTAATTCCCCGGGTATTGGCCTTATAGCCATAGCCCATATTTTCAACCATCGGCAACAGCTGGTCCAATATCTGCTTTCCGGCATCTTCGGCAATCACCTCGGCCGGAGTAAACATAGTAATCTTTTCAGCCCCTCCCATACCACGCTTTTTCAGCCATTCAGCCATAGAAAAGGAAATTTCTACAGGCGGACCCTCACACGCAGCTTCAGCTACCGGCACATCGGGCAGTTTATCACTTTTACCCTGGATGAACAGATCCGAACCCACGGCAATCGGTCCGCCTTTGTACCCGCCTTCATGCAGGTACCTCCGTACTTTGTCCCCGTAATAAGTGTCCGTGAAGGTGTGTCCGTACTTACCAAAACCCTCAATCTCATCGAAGGCCAATTTATTGCCCAGGGCAATTACCAGGTAATCATAAGAAATTTCTTCGACTGCCGAACCGGGACGTTCCACCGGCTTGAATCCAACTATTTTACGTTCCAGATCTATTTCCCGTACCTCACCCTGAATAAAATCAATATTATCCCTTTCCAGGAACTTGATGAAAGGCAGGTGCAGCTCGGTCTCAGGGTTATTATTATTCCATACCTCAATGGGAATATTGGGAATAAAGGTTAAATACGGCTTACGATCGATGCAGGTCATTCGCACTTTCTTTCCCGCATACTCTCGTATTAGGCGGGCCGTTGTTAAACCGGCAAAGTTGGTACCAAGAATAAGGATGTGCGGTTGTGCTGCCATAATGCCACTCCTGAGTTTGTTGAAATAATACTTTAGTTAACTCATAATTATAGTTCTACGGTAGAGAGTAGGTTATGAACTTCCTGTAGTAGTTGGCCTTACATGACTAAAAGATGGAATCCCTGGACCCGTAAAGCGGCTTCACAAATCCATTGGCCGGATATGAAAAATGAAGTCGGACAACAAAGCGATTCATTTAAATTTACAAAGCCCCAAAACGACAACTATCAGAACCGCTTCAGCGAAAATGGGAGACCATGAGAGGGTAAATCATGAAAAAGGCCCCTTATCACATTCAAAACCCCAAAAAGTGTTAAATAAAAAGAGAGAAATAGATTGTCTTATATCTCGTTTTTGCTATCTTAAACACGTCATCGAAAAAGTGATTATAAGTATATGGATAAAAAACAGAAGACGGTTATCATTGTTGAGGACGATCTAATTCTTAACCTTCTCTATGAAAGTTATCTGGAACGTCTTGGCTTTGAAACTGAGGGCGAACTCGTTTACGGGAAAACCGCAATCGAAACAACCCAAAAAATCGACCCGGATTTAATCGTTATGGATATTTCTCTGGAAGGTGAGATCGACGGTATCGATGCGATGTTGGAGATTCGAAAATTTTCGGATGTCCCGGTCATCTATATCACGGGAAATTCGGATCCATTTCACGTGGAAAGAGCCAAAGAAACCAACTACCTGGATTATCTTACTAAACCTATCGAGTTTGACGACCTCAAAAAATCAATAGCCAAGCACTTCTCTCTCGAGTCATAGCTACGTTCATTTTAAATATTAATACAAATAAGAGCATTACAGCATGTTGCATATATCACAAAAATACGTAGATAAGCTTCTTTCCGCATTCTTGGTATTGACCTTCTTCCTCTCAGGCTGCGCCGGCTCCAAAAAAATGACGAATGAGCAAATACCGGCAGATACCACTAAAGCAATGCCGGACGGTACCCACCAACTGCCTTCTGAGATGAACCGCCCCGTTCCCAATCCAATAACCGAGGAAATTCCCAATGCCTTTTACCGGGCTGTGGAAAAGGGAACCCGAACCATGTCGGGCGAACCGGGCCCCAAATATTGGAAACAGTGGACAAACTATGATCTGGACGTGGAAGTCGTGCCGGCTGATACCTTGGTTAAGGGAAATGGAGTAATCACCTACTATAACAATTCACCCGACACCCTGAACCAACTCTTTCTGGAGCTCACTCAGAATTTCCATAAAGAAAGTATCGTGCGAAACAGGCCGGCCGAAATAACCGGCGGCATTCACTTACATAACCTGGCTGTCGACGGGGAGACACTAAATGAACTGCAATCCAGGAATGCCCCCTCAGGATATGCGGTGAATGGCACCCAAATGATTATTCGTCCGTCAAAAGTTTTGGCTCCCGGTGATTCAACAAAGATCAGGGTTTCATGGGATTTCAAAGTCCCCCAAAAAGGAATCGGCGGCCGTATGGGGCGCAGCAATAACAACTTGTATTACATTGCTTATTGGTATCCCCAAATGCGGGTCTATGATGACGTCAATGGGTGGTTTACCGACCCATTTCTGGGGAATGCCGAATTCTATCACGATTTCGCCAATTATAATGTGGATATTACCGTTCCGGAGCAATGGCTGGTGGCTTCCACCGGGAAACTGGCCAATGGCAAAAATATCCTGAAAGAAGACATTTATAAGCGGCTCCAGCTTGCACATAAAAGTGATTCGGTTATGCATGTAGTTACTAAAGATGATTTTGGAAATGTTACCCAGCCTGCCAAAGACGGCAAAGTGACATGGAACTTTTCCGCACAAAATGTAAGGGATTTTGCCTTTAGTGTGACCAAGGAATCGATGTGGGATGCCACCCGGGCAAATGTTGGCGACAGAGACGGTGACGGACAGGACGACTATACGGATATCACTTCTATCTACCGAGACACAGCCCCTTTATGGACGCACGGAGCTCGCTATACAAGTGATGCCATCGCTTTCCTGTCAAAGTTTACAGGGCTGAAATACCCGTGGCCTCATATGACTTCAGTCGAAGGCGGCGGCATCATAGGCGGAGGCATGGAATTTCCGATGATGACCCTTATTGGCTCCTATAATGGAGCATCGGAGCGGTCCCTTTATGCTGTAATTGCTCACGAGCTGGCCCACATGTGGGTTCCAATGCAGCTTAGCAACAACGAACGGCGATATGCCTGGATGGATGAGGGTACGACTACGTTCAACGAGAACCAGGCCAAAAATGAAAAATTTCCTAACGGCCCTGATGCCAACATTACAGATTTCAATGCCTATTTACGCATAGCGGGAACCGACTATGAAGGCCCCATAATGCGTCGCTCGGATTATCATTACAATCCCTTTGCATATAATGTCGCTTCCTATCCAAAACCAGCATCAATGCTTGTCAGTCTGCGCAATCTGCTGGGTGAGAAAACCTTTACCAAAGCTTTCCATACCTTTATGCAGCGTTGGCAGTACAAACATCCTTATCCATGGGATTTATTCAACACATTTGAAGATGTCAGCGGACGGGACCTAGGATGGTTCTGGAGAAGCTGGTACTATGAAACCTGGACGCTCGACCAGGCGGTGGGCACTGTTGCCAAAACCGATCAAGGTACACGTATTGTAATTGAAGACCGGGGACGGGTACCCATGCCCGCGACCGTTGAAATTACGATGAATGACGGGTCCACAATTACCCGGTCTGTTCCGGTTGAGCGCTGGCTCAAGGGGGCAACCAGGGCCGTGATTATGATTACCCAGCCGGGTGACGTCACCAAAGTGGTCGTCGATCCGGGACAGAAATATCCCGACGCCGACCGAACCAATAACACTTGGCAAAAATAGTCTTTCAAAAAACCATGGCAAAAAGGGCACTTCTAAAGTGCCCTTTTGCTATTTTAAGCCAACAGGTATTAAATTCAGTAAATAATATCAGCCACTATTTGTAAACTTTTATAATTTCTTACCTTTAGTGCTTATTATTAATTGGGTTAAGGAATGAAGAAATATTCTTTATGAAGCGATACGGATCTCTTCGATGGTTTTTACTGGCTACCGGTGTAATTGCCATTCTTGGCCTTACAGGGATGAATGTATATTCCCTTTATGCACTCAAAAAAAATACCCTGGAATCGACCCAGGAAAATAAAAAATTACAAATAGCGGAATTTACCGATAAAATTCGCTACCGCTTTTTTGAAAGCTTGTTTGGGCTTGGTTCTTCAGACATAAAAAGGCTGGAAAAAAATTTTAACGCTACGGGCCAATTCAATTCACAGGTCAATGCACTGCTGGATAAAGCCGCCAAAGATTCTATCTACGACGCCATCTATTTCATACCCTCCGATTCCGATGTATGTCATGAGCATGCGAACATTTTGAAATATGATGCATCCAGCCACCGTTTTCAGAAGACTCCCCAATACAGTGAGGTTGTTTGTGATGGAATGGGTATCGCTCGCACCCAAATGAAGAGCCTCATTAATCAATATAAATACAATAACAAAATTATATTTGACAGCCATCGCAGCATTACCATCGTATTGGTGACTCCCAGTAATCATTCGATTTTCGGCTACCTGACGATGCCGATCAATCAAAATTTTCTGAGAAACAGATACCTGCCCCGAAAATTAGCCGACAGGTTCGGCCATCCCGAAAACTCGGGCATGAATGTTTGGCTGCGCGACTGGACCAGCAACCAGATTATTGCAAGCAGTAATCCAACAGCCAAATACGACCGGAAGAAAATACAGTATGAACAAAACTTCCCTGACTTTTTTGATTATTGGAAACTGGAGGTTTCATTCACCGAAACCCCAACGGTGGCTGCTTCCAATGCCTCATTATTTAAGAACCTTGTGGTATTGGGGGCTGCTATGATCTTACTGCTGGGTGCGCTTGTTTTTATGTTCATTTCCGCTCAAAAAGAACGTGCACTGGCCGAACGGCAAGCCGGGTTTCTGGCCAATGTAACCCACGAGTTAAAAACTCCCCTGGCGGTCATGCAGGCTGCCGGTGAAAACCTGGCGGATGGACGCGTAAAAGATGAACAAAGATTAAAAACATACGGTAACCACATTTATAACGAAGCGGTCCGTCTCCGTAAAATGATTGAGAAACTATTGGATGTTGCCAAATCTGACGCCGGTCAGTCGCTGATTGAACCTGCACCTGAAAGTATTGGAGATTTGATTAAATCGTACCTGGATGAACATCGCAGGTATATTGAAAATAAGGGATTTACGCTTGACCTTTCAATTGAGGAGGATCTCCCCACGGTGATGATCGATGCTGACAGTTTTGAGACGATCTTATCCAATCTTATCGAAAATGCCATGAAATATACTCGTGATGAGAAATACCTTGGTATTACCCTGCAGGCTAACAAAAAGAATATAGAGCTTGAGATTGTTGACCACGGGGTCGGTATGATCAAAAAAGATATTTCCCATATTTTCGACAAGTTCTATCGGGCCGAGGATACCCTTACTGCCCAAACCAAAGGGCACGGCCTGGGTCTTTCCATCGTCAAAAACCTGGTTCAACTAAACGGGGGCACAATCAAAGTTTCGAGTGAGCCGGGTAAAGGCTCTATCTTTGCCGTGTCCTTCCCGATTTTGGTTGAGGGCACTGAAGCCGCTTCCGGGGAACTTTCTACCGAATCCGAAATTAATATTGATTCACTAAACCAAGAATCTGAGAAATATGTCAGCTGAGTCTAAGAAAATAATTATTGTGGAAGACGAACCCAGCCTCGTCTTTACCTTGCAAGACACCCTCGAAAATGAGGGATATGATATATATGTAGCCGAAAAAGGCGATGAAGCAATAGAAATTGTCAAAAAAGAAGATCCCGACCTGATGATCCTGGACTTAATGCTGCCGGGCATGAGCGGATACGACGTGTGTCAAAAAGTGCGTGATATGAATTATACCTTCCCCATAATAATGTTAACAGCTCGCGATCAGGAAATTGACAAAGTGACCGGCCTGAACATAGGCGCGGATGATTACATGACTAAACCTTTCGGCGTTAAAGAACTGTTGGCCCGTATACAGGCTCGGCTTCGCCGATCAGACAAGTATGCAAATATGACCCCAATCAACGAAGTTGATCTCGACCCTATTTTTGTGGATTTAAAGAATGCGGTCGCCGAACATCCCAAAAAAGGCGACTTGGAGCTCACAACCCGCGAAGTTGAACTTGTTCGATATCTGGTTGCTCATTCCAATGAACCTGTTTCCAGGGATGCCCTCTTAGAAAACGTATGGAGATATGAATTCAGCACGAATACCCGAACAGTCGATGTACACATTTCAAAACTAAGATCCAAGATTGAAGAACATCCCGAAGATCCCCGCTACCTGGTGACGCTCCACGGTGTGGGCTATATGCTAAAGATGGGTTAAAGTAAGCTTCTGAAGTCGAAGCAAATTGTTAATCAACATTCCCGGACATGACACTTCCCTCCTTGAGGTCTTGAACAAACTGTGGGAAATTCTTGATTTGTGATTCTAACAGCTGTTGTTGAAATGCATTCCTGACCCCTTCTTGTTCATCGAAATTTTCGTGAACACGCGTAATAAATACCCGCTCAGGAAATACATGAGCGTATCGATACCCAACCACTTGTTGAAGCTGCTCCACCGCACGCATCGCACCGAAAGCTCCCGTCGCTTCCCCTACCAACGCAATGGGTTTTTTGTTTAAACTTGCCGGAAAAGGGAAATAATCTATGACTAATTTTAGGATACCGGGATAACCGCCGTTATATTCAGGACACACAATTACAAGCCCGTCGGCTTCAATAATTTGTTCGATAAAGGCGTCTACTTCCGGTAAATCCTGTCCATATTTTCCGCCGATTACCTGCTCAAATGGAAAATCTTGCAAATCAACGACTTCCGCAGAAACCCCCTCCCTTTCATACCTGTTTTGCAAATACTCGGAGATACGATATGCATTAGAATTTGGCCTGTCGGTACCGCTGATAATTCGTAATTCAATCATACATTTCAAAACGTTTTTAAAATTACCCCTCAAAGATACCATTTGTACGGCTAAATATTCCCTGCATCTTCTGCAAGATATATTAGTTAGTCTAATTTAAGATAAAGCATTAATAAATACGGTATAAGTAATTTACTTATTAATTTATTTTTGTTTTATATTCAAATAACATTATAATTGCAAATGCCTAATGTTAAATAGCTTAATTAATTACGCAAATGGGAAGGGGTGTTAATCATTTTTTGGGGATTGTTGGCGTTAATTACTTTTGTACCCTGTTTAGATAAATACCAATGATGGAGTAAACCCTTGAAAAGAAGAACCTAAAATGTGAAACAAGTTCCCGCTAATCTTTACAGCTGATCAAAAGAGGGGGGGCCGGATCCCGGAAGGGTCCGGCCCTGTTTCGTTTCCTAGATAAAATTGACATGACTCATAATTTTTTATCTGTCAGCCCCCTAACTTCGAGCGTTAGGCTCCAAAAAAGGAAAAAACAAGAATGGTCACTCACGGGCTCTTTTATAGGCCTCTTTTATGGCCTCAAGCCGATCCCAAAGTTTTCCTTCTCTTCCTATCTTTCCAGGAGAATACCACGAACTGCCTTTCACTTCCTCCGGCAAATAATCCTGAGGAATCCAATGTTGCTCGTAGGAATGCGGATATTGATAATCGTCGGAAGCATTTTCAACCCCAAGATAACGCGATTGTTTCGAGTTGGCGGTCTTATCGCGTAAGTGGGATGGCACAGGCCCGATCCCGTTTTTTTGAATTTCACTTCGGACTGAAAAAATAGCCCCTGTACTATTACTTTTCGGTGCCAGTGCCAGGTAAATACAGGCATGAGCCAGAAAATAAAATCCTTCCGGCATCCCGCATTTGGTAAACGCTTCATGGGCGGCATTGACGACCGATAGCGCATGAGGATCCGCCATACCCACATCTTCCGAGGCCAGAATTAACATGCGGCGGAACAAGAAATTGGGATCGTCCCCGCCTTCCAGCATGGCCACCATCCAATAAAGGGCGGCATCCACATCAGACCCTCGCATCGACTTAATAAATGCTGAAGCATAGTGATAATGCTCATCGCCCGTTCCATCGTAGCGAACACTTCGCTTTTGTATGCATTCTTTGGCTACTTCCAGGTCAATATGAATGACACCCTCATTATCTGCTTTACTGGAAAGCACCGCTACTTCAAGGGCATTCAGGGCATTGCGAATATCGCCCCCGGCAAACTCCGCCAGGTGATCTTTAGCCTCCTCAGTCAATTCTACATTCTTTCGACCCAATCCCCTCTCCTCGTCTTCAAGAGAACGGTCAATCATCGTCAACACATGATCTACACTCAAATCATATAGTTCAAACAACTGGCAGCGCGAGAGCAGTGGACTCACCAGTGAATAAAAAGGGTTTTCCGTAGTTGCCCCAATCAGGGTGATAACGCCGGACTCCAGATGGGGAAGTAATGCGTCTTGCTGTGCTTTATTCCAACGATGAATCTCATCCACAAAAAGGATCGTCTTTCGCCCGTTCATCTGCTGAATTTTTTCTGCCCGCTCTACCACCTGTCGAAGATCCTTAATACCGTCAAGCACAGCATTTAAAATCGTAAACTGGGCATTGATCTCCCGCGAAATGACGTGTGCAAGGGTAGTCTTTCCTGAACTCGGCGGACCATAAAAGATAAGCGAGCCAATCACCCCGGACTCGATCATTCGTCGCAGCATCTTATCCGCTCCCACAATGTGCGCCTGTCCCACAAACTCCTCCAGCGAGCGCGGGCGCATCCTGGTTGCCAACGGCTCATGCGGGTTTACAAAATCAGACTTCTCCTTCTGATTTTGTGCGGCTCCGGATTCCTCGTTAAAAAGATCCATAGCTTTAAATCTTGAATGCTAAATTCTGAATTTTGAATAGTTTGCAACACCCAAATTCAACATCCAAAATTAACAATTATAATGGAAGATTATCGTGCTTTTTCTTTGGAACCTGATCAACCTTATTTTCAGTTATATCCAACGCCCTGATCAATTTTTCGCGGGTCTCACTGGGCAGTATAACATTATCTATAAATCCGCGCTCGGCCGCCTTATAAGGGTGGGCGAACTCTGCCTTATAATAATCAACAAGTTCTTGCTCTTTCGCTTCCGGATCTTCCGCAGCCTCAATTTCCTTACGAAAGATAATTTCAACAGCTCCTTTTGGACCCATTACTGCAATCTCGGCCGTTGGCCAGGCAACATTATAATCGGCGCGAATATGCTTGGAGTTCATCACATCGTAAGCACCGCCATAGGCCTTTCGTGTAATAACAGTCATCTTCGGCACGGTAGCTTCACAAAAGGCGTAAAGCAGTTTTGCACCATGTTTAATAATTCCGCCCCACTCCTGGTCAGTTCCCGGCAAAAAACCCGGTACATCTTCAAAGGTTACCAGCGGGATATTAAAAGCATCACAAAAACGAACAAAACGCGCCCCTTTAAGTGAAGCGTCGATGTCAAGTACTCCAGCCAATGAAAGCGGTTGATTGGCTACAATTCCCACACTGCGCCCGTCAATGCGAGCAAAGCCAACGACGATATTGTCGGCATAGTGTTCATGCACTTCAAGAAAAGAATCCCTATCAACAATACCCGCGATGACCTCCTTAATATCGTAGGGCTTATTGGGATTATCGGGTACAATATCGTCCAGCTTTTTAGCCTTTGCAGCATCCGGAGCCTGCCCCTCGATGCGCGGCGGTTTCTCTTCACAGTTCTGAGGAACATACGTCAGCAGTTTTCTCAACTGGCGCAGACAAATAGCATCATTCTTCTCTGAAAAGTGCGCTACGCCGGACTTTGTACTGTGTGCACTCGCTCCACCAAGTTCTTCAGAGGTCACCTCTTCGTGGGTGACGGTTTTAACCACATTTGGACCCGTCACAAACATATAACTGGTGTTTTTAACCATAAAAACGAAATCAGTCAACGCCGGGCTGTACACTGCACCACCCGCGCAGGGCCCCATAATAGCCGAAAATTGTGGAATGACACCCGAAGCCATACTATTGCGCCAGAATACCTCCGCATACCCTCCGAGTGAGGCAACGCCTTCCTGAATTCGGGCACCACCGGAATCATTCAGCCCTATGATGGGAATGCCGTTTTTCATGGCAAGGTCCATGATCTTGCAAATTTTTTCGGCATGGGTCTCTGACAGCGATCCCCCGAAAACAGTAAAGTCCTGGCTAAATACATAAATAGGTCGGCCGTGGATTTTACCAAACCCCGTCACCACGCCGTCACCATCGATCTTTTTCTCCTCCAGTCCGAACTTATGGCTTCGGTGGGTGACGAACGGGTCGATCTCTTCAAAAGAATTTTTATCCAGCAGCAGGTCGATACGTTCCCGGGCCGTCAGCTTGCCCTTGTCGTGCTGCTTTTTTATCCGTTTTTCGCCCCCACCTTTAAGTGAATCTTGACGTTTTTTTCTTAACCGTTCTACTTTTTTATCGGAAGCCATCTAATACCTTATGAATTGCGATTCTGTTTTTCTAAAAAATAACTCTGCAGCCGATCCGTAAAATCTACAGCCGGCTCTGAATACATATCTACCAAATTCCGTTTAAAAACATCTTTTTCAATAAACCTGCTGACATCACGCCAATTGTCATAGGCCGCGATCTCCTCAACCGCTTCATCAAAAGCACGGTCAGACCCGCGAAATATCTCTTCTACAAAGAGTTCGCGTTCATCGGAAAGCTGTTTGTCAAGCATGTCAATTTCCTGCTCAGAAGCATCTTCTTCCTCCGTGAGATCGATAATGGGATCATCGATAAACCCATCCTCATCTACCTTTTCTTCGTCTTCAATTTCTTCGCTTTCAACCGAGAGCTCTTCTTCCTGCCGGCGCTTGTAATCGGCAACCTCTTCATCGCTCATAAAACGCATCCACATAGGCGTTTCCCGGCTTTCACTTTCAGAATCCCCTTTATCGAGCTCCGAATCAACTCCTGCAGTCTCTTTCTCTAGCTCTTGCTCCTCAGGATTCGCTTCGGCGGTCTCATCTTCAGTCCGTTCATCTTCGGGAGGTTCTTCTTCGGAAAAAGCCTGGAATTCCGTTCCTTCATCCGATTCTTCAAGAGCCATTGTCGTTTCTTCGACTTTCTCATCGTCGGGAGGCGTAAATACCGCGTTCAATGAGTTATCCTCATCTTGTTCCGCTCCTTCTTCAGGTTCCTCCTTCTCGGCGTAACCGGCATTCAGGGAATCATCTTCTTCCTCCGTTTCCCGGTTTCTCTTTTCTGTCTCCCCGTTTTCGTCTTCAGGATGATCAGAATCAACTGTCTGCGGTTCAGTCTCAGGCTCGTAAAGCTCATCAGGATGTTCCTCCTGCGCTGAATGAGGCTTTACCTCAAACAAATTAGCTTGCTCATCTTCATATCCCTCAAGGTTCAGCAATTCAGGAGAAGAGAGCACTTCGATCAGCCTGGCTCGTGAAAGTGAATCATCCATCAAATCCAGTCGCCGGGCAATACGAGGCATATCTTTATCCTCATAAAAAAGACGCAGCAAGTTGGTGTCGATGGTCCCGTTCAATAGGTTAAAAAGCGGATCCAGCATCTGGGCCCAATTGAGCGGCGAATATTTGCCGGTAATCTTCTTATCCGCCTTCTCAATAATATCTGCACATTGCTGCCGTGAAAGCGTTTCGAGATCCTTCTTCTGCATATACCGAGACAATAAATTGGCGAAGTGGGGATACACCACTACCGCTTCCAGCCTGTTCGTCAACTGCAGATAATCCAGTTTTTCATCAGGACCGAAGATTATAGCCGGGATATTTTTACGCGGTTGTACGAGCATATCAACCACATCTGCCACAGCGGTTTCTATTACAGCCTTGGCATAACTGGCCGGGAGACGTGCACCTGCCCGAATGGCATCTACGAACTGTTGCCAAGCATTTTGAACAGCATCAGACTGTATATTAGCCCAATCAGTCTTAGGAATAATCATTGACTCGGCCAGGTTTCTCTCAAGTTCAATTCTAATACGTTTCACAACGAAGACAGGAAAACCCCATGAACGAAGCTCATCAAGCCGGTAATACTGATCGTTCTCCGGCAAGAGGTCTATAAGTTGTTTCGTTATTTGCTGAACAGTTCGATTCATAAAATTTTTGGGAAATATATTGTCTAAGGATGGGCAATACAACCTTTGAATATGTTAAATTTGAGAATCTTTTGAAACACTTCTTAATAAAGGCCTGAATAGGCCCATTTGAGAGAATTCAACTGCAAATGGAATGAGCAGTATATAGTGTTGCCCCTTTCCCGACATTTCATAATTTTTTCATTTAGGATGTCAGCTTCACTTCTTACATTTGGCTATGATTAGTTTACAAATTATAGCCTTGGAGAAATCTTTTGGCACCAAAACCGTCTTCTCAAAAATCACCTTTGATCACAAGGGACAATCTCTGGGTATTGCCGGACCAAACGGATCAGGTAAATCAACCTTGCTAAAATGCCTGGGCTACCTATTGCGTCCCAACAAAGGACACTTTGAATGGTGGATGGATGGCACTCCCCTCGATAAACAGGTTTTCAAAAAGAAGCTGGGCTATGCCGCTCCCTATATTAACCTTTATGATGAATTGAACTGCCGGGAAAACCTGGAATTTTTGGCAAAGATGCGTCACGAAACAAATTATGAATCAGAGATTGACCATTGGATTCGAAAAGTAGAACTAGCTCATGTTGCCGAACAGCCTTTTGGGAAACTGTCCACAGGACAACAGCAACGCTTACGTCTTGCTTCCGCTCTTTTTCACGGACCCGATATCCTGCTGCTGGACGAGCCCGGATCAAATCTCGATGAGACAGGGATGCAGCTGATAGCTGAAATCGTCGCTTCATTTAAACAGCCTGACAAACTGCTTGTTATTGCATCTAATAACAGCAATGAGCTAGCGCTTTGCGAACGCGTTTACTCTATTGAGCAAGAAGCATTTGCCTGACTACCGGGTATTTCTGCACGATTCTCCACGACAGCACTCCTCAACATTAATCCCGCAATTGGCGCACTGGCCATGGCCATGCACCCATATGAGTTGGGCTTCGGCGCCACAATAAGTACACCTTCGCGGTTCTTCTGAACGATCCTTGCGTGTTGTGTGATCAGACATATCAGGCATTTGTCAATTCGGTATAGGCAATGTCAAGGTTTTTGGGGAGCGTCCAGAAATCAGCATACATAAAATTTTCAAAGCCGTCTAACACCTTTTTATCAAGGATTTCCTCTTTGGGTTTGCCCTGCTCTAACGCCCCTTGGACATATTCCATCATCGCCGTGAAATACTCACGCATCACAGCAACGTCTTCCCTATTCCCGGTCACACCGTATTCGGGCTTTCCGTGGCCAAAAATATACATTGCATCTGCCGGGTAATCATCTTCAATTTTTCTCAGGCTCTCAATCCAGTTTGTTATAGAAGCCCCTGCCGGCCGATCGGTATAAGGATTCATCCGGTTAAAAACAAGATCCCCGGTATGTACTACATTTGCTTTCTCAAAGTAGATAACGGCATCTCCACTGGTATGACCGGGGCCATAATATTGAGCATGTACTTGTTCATCCCCCACATCCATATGCCAGCTGGTGGCAAAGGTAGTTCTGGGCAAAGCTAACTCGTAGTCATTATCCCCTTGTTCGGCAGCCATCTTCATCAGTTTGGGCACATTTTCGTGGGCCACCATCTTACCAGCCTCATCCTCAAATACCGGGTTTCCAGCTGTGTGATCCCTGTGATGATGCGTATTGATCAACAAATCCAGGGCATGAGTGCTCCGTTCCTTAAGGCCATTCAAACAATGGCGGGCGGTCTCGGGATACTGCGCATCAACAACGACCATGGCATCATCACCGGCAAGCCAGCCAATAGTGCCCCCTTTTCCGGTAAAATATCCCACATTCCGCCTCAGCGGAGTAAAAGTACCACTGCCTCTTGCGAAAACCTTCTTGAAGGGAAAAGCGGTTCCTATCGCTAGCAATGAAGTACGGAAGAGAAACTGGCGTCGGTCCATAGCATTAGATTTTTATTTCGCATTAATTGATTCCCTGGCTGTTACTTAGCTTACCAAGGCCTGTGCCCTACAAAGCGATCTCATCACGGATCAATAACAGAATAGCACTATGAGGACAAATCAGATATTTTTCGTTCTCGAATTCAATCTCATGGGCCTGGTCTTTCAAGAATATCGCCAAGTCCCCCTCTTGTGCCTGCATTCCAATATATTTGGTTTCACTGGTATCTTTCCAGTCTTCATCAATTTCGTTCGAAGGAATGGGATATCCCGGACCGGTTTTTACGACATAACCGCTGTGGATGTCGGCTTTTTCTTTGACCGTTGCCGGCAATACCAACCCACTCTTGGTTCGGGTTTCCAGATCTCGTGGCTTTATAAGGACACGATCGCCGACAACTATAAATTTATCAACTGAATTAAGATAATCTTGAATCATCAATGGAATTGTTTCGTGAAACTGTTTTCTAACCCTATAATTTAACTTCTTTCTATAACAATCCGAACTGAAGAATCTATCCCAAACAACTACTTTTTTATGGATTTAGCTAATAAACTTTGCATTGTAACCGGGGCCAATTCCGGGATAGGTAAGGAAACTGCCCGTGATTTCGCCCGAAGAGGGGCTTATGTAGTCATGATCTGCCGAAACGAGAAAAGAGCCCGGGAAGCCCAGCAGGAACTCATTAACGATACCGGGCATTCCGGTATTGAGGTGATGTTGGCTGATTTGGCCCTACAGCACGATGTTCGATCTGTGGCCGAACACATAATCCAAAAATTTGACAAGGTTGATGTACTTGTTAACAATGCCGGGCTTGTACCCGGGAAACGGATTGAAACCGTTGACGGAATAGAACGGACGCTGGCCGTAAATCACCTGGCCCCCTTTCTTTTGACAAATCTTTTACTCGATAAACTCAAAAATGCTGCAGAGGCCCGGGTCATTACCGTTGCTTCGGGTGCGCACCGCAGGGCTGTTGAAATCTTTGACTTAGACAACCTTCAGTTGAAAACAGGCTATACCCCTATGAACGCCTATGGGCTTTCAAAACTGTGCAATATCATGTTTACTCATGAATTAGCCAAGCGCTGTCAAGGGACCTCCGTTACCGCAAATTGCCTGCATCCGGGCGTAGTTAGGACACCATTGACTAAAGAATCCAGCTGGATCATTAGAATAGTGTTCGGGTTGGGAAAGCCATTCATGCGATCTCCCAAAAAGGGAGCAGAAACCGCCATTTACCTGGCGACTTCAGAAGAAGTTAAATCGATCAGCGGAAAATACTTCAAGGATAAGCAAAAAATATCTCCTGCATCAATTGCACATAAAGATCCGCTGACGGAAAAACTTTGGCTTATTAGCGAACAACTAACAGGGCTAGCCTAATACGAAAAAGCGTTTCATACGTATTTTCTTGGAACGCCAAATTAGGTTTCCGAGATTCTCGGAGGAGTTCTTCTTCGCAACCGTATCAGTGGCATCTTGGGGAATGATTTTTGAGTCATCCAATTCCAAGTTATCCAGGAAAAGTTTTAATTGAGAGCGATCGTAGTGCGAATATCCTTTTTCCAATGCCCGGATGATCGAGGGCCACAGGGCCGGCTTTGACGACCATTCGATTCCGAGTCCAATTGCATTTTCCGGTGCCTCTTCGCCAAGGCACATATTAAGAAGTTCCTCAATATTCGAGGGTATCGGTTCATGACGTAACAGCTTGGGACCAAGGTTTTCGCCTTCTGCTTTCGGGAAAAAACTTTTCCACATTTGATTGGTATAGGGGTGATGGTAATACACTTCGTATTTCTTAGTGTTCTTACGAAGCTGTTTCATATCACGGATCAGGTCAATCTGTTTTTGATGGTCTATAATATACATGACGATAAGTGGATAAAATTATGACTTCGGTTTTATCCCCAGGCCAACTAGCATAACGACGCCGGCAATGATTACCGGAGCCAAGTTACCTTTACTGACCAATACATCTGTTCCAAGAAAAGCAAAACTTTCGGTTTCATTAACATAGTTAATCCCTGTATAAATGAGGATTCCTAATCCAACAAAAAATAAAAGGGATCCCAGGAATTTTCTCATTGCGCCGTCTTTAATTATTAATCACAAATATATAACCCGGACAAGATGGAATTGTTCCTAGGGAATTAGGCATTCAAGAAAATGATGGGGGTCGGTGGTTAAGTTCTCGATCGCCGCCCAAAGATTAATGACAGCACAAACAGTGCTAAGAATGCATAGAATAGTATCTCGGCAATCCAGGTAGCTGCGCCGGCAATGCCTCCAAATCCCAGAATGGCAGCAATTATTGCGATAACTAAAAATGAGAGGCTCCATCGTAACATAGCATTTCTCCTGATAGCATTATTGTTGACAATCACGAATAACTCTATACCAATTAAATAAACCTCTCTATCATTTGTTCCGTTACCTCGGTCAAAAGAATATTTTGAAGCTACCGGAATCGCTTCATCACAAAACCAATTAACGCTCTGCTGATTTCCTCCTCGTATAAACGTCCGTTCACTTCGGTTTGAGTCTCACCAATGGCAATCTCGCATTTACATGAAAAGCCAGCCTTATTTTCATCTTTCCTCGGATCCCGGAGCACTAATTCGATTATCGATTTTTGATCCACGGCTGTCAAAGCATGCCAAGAATTATTTAGCGTAAATGTAAAATCCAGGATCGGATCATGAAATCCCCCTCCTGTATCAATAGCCGAGAACTCTAAATCAATATTTACGGAGTCCGGAAGTTCCAAAACCTTCTCATTGATAACTACCTGTTCAAGCAGTGCCGTAGTCTGAATTTTCATTTCTATCCTTTTTAATATGAACTGAGTGAAAAACCAAATATAAAAGACTTAATCAGTCTTTGCTCATTTCAAGCTTTTTGTAAGGATTGGTTCCCAAGGCGGCCTTACTAACAACTTCATGATAAAAAAGCCTCCTAAAAACCCGCAAAAGCTATCAGTAGGCTTCCTAAAGTCGGGACGACAGGATAATACTCGGTCCGGATTTTTCCAGGACTTTAGCTTTTGCTCCAACTGCACAGCCTCCGAGCGGGTAGCAAAGGATTTGGAATACAGCAATTCCCAGGGCCGGCCACTTTGGGTCGACGGCGTGCCGCCTCTGTTATGCCGAGCCAAACGCTTTTCAACATTCTTAGTCTGCCCGATATAAAGTTTCCCTGTCCTCTCTGATTGTAGTATGTAGGTATAATACATGAGTTTTCCCTCTTTCTTGTTGAATCTGCCCAAACAAAAAAGTCCCCTAACAGCCTTTTAAAAGCTATTAGAGGACTTCCATAGTCGGGACGACAGGATTTGAACCTGCGACCCCACGACCCCCAGTCGTGTGCGCTACCGGACTGCGCCACGTCCCGATTACAATATTTTTTATCAAAAAAGAACGATAACTTACCAAAGTAATTCCCTAACGTCGGGAAACCTGCGACCCTCCCGACAGGCTTGTCGGGACGCGCTACCGGACTGCGCCACGTCCCGAATAAGTTCTCATTAAGAGAGCCCAAAGATAGGATTGTCGCCTGCAAAACTCAACCTTTAAGCGAATTTAAAAAAAGACGTTGGTAGGATGAACTGATTTACATGAAACAGTGCATCCTATCCCCAAAACTCTTTGAGGGGGGGCATTTTGTTAAGGACGTGCCGGTGTACTTGATCCAATAAAGAAAAGCGGATGTCGTTAAAACATCCGCTCAAATCATTACTAGAATACAATTGATATCCCGAACACCCATCGACCGTTGCTGTCTTTGATGTCCCTGAGTTCATTTTTATAGTCCCCTACATCCTCCAGGCGATACTCTGCAAATGGTGCCACTGAAGGTAGGAGGTTCACTTTTGCTCCCACTAATCCATTCCAGTATATAGCACTATCTTTGGAATCCTCGTCAAGAGGAGAGCCACTCGGCAAATCATTCCGGTTAACATCCAGGGTAGAAGCCCCCAGCCCCAGTCCAATGTATGGACTCAATACTCCGATGGAGATTCCGCCAATAGCGGCAAGACCATAATCATAGTTGGTGATATCCTGAGAAAAGCTGATCCCTTCCCTTGAAACATTGTTTTCATCGTTGAAATAACTGAAGTGGGCACGCAGAGAAAGATTAACAAGTGGTAACTGTTGCAAAATCTCTCTTTCAATCCGTGCGCCAAATCCGTTCTTCGGTTCCTCTTGACGAATTTCATAGGAAGCGCCAATACTCCATTGGGCAACGCTTATTTGCGGCAATGCTGTATAAAGCACCACCATAAATCCAAAAATGCATGTTAACTTTTTATAGCTCATTGTAACCTCTCATTGACTTAATTTCACTTGATGTTCGTAAGCTATAGTGTAACCTCATTTCTTTCCAATTTCATTCCACTCCATGGCAAATTGTTAATTTAGATGTACACCCCGGCCCATCATCCCGTTTCGAGGCCCCTCGTAACTTCTATTTCAAAGCCCGGGTAGTCATTGTAAGATCATAGACAAAAAGGAGCAAAGAAAGAATCATGAGCACAATCGATACTGGAAATATTCATAACCTCGTGATGATCATTCTGGGAACATGAATGCTTATCTTTATTTCATCGACTGGCACAATTCCACCAGTACCCCGCAATTATCTTTGGGATGCACGAAGGCAACCAGTTTATTGTCCGCGCCGCGGCTGGGCTCATCGCTGAGCACGGTGAACCCTTCGCTGCGCAGACGCTCCAGTTCGGCATTGATATCTTCAACCTCAAATGCCACATGATGCATACCTTCCCCTTTCTTATCAACATATTTGGCAATTACGGAATCCGGGGAAGTCGCCCCCAATAGCTCAACTTTCGACTGGCCGGTCTGAAAGAAAGCAGTTTCTACCTGCTGCTCTTCTACTGTCTCGCGTTTGTAGCATTTGCCGTTTAGGAGCTTCTCATAGGTTTTGATTCCCGCTTCCAGGTCTTTCACCGCTATGCCAATATGATCTATATGCATACCCTGAAATTATGAGTTTCAATTATTGAATTTGAACAGCCAACGAGCTATCAGTTTAGTTAGATGACAAGCTTACATATCGCAATGCATCAACTCCTTCGAGCTCGATAATTGGATTTAGTTCATTTTCAGTTAACTTTTTATCTACAGATACGGCCGTTATGGCATTGGATCCCTTGTTGGTACGTCCCAGGCTCAGCGAAGCAATGTTGATGTCCTGTTTGGCCAGGGCACCACTGACTCCTGCAAGCATACCGGGCTTATCCACGTTTTTGTACATAATAATGTCCCCTTCAAGGCGAAGTTCAATGCCAAAACCGTCGATTTCCACGATACGATAATCATCGTCTCCAAAGACACTGGCCGACAGTTTTTCATATTCAGCCCCTTTACTGAGCTTCACGGTAATCAGATCCTGGTAGGTCTTGGTCTCGCTAACGGTCGTCTCTTTAATCTTGAGACCGCGTTCTTCGGCATGATGTCTGGCATTAATGAGGTTAACGGCCTCACTCATCTGATGAGTAAGGATTCCCTTGAGAAGGGAATCTGTGAGAACATCCGCAAACTTCACGCAGGCGCCGCTATATTCAAAGGAAAATTCATTAGCATTTTTAGGCGCCAGCTGAATAGCCACACTGCCCAGCTTTTCTGCCAATTTTAGATAGGGCTGAACCTCTTTGTTTGTAGTCAGTGCAATGGACTTACCGTTGAGGCTGCCTTTGAAACTTTTTTGCTCAAGGGCATCGGCCATCTGGTGAGCTACCTGCTCAGCCACTTTTTCCTGTGCTTCTTCGGTCGACGCTCCGAGGTGAGGAGTACATATGATATTCGGATGTTGCAAAATGTCATACAATTTATCAGTCGGCGGCTCATTGGTATAACTGTCGAGGGCTACGCCGGCTACATATCCTTCATCAATCAGTTCGGGCAAATCTTCCTCTTTATAAATACCTCCCCGGGCACAGTTTATCATAAACATGCCTTTTTTCAGCTTATCTGCATTACGCATTGACACGATACCCTTTGTTTTTTCTGTCAATGGGGTGTGCACGGTTAGAAAATCCGACTCACCCAACAGCTCATCCAGTTCCACTAACTCAACATCCAGGCTTTCGGCTTTTTCGACAGATGCAAAAGGATCATAGGCTTTCACTTTCATGCCAAAATTCTGCATGCGCTTGGCCACTTCGGATCCGATTTTACCCAGCCCTATAATACCCAACGTCTTATTGTGGACTTCGGTACCCATATATTTTTTACGATCCCATCCGTTGCTTTTTACTTTTGCAACGGCCTGGGGAATATTACGGGCCAAAGCCAATATCATCCCGCAGGTATGTTCGGCCGTGGATATCGTGTTCCCGTCTGGCGTATTCATGACGAGGACACCCCGAGCGGTAGCTTCTTCAATATCAATATTGTCAACACCGACTCCGGCCCGGCCTACCACCTTCAGTTTCTTCCCTGCTTTTAATACATCCGGCGTTACCTTCGTAGCGCTACGCACTACAATTCCGTCGTAGTCTTTAATTTCTTCGTATAGTTCTTCTCCACTCAGGTTGTGGTTTCGCACGACTTCAATGCCGCGCTGCTCGAAAACCTCTTCACAAACTTCATCAACGTTATCAAGTAATAAAACTTTAAATGACATAATAATAGTAGGATTATTTAGGTTTGAAACTCTGCAAATTCAAGTATAAGCTCTCTGACTGCATCGATACCGATTTTGTCTTCTGCCGAACTGATCACAATGGGAACTTCGATATTCATTTCATCTAGTATTCTTTTAAGTCTGGCCCTGGATTGCTGTTGTTTGTTATAGGAAATTTTATCCCCTTTTGTCAACACTACAACAAACGGTAACCGATTACTGCCCAGCCAATAGAAGAATTCCTCATCCAGTTTGCTCGGCTCATGACGGATATCCACCAGGTGCAATACAAGGCGCAGGGTTGAACGGTGTAACAGGTAGTCGCGAATATCACGCCCCCAGCGTTCCCGTTCTTTCTTTGATACCTGCGCATATCCAAAACCCGGAAGGTCCACTAAAAAGAGCTTATCATCCACCAGGTAATAATTCATTTCCTGAGTCTTTCCCGGCACGTTACTGGTACGAGCCAATCCCTTGTGATTCACCAGGGCGTTGATAAGCGTCGACTTTCCAACATTCGATCGGCCGGCAAAACAAATTTCGGGAAAGTGAGGCTCCGGACATACGTCCAGCGCCGGTGCACTGGTAACGAAATCCGCCTTCTTAAATTTCATTATATGATCTCGTTTTCTTCTTTCTCTATGCCAAAGTTAACGGGAACGGGGTACTTCTCGGTAAAACAAGCGGTGCAGTATCCGTTGGGGGACACATTGGCCTCTTTAACCGCATTCACCAAGCCATCCGGTGATAAATACCGCAAACTGTCAACCCCGATCTCTTCAGCCATCTTGCTGATATCACGATCAAAACGATTGGCCATCAACTCCTTGGGCGTGGGGAAATCCATGCCATAGTAGCATGGACTGATAATGGGAGGAGAGCTGACTAGAAAATGTATCTCTGCCGGATTGGCTTGCCGGATCATATCCACCAGGTAACGAGACGTTGTACCGCGCACGATCGAGTCATCCACAATAATCACCGACCGACCTTCGATGACCCCTTTCACGGTATTAAACTTGGTTCGGACTTTTTGATCACGCGATTTTTGTCCCGGAGAAATAAACGTACGCCCCACATAATGATTGCGGATCAAGCCGATCTCGAATTTGCAATCATAACCCAGCTTTTGGTTTTCGTGTACATATCCAAGGGCCGCCGTATTACTGGAATCGGGAACCGAAATTACAATAGGCTTGGTATCGACATCCTTATTCGATAAAATTTCATTAATGGGATGCTCTTTTGCCAGGTATTTGCCCAGATTTCGACGCACCTTATCCACATTTTCCCCGAAAATCTTGCTGTCGGGACGAGAGAAATAAACGTATTCAAAAATACATTGACTGGTTTCGGTGCCGTATTCCGCTTCAAGGTGGTACGATTTAGGCTGCGAATCTGATCCGGCGTCCTGGTCCATCACCAGCACTTCTCCGGGTTCAATATCGCGAATATACTCTGCATCAATTATATCAAATGCACACGTTTCACTCGCTACACAATACGAACCATTGACTTTGCCCAGCGCCAGCGGTCGAAAGCCATTGGGATCGCGAACAGCAATAAGCTTGTCGTCGGTAAGCATGACCAGACTGTATGCACCTTCAATCTGTTCAAGTGCCTCCAGCACCTGTTCCAGCTGGGTTTCTTTTTGGCTGTGGGAGATCAAATGCAGAATGAGCTCGGTATCAGAGGTGCTCTGGAAAAGTACGCCCTGTTCCCGGAACCGATCACGCAGTTGTTTCGCATTTGCCAGGTTGCCATTATGTCCGATGGCAATATTTCCCTTTCGATAATGGACCCGAAATGGTTGAATATTCGCGGGATTCTTTGACGCCCCGGTCGTAGAATACCGGTTATGTCCAATGGCGGAAGTTCCTTTAAGCTCTTCGCTAAATATTTTTTGATCATCAAAAACATTCAACACCAGGCCGAAGTCGCGATGGGCCGGCATTACCCAGCGATCCTTTTCCTCATCATAGTAGGAAGTTACAATACCTGCTGATTCCTGTCCCCGGTGTTGAAGCGCATGCAATCCATAATAGGTTAGGAGGGCGGCATCGGGGTGATTTTGAATTCCAAAAATACCGCAATAATCTCGTGGCTTGTCAATCATGAATTATACGAGTAGTAAGATTTACAGTAAGCGCAAAGTTAAGAAAATCAGAAAGTAATTGACAGGTAAATTAACGACTAATATTTCCGAATCGTATAGGTGAACTAATACACTTACTACAACGCCTGGGTCCCGGAATATTAACGAAGGGCGGCTGTTTACAAAACATCTAGACCAATTGCCCTAAATCTATTTGCTTTTAAACTTTAGGTTGCTAACATTTGGAACGTTTTTCAGCTACCTTACGTGTTTTCGTGTAGCAAATTAAGAATGAATAAAAATCTATGCCCGAGTCTCCCCAACACCAAACAGAGCTAAGTAGAGATTTAGGAGTTTTTACAATTACAATGGTTGGTGTCGGCGCTATGATTGGTGCCGGTATCTTTGTCCTTACAGGTTATGCTGCGGGGACAGCCGGGCCCGCTCTGATTCTAGCGTTCGCGGGCAACGGCCTGGTAACATTTTTAACGGCTTTAGCCTATGCCGAATTAGGATCGGCTATTCCCGAAGCCGGCGGAGGCTACCTCTGGGTGAAGGAAGGCCTGCCGGGCCCAAATGCCTTTCTTGCCGGTTGGATGAGTTGGTTTGCCCACGCTGTTGCCGGCAGCCTCTACGCACTTGGGTTTTCTTCGTACCTGGGATTTGTATTGAGGGAGTTTGGCGTTCATTCTGTAGCCGGGCTCCCTATCGAGGCAGCGATTTTTCAGAAGGGGCTTGCCGTACTAATTGCATTGGCCTTCATCGCAATTAACTTCAAGGGTGTCTCCGAAACAGGGTTGGCCGGCAATATTGTCACAGTCATCAAAGTAATCATAATTGGGATATTTATAGCCAGCGGATTGTGGGTAATGTTCAAGAACCCGGTGAATTGGAATCACTTTACCCCTTTTACCCCCAAAGGTTTTGCAGGAGTTATGTCTGCCATGGGGCTTACATATATCGCATTTGAAGGGTATGAAATCATTGTTCAGGCGGGTGAAGAAGTTAAAAACCCCAAAAAGAATATCCCCCGGGCCGTTTTTTGGTCGCTTTTTATCGTTATTCCGATCTATATTCTTGTTGCTATCGTTGCCGTAGGTGCTGTAGATACAGGATCGGCACAAGCTACCTGGCAATGGCTGGGCGATGCCGGAGAACTTGGATTGGCCGAAGCGGCTCGTCAATTCATGCCTCTCGGTACTTCCCTGCTGCTGATCGGCGGCCTTCTTTCTACAATGTCTGCCCTGAATGCCACTACGTTTAGCTCCACGCGCGTTTCGTTTGCAATGGGACGCGATCGAAACCTTCCGGATTTTTTCGCAAAAATTAATCAATCGACCCGAACCCCGTATCTTGCTCTCATAGCCAGTGGCAGCTTAATCATCTTTATGGCTGTTGCTGTCCCCATTCAGGACGTTGCCGCCGCGGCCGATGTTATGTTTTTGCTGCTTTTCCTACAGGTTAATATTGCGATTATTACCATTCGCCGAAAGTATGGCGATAAACTTGATTATGGGTTTCTTATTCCCTTCTTCCCTTTTACACCCATTTTGGCCATCGTACTGATGATTGTTATCGCAGCCTACATGTTCCACTTTTCTCCGCTCGGTTGGTATGTTGTAGCAGGGTGGATCTCGACGGGTTTTGTCCTCTACTATACGTATGCGAAAAAACGAGAACGGGCCAAACGGGTATCCCCTGTTGTACTTGAACAATCGGTATATAAAGAAAAAGAACGCTATCGTGTTCTGATTCCTGTTGCAAATCCAAAAACTTCCAAGGCACTGATTGATTTTGGGGCGATGGTTGCCAAAGAGAAAGGTGGCGAACTTATCATTATGAATGCGATAACCGTGCCTCAGCAATCTCCACTGGAAGTCGGTAGGCAATATATTAAAAGTGCACGAGACCGGGTGATCGATGAGGCTATGAAAATAGCGGGAAAATATGAACTACCCACCAGCTCCGTCATTCGCATTGCCCGAAAACCGGCCAAAGCTATTATTGATGAGGTCGAAGACCGCGAAATCGATATGGTGGTTATGGGCTGGCAGGGGAAACGAGGTTCAGCAGAGACAACAATTGGCAGTAATATTGACCAGGTAATGAAAGATGCCGACTGTGATATTGCTGTCTTGCGCGGTAATGACTTTGGCAACATCAAAAATATTTTCATTCCGGTGGCTTATCCCGATCAGGCTCATTTGATGCTTGAGGTCGGACAAATGTTTGAAAAGGAACAGCGATCAACCATCGATCTCTACCACATTATTTCGCCCGAGGTTGATGCCGATAAAGAAACTAAACAAAAACGACTGGATGCCCTTTATGAGGGACTAACAGACCTGGAAGCCGGACCGGATAGCGAGCAGGAGGCTAAACATGCCATCAAGCTGAAGGTGGATCCCCGTGTTGTCGAGCCTATCGTTGAGCTTTCCTCAAAGCATGATTTGACCATCATTGGAGCGGCGAGAGAAGGATGGTTTCACAAGCTCATTGCCGGCACAAAGCCGGAGCAAATTGCCCAAAAGACCAATGGGAATTTGATTCTCATGAAAACCCGAAGGACAACCATTCACTCGGGTTTGCTTGATGTTATTGAATTTTTCCGGAGTTCTGAACCAGAAAGAGTCCATTAATTATGTCTTTAGAAGATCTAAAAGAACAAAATATATTACTTCCCGAAGAAGAATGGGGAACCCATAAACTGGAAACGACAATATCAGAAATCCCCCTTGTCATTTTATTCCTGTGTTCAGCGGCCGGATGGGTTACCGCTTACCTCGGAAATGGATCATGGGTGACCTGGTTGGGCATAGTCACATTTTTCCTGACCTTTTTTGGGATCATCGTGCTCTGTGATCGGGCCGTGACCAAACAACGAAAACGGGTAAAGGAAGAGAAAAGAAAATCCTGACTCTTTTTGATATACACTTAGAACGAACTCCCCAAAAAGTGTATTGGCCCGGGCAAACCATTTCTGAGTAATATCATGCTCTGCCAATTATCTCATTCTTCCAGCGGCATCTTTTTGAAACGCAAATCTTCCCATGGACCGCCATCAACGAATTTACCCGGCTCTATTGCCTTCGCCCGGGGATCCTCGGCATATGCCTGTTGCAGTACCATCCATCGAGGGTAGGGAATGCCCGGATCGGAAATATCATCAAGCAAATTGATATCCTCTTCGGCCAGCTCCAGGTCTACGGCTTTAATATTATCTTCCAGGTGTTCCAGCTTTCTTGCGGCAATCAATACACTACTGATATTGTCGCGTGACAATGTCCAAGCCAATGCAACGCGGGCCGGACTGGCCCCATGTCGTTCGGCCACTTCCCTCAGTGCTTCCACAATTTCGAATCCTTTATCGATATCAAAAGGGACAAACTGGCCGGCTTCCGCAAACCGTGAGCCTTTGGGCGGTGGGTTATCCTTGTCATATTTTCCGGAAAGAAAACCACCCGCCAGTGGGCTCCAAACAATAATGCCCATATCGTGATAGTCGGCAAACGACATAAAATCATTTTCCAGGTCTCGGCCGACAAGGCTATAATACATCTGTGCAGTCACATATTTTTCCAATCCCAACTTCTCTTGCAGTCCAAGGGCGGTAGCTGCCTGCCAGGCCATGTAATTGCTCAAGCCTATATAACGCACCTTCCCCTGATGAACTAAGTCATCAAGTGCCCGCAGTGTTTCTTCCAAAGGGGTATAAGGATCCCAACTGTGTACTTGGTACAAATCAATGTAATCAGTCTGTAGACGTTCGAGACTGGCCTCTACTTCGCGCATGATATTCACACGCGTTGCGCCGCTGTGGTTTATATTGTTGTCCATAGGCAGGCGGAATTTCGTTGAAAGCACAATTTCATCCCGTTTACCTTTTAGGGCGTTCCCCAACAGCTTCTCACTTTCTCCCAGGCTGTAGACATCCGCTGTATCGATGTAGTTAATGCCGTGATCCAAGGCAAAGTCCACCATCTCATTGGTTGCCTCTTGTCCCAGGCCACCCATTTGCATGGCCTCGCCAAACTGCATAGTCCCCAATCCGACTTCACTTACCACAAGGCCACTATTGCCCAATTTCCTGTATTTCATTTATAACCCTCCATTATTTCTAAGAATTTTCTTCTCTCAGCCTGCTGCTTTAACAATAATTAATAGTTAGCGTTCCCTAACCGTGTATTCGAATCCCTAAATAAGTTTTTCAAAATTTCTGTTGAAATGTATGGAGTTATAACCTTATATTTGGACTCTTTCAAGCGGGAATAGCTCAGTGGTAGAGCACAACCTTGCCAAGGTTGGGGTCGCGAGTTCGAATCTCGTTTCCCGCTCATCAGCCCTTGTACCTATTGCAAGGGCTTTTTTATTTAATGGGGTTGATCGCAAAATTTTTATTTGCTTTAAGGCCCTCTCTAAACTAACGCCGGATCTTCTTTCTTATCTCTTCAGAAACAATTTCCCGCTGTAACATTTCGTCGTCCGGTAAGCTCGGCCGGTCGCGGTAGCGATCCACTACACAAATAAAACCAAGAGGCTCTCCTTTATCGGCATGGAATTGGTGAAGGGTTTCCGGGGCAATAAACACGACATCGTGTAAAGAGATGTCGTGAAGCGAATCACCGAGAATTACCGTACCGGAACCCCTGATAATAATGACAGAATGCGGATGCCGGTGATATTCGAAAGAGGTATACCCCCCTGCTTCCACTTCAAAATATCGTGTCTGGAAATTTAATGCTTGTTCATCCCGGCCTTCCCCCAGCAGCGAATACCGGTGCACGCCTTTGTAACAGCTGGTATCGTCCTTATAGTTTTTCCGCGGGATGGATTCCCATTGATAGTTACTGCTCTTAATTACTTTTGAGTTATTCTTCATCTCGATAACAACTCAATTTTGATTTAATTTCCGACTAAACTCGTTAGAAGCGATCCGTATACCCTTTTCATGTTCGTAGAGGCTGGCACCAATTAAAAATGCGATATCTTTGCCGTATTCTGAAATCCATTTATCCACATTTTTCACTTGTATCCCTCCTGCCGGCATCGGGAAAACAGCTTTAAAGGGAGATTCCACTTCCTGCGCTGCTTCATTTATTGCCTTGCACTCTTCAGCCGAAAACGTAAACCGCCCACCTTTGTTGGGATAAATGACAAAATCAGCCCCCAGCGCCCGCCACAACTGCCCATATAAAAAATCGGCAGTAAGCCCTTGGGTTTCATGTGTTGTTAGGCCGCCGGAAAATGCAGGGTGTGCGATGATAGGCAGATCGATATCAAGGCGGGCCAGGCGATGCATGGTTTCAAGGCCCGTGATGTGAGGACAAACCAAAACCCCATCCGCTCCCATCTCTGCCGCCTTTTTATAGCGGTTCACCGTTTCCGACGCAAAAGCTGTAATATTTGGAAAGTAATAGGAACGCCGGCCATGTTTATCAGCGGCTTGTTGAATAGCTGACACACAGGCTGCCACCCGGTCCTCAAATGGAGCAAATTCCTGGTTGGCTAAGCCGTGATCATCTTTAATAATATCAATACCTCCCACGGCAAATTGGTAACAAAGATCGGCCAATTCCGAGGGACTGCTTCCCAGTGGTTTTAGAGCCGTAGCACTTAACGGCCGATCAGGTATACAATAATTTTTCCGTATGCCGGCTATACCGTAACGAGCCCCTTTAAAAACATGATTCCGTA
>JASFMR010000029.1:0-33819 GCA_050117475.1 Balneolaceae bacterium | reverse complement strand
CGGGTTTACAGCATGGAAGGTTTACAATAATACTACCGAGATATCTACCCGAAGTGTTAATCTGCATATAGAGAATCTGCCCCCTGAATTAGAGGGTTTTAAAATTGTACATATATCCGATATACAGGGCGATGAGTATACGGGTCCCCTCAAAATAGCCCGTTATATCCGTAAGGTAAATCAGTTGCATCCTGATCTAATTGTTTTTACTGGGGATTTAATTTCATACGGTACGGATTATATTGAAATGTCGGCCCGGGAATTAGGAAAGGCGAAAGCAACGTATGGAACTGTTGCGGTTGTGGGGGATCATGACTATTGGGCTGGGGTTGAGAATGTAGTGCAAACCTTGAATCGTAAAGGTATACCAGTAATACAGGACGAAAATCATTGTGTAAACATCGATAGTTTAAACAGCATTCTCATAACAGGCGTCACCGAAGTTTACAGTAAAAAAGTAGCTCCCGCGGTGGTAGATTCATTGACGAAAAATTCGGGCTCTCCGGCGGTCAAAATTTTTGCTTCACACCAAATCTCCGAGCATCTGGTAAAAGATGCTGAAAGCCATGGTTACGACCTGTTTCTTGCTGGCCATACACATGGGGGACAGGTTCGCGTTCCTTTCATGGGGATGACATTTTCGGCGTCGGATTTGGAGACTGATTTTATAAGCGGGGTATATCACGCCGGAAACCTGTTGCTAAATGTCAATAATGGCTTGGGGTTTACACTGGCCCCCATACGGTATAATGCCCTTGCTGATATATCGGTCATTCGACTAAAGAGTGAATGATTGCATGCTTTCTGAATGCCGACCCATTGGGAGAAAAAAATACCGAAACCCATCTGCCAAAGATCTTTTCGAATCGTTTCGACTAATTAAACTAGCCATTTTCGATAAGATCTATCATTACCTCAGGGTCATTGGTTGGAAGTTTGCAACTATAGTTCTGGCAAACGTATGCTGTTGCCTTGTTTTCTTTCATCCCAAAATCCGATAAGTAGGGTGCCAATTTTTGAATTTGATCGTCTCCCGGCTCTTTAACTATGATAACGGTGTGAGGCAAAAATCGATGTTGTAAAGCGTTCAACATTTCCTGGGTGTCCCGGGCATCTTTTTCCCCGGCTATAATAATTTCATGTGCTTTTCCACTAGTAAATGCGATACTCAGAAGGGCAAAACCAAAGCCAGTGGGCGCCTTTTGTATACTGTTTGAAAATAGCTTGTTCATCTTGTCAGCCATTTCTTCCCATTTTGGATTACCGGTAAGGCGTCCCAATCGAAGCAGGCACATCATTGCTACCGAGTTGCCGGAAGGCAGCGCCCGGTCGTAAATCTCTTTCTTTCGTCCAAGTAGTTCGTCTCCGGATTCCGAAGTGAAGAAAAAACCACCTTCATTGCTGTCCCAGAAGGCATCAATGAATTTTTCATTCAGATCCACAGCAGCTTTTAAATAGTTATGAGAGAATGTGGACTCATAAAGTTCAATGAGCCCCCAGATAAGGTAAGCGTAGTCGTCAGCATGGGCGTTAATAGCAACATCCCCTTTTCGATAACGGTGTTTCAGGTTCATGTCGGGGTAGGTTAAGTGGGACGAAATAAACTGCCAGCATTTTTCGCTTTGATTGATATATCGTTCATTTTTAAATGCCCGACCCGCTTTTGCCAGAGCTGTTATCATCAAGCCGTTCCAGTCCGTTAGGATCTTGTCATCCAGCAAGGGGGGAACTCTCTGTTCGCGGGCTTTTTTCAGCTTCAGACGGATATCCTCGAGATGGGAGGCAAGCTCGTTTTTATCCATATTACGTTCTTGGGCCAGTTCGTCCAGTGATTTTTTTAAGTGAGGTATATTTTTGCCGGTGTGTCGCCCCAAAGCTTCATCCCGGTAATTCCCTTCGTCAGAAAAATTAAATACTTCAATGGCCAGTTCGGCTTCTCCCACGGGCAATAGGTCTCTAATCTGTGAGACACTCCATACATAAAACTTTCCTTCTTCCCCTTCGCTGTCGGCATCTTCTGCCGAATAAAAACCGCCTTTTTTATGCTGCATCTTGCTCAGCACATAATCTGCAATTTCTTCAGCTGTCCGTTTAAAAAGGTCGTTTTTAGTCTGTTGCCAAGCCTCAGTATAAGTGATCATCAGCATAGCCTGGTCATAAAGCATCTTTTCAAAGTGAGGCAGCAACCACTCACGGTCGGTAGAATAGCGGTGGAAGCCCAGGCCGACATGGTCAAAAATACCACCCATTCGCATTTGTGTGAGCGTTTTACTAACCATTGATAGTGCTTTGGAATTATTTTTGAGCAGGTGATAACGTAACAGCAGCATCAAGTTGTGTGGGCTCGGAAATTTTGGGGAGTCCCCAAATCCGCCAAATGGTTCATCGAATTGTTGCAGAAACCGGCGATAGGCTACATCAAGAATATCGTCGGTGAGCCTATTCCCGGATTCAAAGATACCGGATTTTTGAAATGCTTTGGTAATTTCATCAGTCGATTTGTTTATTTTTTCTCGGTCATTATTCCAAAGCTCGGAAATCCATGGAATGAGTTCCAGCATACCCGGCCTGCCCTGACGACTATGTTTTGGGATGTATGTGGCGGCGTAAAAAGGTTTTTTATCCGGGGTCAAAATCACATTGAGCGGCCAGCCCCCACTGCCGGTCAGCATTTGGCAAACAAGCATATAGGTATTATCTATGTCTGGGCGCTCTTCGCGGTCTACTTTGATATTTACAAAAGCATTGTTCATCAACTTCGCCACATCTTCATCCTCAAAAGATTCGTGTGCCATCACGTGGCACCAATGGCAGGTAGCGTATCCGATGGATACGAATACGGGCTTATCCTCTTGATATGCCTTATCGAATGCTTCTTTTCCCCAGGGGAACCAATTTACCGGGTTTTCAGCATGTTGCAGCAAATACGGACTCGATTCCGATGCAAGCCGATTTTTTGATGTATCCGTCATAATTGTTAATTGATATCTTTTGTGAAACGCTTGCTGTAATCTACCAGGAAACGGTCGTATTCATCATCGATGAGCCCAGAAGAGATAATAAAATCAGCGGACGATCGGTTGCAGGCCATAGGAATGTTGTAAAGAACACCGATTCGAAGTAGTGCTTTAACATCAACATCATGGGGCTGGGCCTGGAGTGGGTCCCAAAAGAAGATCATAATATCTATTTCGCTTTGAGCAATAGCAGCACCTATTTGAAGATCTCCCCCTAAAGGACCGCTCTTAAAACGATTGACATCGAGCCCTATTTTTTCAGCGATTAGTTGGCCGGTAGTTCCTGTACCGAATAATTCATGTTTTGAAAGCAGGTCAGAATTATATTCACACCAGTCAATTAAATCTGATTTGCGGTGATCGTGGGCAATCAGTGCGATTTTCTTTCTCTTGCCCATTTTTTGTGAGCTATGTGCAATGGGAGGATCGGCGTTTTTATAGCTGCTCATTATATTAAATATTGTGGTGAATAATTAAAGAAACCGACGATTAATCGTGTTCCGGATAGAGGTGTAAGCTAAAGCAACTGCGGATGGCTCTCAAGTAAATAAATCGGAAGTGAAAAAGCTTTTAGATAGCCAGGCGAAGGGGGGAGTCATCAATTGTGATGCTCTTGACCGGGAAGGATTCACTCTTAAAGCCCTTGAGTTTGGCATTGCGATTTTCCACAATATTGATATGCTCAAATTCATCCAAAATTTGCTGAAGTTCGCCTTCAGTTTCTTGGCAGGCTTTATGAGAAATAATAACCTCATTTTCGGAGGCAAAGTCTACAAAACGGGAGGCAATATTAACGGTTGAACCGAAATAATCTATGCGATTATTGAGGTTTACGGCCACACAACTGCCCTGGTGTATGCCGGCCTTTAGTTGAAAGTTATCGCGAAATCGTTCGTCTGTCCTAAAGATTCTTTGGGCGCTGAGGTAAGCTCTCAGAGCTTGCTGGGGGCGAGAAAATACCGCCATTACGGAATCACCAATCGTTTTAACAATGGCGCCGTTTTCCTCAGCTACCGTATCGTGTAAAATTTCAAAATGATCAATAACCTGTACTACAGCTTTGTCGTCACCCTCTTCATTATACATTCCGGTAGAATTGAATAAATCTGTAAACATAAGGGTGATGTTATCAACCGAAATTTTTTCTCCTTTTGGCAAAACCTCATTTGTAAAAAGATCTCGGAATAATTGGGAAGAAGTTGCATTAGCAGCGTTAACCTCATCATCCTTCCAGTCATTTCGTTCGAGCGTAATAATCTGCGGTACATCGGTATGGTTTTCGAAACTTAAATTGGGATCTGGTGTGATTGAGACTTCTTCGCCCCGGAGTCCTCGCTTATAAAGCGCGATGTGTACCGTATTTTGCCCATCCGGCCGTACATCCACGGTAGCAATGCCGTCTGAATGATTGCTACGCAGTGTATAGGTTCCAACAGGTAGATCCGTTTTTAAAAACCGTTTATCACCCGGGTTCAAATATTGTTGAATGAGAACATGTGGCCTTGTGTGAGGACCCCGGATGCAGAATTTGTGGGGATCTGGTTTCCTGATAAGTGGATGAGGGGTAAAACTTAACTGTAGGGTAGTATTGAAATTTACGTTAAATTGATGCTTGCATCGCTCGCAAAAAATGGGCTCATGAACTTGAGCTAATGTCTTTTCTGATTGTTGGATTGTGCGACAGTCGGGGCAGCGTAAATCCCAGTTAAAATTCAGGAGGCCTTCATTTGCTGCGTATAGGAAGGTTGTAAGAACCTCCTCCCGGGATATCCCCCAGTTACTGGCAAGTTCATAGGGACGGATGCGCTGTAATTCCAAATCATCGGCTCTATGTATATAGTCGATCAGCTTGGACACGACAGTATTATTAACTCGGGAACCGAGTTTTTTCCGAATTTGCCCCAAACGTTTTGCTCCACCGCGAACGAGTCGATGCTCTTTTGATAATTGATACGGTTTGTACGCCTGAAAAGCCAGCGTATCGTAGGTGTGAACTATATTTTTAAGCCGTTGTTTAAAGAGCGTTTTCAGTTTAAAAGTCGTCAGCAGAGACAGTATATTGAATCTCCGGGATTTGGCGTGGATTGCGCACGTCAGTAAAGTACCTTTTTCATTGGGACGCAGATCAAATTGAATTCTTAGATCCTGATATGGTCCCGACCGGTAATGACGTTTCACGCCGAAATGATAAGGGTATTCCCATTCAAATGGTTCTTCTACCCAAGCTTCGTATCTGTTAATGCCATTATAGGCCAGTTGTATAAACCCCGGCTCAACGTGTTGAGAAATATTCGCTTGGTAAATACTAGGTAGTCTGAGATCTTTGAATAACCTGTTAGTGTCTGTGACATATGGCCATAGAATTTTAGGTGGAGACTTTAGCTGCCAGCTCCATGAAATATGTTTGGGCTTATTTTCAGACATTAATTCTTGTTATCAAAAGAAAAATTGAATGGGTAATTCGCTTCGTGATTAATGAAGTAAGCATTATATTTAGCGTCGTATTTAAAAAGAGAACTGAAATCCTTAATTGTTACAAACTTTTATCATTTACTAGTTATGGCTGTTGAACGAACCCTTACGATTCTAAAACCGGATTGTGTACGAAAAAAACTGATCGGTGAAGTCACTCGTCGAATTCAGGATGCCGGCTTCGAAATTATTGCAATGAAGATGACGCGCTTGACACAGGATACTGCCGGAGGATTTTATGCTGTTCACAAAGAACGACCATTTTATGATGACTTATGCAAATTTATGAGTAGCGGCCCGTGCGTACCGATGATCCTTGAGAAGGAAAATGCGATCGAGGATTTTCGTATGTTTATTGGTGCCACAAATCCAGAGGAAGCCGAAGCGGGTACCATTCGCGCTGACTTTGCCGATAGCGTTGGAGAGAACATTATTCATGGATCGGATTCTGTCGAAAATGGTAACAAAGAGGCTGCCTTTTTCTTTAGTGAGGCCGAAGTTGTCGCGAACAAAGCATAATTAGTATTTTGGATATGCGAGCTCTTCCGGCCATTATATTTTGCTGCGTCATTATTTTTTTTCAGGGGTGCATGAATGCTCACTCCCAGACTCAGCCAACTGTTAAAGTAGGGGCTAAGGTTTTATTGGATGAACACTTGCCTGAATTAAAAAACAAGCGTGTGGGATTGGTAATGAATCCGACCGCAAGGGTCGATGGCTCGCATATGCTTGATACCTTATTATCCCGAGGAGTAAATGTAACGGCACTCTTTGCCCCCGAACATGGTTTTCGGGGGGATCTGGGAGCCGGAGAAACTATTGAAGACGGTATTGACAAGGCAACGGGGCTGCCTGTTTTCTCACTTTATGGAAAAAGTCGTAAGCCCACCTCCCGGATGTTGGCCAAGGTGGACGTATTGCTGTTTGATATGCAGGATGTGGGGGCTCGTTTCTATACCTACAATGCAACACTTGGAAATGTTATTGAATCAGCCGCCTCACACAGTGTGCCTGTTTGGATCCTGGATCGCCCCAACCCGGCCGGAGGAAATTATATATCCGGATGGATGCTGGAGGACCGGCACCGTTCGTTTGTCGGTAAGTACCCGATTCCTATGGTTCATGGGATGACTCTGGGCGAATTGGCAAAAATGATGGTTGGCGAAGGGTGGATTGATAATGCTGAAAAAGCCAGCGTCCGAGTGATACCCATGAAAGGGTGGAAGAGATCGATGAAATGGCCCGATACCGGTCTGAAGTGGATTCCGCCTTCCCCAAACCTACCCACATTTGGTCATGCTTATGTTTATTTAGGCAATGTCCTGTTTGAGGGAGTAACGATCTCGGAAGGCCGTGGCACGCCAGACCCATTTTTAACGATTGGAGCTCCGACAACTCAATTGACCGACCAGCAGGTCACCGAACTTCAAAATAAGTTTAAGGGCGTCAATATAGAACGGGTTACTTTTACACCAAAATCTATACCTGGTAAGGCCCTGCACCCTGATTTTGAGGGAGAAGAATGTCATGGAATTAAAATCAATTTAACTGATCCTGACCGCCTTGATCCCGTTGCATTCGGTGTTGAACTTCTCAGGACAATGCTTAAAGTAACCCCGGCTGCTACAATCGACGATTATCTCCAGAATCTAAGCGGTATTGATCGTCAGGAGTTAATTGAACAGCTAGATCGGGAAACCTATAGAAAGAAATGGGAGCAGACATCACATAAGTTCGCAAAAGAAAGGAAACCTTATCTTCTATACGACTGAATATCCCGCCTTATAAATTAATTATTAGCCTTTCTGTTCCATTCATAGCACAGAAGTGCCGCACTCACTGATGCATTAAGTGACTCTACTCCATTTTCCATGGGAATCCGAAAATGGTAGTCACAATGTTCAAGTGTTTTTTGGCTTATGCCCCGCCCCTCGTTCCCGATGACGAATGCGAGTGGACGGTCTATTTCCAAGTCCCAAAGCCGCTGGTCTCCCTTCATGTCAAGCCCGCCTATCCAGAAGCCCTCATCTTTTAATGTCATGATACACTGGTTTAAATTTCCGACCCTAACAATGGGGATGCGGCCGGCTGTTCCTGCAGAAGCTTTGTATGCAGCGGCATTTACCGGGGCTTGCCCATGTTTTGGAACAAGTACGGCAGAGATACCGGCTGCTGCGGCTGTACGTAGTATGGCTCCCAGGTTGCCGGGATCTTCAATTTGGTCAAGCAGTAAGACGGCCGGGTACTTTGCGGTATCAAGGGTATCCAGCCACTTACCAAAATCCTGGTATTTCACATTACTCATCAGTGCTACAACACCCTGGTCGTTAACTTTTCCGACAAGCCCAAAAAGTTTGGAACCCGGGACATGAGAAATTGGTATACGGTATTGTGAAGCTAGGTCAAATATTTTTGACAGTTGTGAATCGCGGAGCGAATTGCGAACGAATACTTTTTCCACGCGTTCAGCTTCGTTTAGTAAAGCCTCGGTTACGGAGTTCCGTCCATAAATGTAAATACTTGTATCGTTATCGGGCATAAGTAATTAGAGGATTGAAAAATATTTAAATTCGGTTAACTTGTAAGTGCTTTACGGCTTATCGGTAAAATACGGGGACTAACATGGACAAAAACAATTACCACGATAATTGGTATTTGCGTTGGGAATCTAATATAAAGGATTCGGTTGACAATTCACGCGTTTCTACTTTTATAGGATACGCTCATTCTTTCTACACTTTTTATTTAATAGCAGGTTTCTGTCAGGTTTTTTTAGGAATATCAGTTGTTACAATCTCTATCTTGGGTTTAATCAGGCCTTTATGGCTCTCGACGTTTCTTAGCATGGGTGCTAGTATTACAACTATGATTGGATTATATCTTGTGTATATTACGGTCTCAAAATCATATGATCGTAATTCACTGTTGCGCAGTGCAATGAAACGAGTGATGGAATCAAAAAACTAAGATGACGGACTTCAGCGATAACAAAGAGCAAGAACGCCTACAATCATATCTGAATATACATTTAAAAAAGGATAAACAGTCACTGTCGATTGCCGAGCAGATAGACGAACTTCATAAAAGGGATAGAAACAAGTGGATTCAGCTGGCAGTTAATATTGCCGCAATTCTCTTTTTCGGGTATTCGTTTTATTTTGATATAACTCAGCTCAGTCAAACCTTTTTTATAATTATAATTATTGTTTTTGCATTAAATGTTGGCTTAATCTTTTATCAAAAAAAACAGATTAGCGAGCTCATTGATTACTTGAAATGGAAGGGTAGGCATGAAAATTAATTCTCAGTGCTTATCTTTGCATTTTGTAATTTAATATTTCGCATGTATGGCGAAAGAATATCGTCTGCCTTCGCTTTATAAAAAAAATCATAAGGGATTGGTTGTAATAGCGCATCGTGGAGCTAGTGCCTACTGCCCGGAAAATACCATGGCTGCTTTCAAAAAGGCACTGGAGTTGGATGCTGATATGATTGAGCTCGATGTTGTTTTAAGTAAGGATGGGGTGCCGGTTGTTTTCCATGATGCCAAACTCAACCACCATACCAGTGGTCGAGGCGCAATAGGTAATTACCAATTGAAAGACCTTAAAAAACTGGATGCCGGATCATGGTTTGATATACGGTTTTCCGACCAAACAATTCCCACCCTTGAAGAAGTGCTTTCTTTTGCTGCAGGCAACATTGCCATAAATATTGAAATTAAACAACAGGAGACCGCTTACCCTGATGGATATATTGAAGCCCATTGTTTGGAAATGGTTGAAAAATATGGAATGAGCGAATATATCCTTATTTCAAGTTTTGATTACTCGGTGTTGGAGAAAGTGGGAACGTTGAACCCCGAGATCCCACGGGCGCTTTTGTACGATAGAAAGCAATCCAGCAATATGCTGCCTCATGAATTAGTACAAAAATACCGGGTTGATGCCTTTAATTGCAGTTACAGGGAGCTCACAAAAAAACGAATGGATGATCTGAAAAAGCATCACATTCCCAGCTTTATCTATACTGTTGATCAAGAAAATAAGATGCGGAAATTGATTGATTTTGGAGTTTCGGGCATTTTTACCAACAGGCCTGATGTGTTAAAAGGCGTGGTAGAATCATATCAACGATGAGTTTTGGAGAAATTTAACCGAAGATTGTAAGGCTCCAAAATTTTCCCAAAAAATATTTATAATGGTTTGAATGGTGATCGGAAACCTTCTATTTTTGATTTTCACTAATCAAACAATTCTCTCATGGCCACGAAATATATCTTTGTAACCGGCGGAGTTACATCTTCGCTTGGAAAAGGAATTATTTGTGCATCACTCGGACGTCTTCTTGTCGCACGGGGATTGCGCGTTACCATCCAAAAACTTGATCCGTATATCAATGTAGATCCAGGCACGATGAATCCCTATGAACACGGGGAGGTGTATGTGACGGAAGACGGGGCGGAAACGGATCTCGATCTCGGACACTACGAACGCTTCCTGGACATTAAAACATCCCAGGAAAATAATGTGACTACCGGTCGTATCTACAACGATGTTATTTCAAAGGAGCGGCAGGGAGCATATCTTGGCAAGACCGTGCAGGTAATACCGCATATTACTGATGAGATCAAGTCACACATTTTAGCGCTGGGGGAATCCGGTGATTATGATGTGGTTATAACTGAGATAGGGGGCACGGTTGGTGATATTGAAAGTTTGCCTTATATAGAAGCTGTTCGGCAGCTTCGTTATGATGTTGGGCGTAAAAATACCCTTTCGATCCATTTGACACTGGTCCCTTATTTATCGGCTGCAAGGGAACTGAAGACCAAGCCCACGCAGCATTCCGTAAAGACTCTTTCCGAAAGTGGTCTGCAGCCGGATATTATTGTAGCTCGGTCTGAATATGAGCTTGACGAAACGATCCGTAAAAAGATTGCCCAGTTCTGTAATGTTGATATTCATGATGTGATAGCCTCACTTGATGCTAAAAGCATTTATGAGGTTCCTCTGCTTATGCAGGGAGAAGGATTGGACGAGCGGGTTATAGAAAAATTGGAATTGCAAGCAAAAAAACCGGATCTGGAAAAGTGGATTGGTTTTGTGGAAGCAGTGCGAAACCCCTCTGCAAAGATTACTATTGCCTTGGTAGGCAAATATGTGGAGCATCATGATGCTTACAAATCTATTGTAGAGGCGTTTATTCATGCAGGTGCAGTGAATGATTGTGAGGTGAATATCAGATGGGTACAGTCTGATGATCTGACGGAAGATAATGTAAAAGAGAAGCTGGATGGTGTGAGCGGAATTCTTGTGGCGCCGGGTTTTGGTGGACGTGGCATTGACGGGAAGCTTGCTGCTGTAACATATGCCCGTACAAACGAGATTCCTTACTTCGGAATCTGTTTGGGCATGCAATGTGCTGTGATTGAATTTGCACGGAATATCTGTGGATGGACTACTGCCAACAGCACTGAGTTTGATGAAGATACCGAATATCCAATCATCGACCTGATGCCGGATCAGAAAAATATTGAGGATAAAGGCGGTACCATGCGTTTGGGTTTGTATGATTGCAAGATTAAAAAGGGGAGCAGGGCTTTTGAAGCCTATAACAAAGAATTGATTAAGGAACGGCACCGTCATCGGTACGAAGTAAATAATAATTTACGCTATAAGCTTGTTGAAGAAGGAATGAATTTGGTTGGGTTTAACCCCGAACGGGATCTTGTTGAGATTATCGAGTTACCGGATCATCCCTGGTTTGTTGGAGTTCAGTTTCACCCGGAATTATGTTCAACAGTAAATAATCCTCAGCCTCTTTTTGTGGATTTTGTGAAGGCAAGCTTCAAATATGGAAAGGAGCATGACCTTGCATTGCCTGTAAAACGGGAAAAGGCGGTTGCAAACTAGGTTAGATGTCAGGCAAGACTTCAGGATTCGATCACAAGGTTCGCGTTCGTGTTTGTGGTTTACTGGTTGAAAAAGGGAAGATCTTGCTTGCGCAAATTCATTCTCCTGTCAGCAAAAGCTTGGTATGGACTCCCCCAGGCGGGGGACTTCGATATGGTGAGACCATGAAAGCCTGCTTGCAGCGTGAGTTTGTGGAAGAAACGAACTTACAGGTCAGAGTCGGGGATATTGTACACATAAATGAACTAATTTCATTGCCTTATCACGCCTTAGAGTATTATTACGAGGTGGAAAGAATGGGGGGCAAACCAAGACTGGGACATGATCCCGAACTGGCTCATGACCAGCAGCTGCTTCGGGATCTGCAATGGATTCCTTTCAAAAGGTTATTGGATATTGTATTTGCACCTCCCGGTTTATTAAAAAAGTTACAGGATTGGGAAAACCGATTTTCATATCCGATTATAGACAATCTTGACGGCTAATACATTTTTTATCCTAACCGGATTGTCATAAATTTAGGCGCTTAATTTCAACCAATTTATCATCCATGTCTGGTATTAGATATCGATTTCTTTTAATATTTTTTTTGGCTGCTCTTGGCTTCGCATGTCAAAAAAAAGATGGGTCCGGAACCACAATTATTAAGAATGTGAAAGGATACACATTCTACAATGGAGAACTTAAAGAGTTTTCTTCGCTTGTTTTTAAAAATGGAAAAGTCGTTGATGTGTATGACGACACCACATTCGAAGATAGTCCCCATACCAGGATTATCGATGGGGAAGGGAAGGTACTGTTGCCGGGTTTGATTGATGCCCACGGACACGTTATGAGTCTGGGTTTTCAAGAGTTGCATGTCAATTTGAGAGGCACGCAGTCACTTGCAGAAACCCTGAAGCGTATTAAGGACTACGCCGATAAATATCCAAATCTAAGTTGGGTGCAGGGGCGTGGTTGGAATCATACACACTGGGATATCAACAGGTTCCCCACAGCTAAAGAACTGGACCAGGTTGTAAGTGATCGCCCTGTTTGGCTAAGTCGAGTAGATGGACATGCCGGATGGGCGAATTCTAAAGCAATGGAAATGGCTGGAATTACCAAGAATACACAGGATCCGCAGGGCGGCAGGATTATTCGTGACAAAGAAGGGAATCCTACCGGTATTTTTGTGGACGGTGCTACGTCACTGATTGCATCAAAAATACCGGAACCTTCAAAGGAGGAACGCAGACTGGCCCTGGAAAAGGCATTGGCTCAATTGCGTAGTCACGGGTTAACGAGTGTTCATCATGCAGGTATTTTTAAAAATACATGGGAGCTGTATAAGGATTTTGCCGACCGGGGGAAGTTAACCACCCGTATATATGCGATGATTCGAGGCACTGGCGCCAATTTTGATTCTTTGTCCAAGAATGGACCTATAAAATCTTATGATGATGACTTGTTATCATTGCAAAGCGTTAAGCTGTATGCCGATGGGGCACTGGGAAGCCGGGGCGCCGCAATGTTGGAGCCATATTCCGATGATCCCGGAAATACGGGTTTGCTTTTTCATAGCCAGAAGGAGATGAACCAAATGGTACTTAAGGCAATGTCGCATGGCTACCAGACTAACATCCATGCCATTGGTGATGCTGCAAATCGCCAAGTGCTGAATGCTTTTGAAAACGCAAAGGACAGTCTTGGTGAACAAGGGCTGAGAAATAGGGTAGAGCATGCTCAGATTGTATCGCTATCGGATATTCCCAGGTTTAAAGAATTGAATATTATTGCTTCAATGCAGCCTACGCATGCAACCAGTGATATGAATATGGCAGAAGATCGCATCGGATCTGAGCGGATCAAAGGTGGTTATGCCTGGCAAACATTTTTAAAGCAGGGTACTGTTGTCGCCTCCGGCTCAGATTTCCCCGTTGAACATGTAAATCCTTTTTTTGGAATCTATTCTGCCATAACGAGGCAGGATCATCAGGGTAATCCAAGAGGGGGCTGGTATCCTTCAGAACGGATGACACGAAAACAGGCTTTCCGTTCTTTTACACTGGATGCAGCTTATGCCGGTCATCAGGAGAAAGTGCTTGGCAGTTTGGAACCGGGCAAATGGGCTGATTTTATATTGATTGATCGTGATATTTTTGAGGTACCTGCCATAAAAATCTGGCAAACCAAGGTATTGGAAACCTGGTTGGCCGGTAAAAAAGTATACTCAGCAAAAGTAAATTGATCACATTAGCTCCATGAAGATTCGATTAGAGCAACTCAATCCGACAATCGGTGATCTTAAAGGGAATGTCAATGTGATTGAAAAGGCCATAAACCGTGCCAAAGGCGATGGGGTCGATTTGCTATTGTTGCCTGAGCTCGTTGTATGTGGGTATCCTCCTATGGATCTGTTAGAGCGTCCGGCATTCTTGGAAGCTATTTACCGAGTGAATGAGCAGATTACAACAATGACCGGTGAAACAGCTGTTTTGTTTGGAACAGTAACCCCAAATAAAACAGGGCGGGGCAGGAAATGTTTTAACAGTGCACTGTTAGCCGAGAATGGAAAATTGGTGGCAGATGTGCATAAAGCCCTGCTACCTACCTATGACGTGTATGATGAGCTACGTTATTTTGAGCCTGATCGGTCTTTTGCATGCATTGAGTTCAAAAATGTGAAAATTGGGATAACTATTTGCGAAGATATCTGGCACAATTTTAATCTTCCCTATATAAGTTATGATGTAAATCCGGCTGAAGAATTAGTGAAGTCGGGGGCTCGGGCTATTTTTAATGTTTCGGCATCTCCATACACTCGGAATAAGCCTGAAAACAGAAGAAAGATGCTCCAAAATCATGCTAAAAGACTAAAAATACCTATTTTTTACGCCAACCAAGTGGGGGGCAATACTGAATTGGTATCGGATGGAGATTCAATGGCTCTTAATGGCAAGGCGCAAGTAATTGCCCGAGCACCACTTTTTAAAGAAGCTTCCAGGGACGTCGAATGGTCCCCCGGTTCTGATACACTGGTAAGTCTGGATGACGACTCCATCAAGGTTCCCAAAAAGATTGAACAATTATTCCATGCGCTTAGGATGGGTTTGCGCGATTATCTTAGCAAAACGGGAGTCGCCGAAAAAGTGGTTTTAGGACTCAGTGGAGGCATTGATTCAGCATTGGTTGCAGTTATAGCAACTGAAGCCCTGGGAGCTGAGAATGTGGTGGGTATCACTATGCCGTCTGAATTTTCTTCTGAAGGTAGTATCTCTGATTCTCGAAAACTGGCTGATAACTTGGGTATAAAGTTGCACTGTTTGGAGATAAAAGATTTGTATACCCAATTTATACAAGTTCTGAATCCACTTTTTAAGACTACGACATTCGGCCTTGCCGAAGAGAATATACAACCTAGGATTCGGAGTACTTTATTAATGGCATATTCCAATAAGTTCAACTATATGCTTTTGAATACCGGAAATAAATCGGAGTTGGCCGTTGGTTATTGTACTCTGTACGGCGATATGGCGGGGGGACTAGGTATTATTACGGATTTATACAAAACTGAGGTATATGAGATGGCTCATTGGCTAAATAATGAGTACTTTAATGAAGAAGTTATTCCAAAAGATATATTGGCGAAGCCTCCAAGTGCCGAATTGCGACCGGGTCAAAAAGATGCTGATACGTTGCCGGATTATGATACATTGGATGGAATTTTAAAGGCGTATATAGAGGAACAACTTACAGATTCTGAAATATCGAATCGCGGTTATGAGCTCACACTTGTGAGGCAAGTTACAACAATGGTTGATCAGATGGAGTACAAGCGATTTCAGGCCGCTCCCTGCTTAAAAGTTAGTGATAAAGCGTTTGGTACCGGTCGGCGCTGGCCACTGGCTCAAAAGTGGACCGAAAATCGGTCATAATTTTTTATGCTAAATTATTTTTGTACTCGTTGGAATATTTGTGATGAAAGTGGGATATAATTTGTCACAAATAAAAATATTCCGAATATTTTACTACTTAAAGATCTAAGACGACGGATATCTATGCAAAAACAGCTATACTTAACTCTGGTACTCCTAATTTTCGTTGGCATGGTCCCCGGGTTTGCCCAACAGGCGAAGGATAATGAGATTAAGCTAAAAGAGTCTCCAATGCCGGTTAATCTTCTACCTTTCAACAATCCCATGGTCAAAGAGGACGATGATTTTGTTCCTAACGATCATAATAGCAAGCAAAAGCTTGATGATTTTCAAAAGGATATTATGCAACGCATCGCGGATATTTATGAGATGCAGGTGGAGGCTATTAAAGCGGAAGTGAGTGATGATCCTCTCAAAGCTGAAAAACATATTACCGATGCACTTAATTCCATGCAAAAGCTGTTGGATACCTATCCCGAGGTGCAGTCGGACCGGAGATTTAGCGAGCTGTATCGTTCGGTAATGACGGAATATAGAAAATTTTATGGTATTAAGGATTCATCCCAGGAAGTAGAAGGGGAGATATTCTCAATCCAAAAAGAATTGAGTTCCAGCGATGACGACTGGATGAAAGAAGGGTACCGGTTGCCCGATAATATAACAACTCACAAAACGTCTATACACCTTGTTCAAAACCGGCAGGTGAATCGACATTTAATGTATTTTACGTTAAAACGCCCTGGGGTCATGGAGAACTGGCTGAGACGGTCCGAGAAATATTTCCCCATGATGAAGCGTATCTTCAGACAAGAGGGGCTACCAACAGAACTTGTTCATATGGCTATGGTTGAAAGTGGATTGAATCCCAGGGCCCGGAGCTGGGCCGCAGCTGTGGGTATGTGGCAATTTATCCGTGCTACCGGCTCAATGTATGGGTTAGAAGTAAACTGGTGGGTGGACGAGCGTCGTGACCCCGAGAAAGCAACCCATGCTGCCGCCCGTCACCTGAAAGACTTATATAATATTTGGGGGGACTGGTATTTGACTATGGCTAATTATAATATCAGTCCAAGAGGACTGAAGCGAGCCATCCGAGCAGCTGGAGAAAAGGACTACTGGGAAGCCTTGCCTTATCTGCCTCGAGAAACACAGGGATATGTTCCCGGGTTTATTGCTGCAACAATGATAGACATGAATCGCAGCGAATTCGGATTTAAGGAAAATTATGATGTTAAGCCTTATGACTATGTTGTGCAGGAAGTAGCCCCCCTTATGCCGCTGGATGAGTTGGCAAAGGCAGCCGGGATCACTACTGAAAAACTAAAAGAATATAATCCGGAACTACTTCGCTGGGCTACACCACCGGGAAATAGTTATCCATTGAAGTTGCCAGTGGGAACAAAGGATCAGTTTGTCGAAAATTATAAAAAGATTCCTAAGAACCAGCGGAGCCAGAATGTTGCAATGCATACGGTTCACCGGGGAGAAACGCTGGGATACATTGCACAAAAGTATGGGACGTCTGTACGGGCGTTATATGCAACGAATGAGAATCTCTCAAACACTATTTACCCGGGACAGAAAATTGTAGTACCTCTTGCACCGGGAAGTAGCGAGAAAATAGCGGTAAACAGGCCTACAAATCAGCCCAGGGGGCATACATCATCCTCTCGTTCGCGTTCCAGGGCCAAAGCCCCTGCAAATACAGTTAAACTCTACTATAAGGTTAAACGCGGAGATACCATCGGGCATATTGCAGAATGGTATGATACCCGTGCTTCTCATATTCGTGCATGGAACGGTACTTCAAATGTAATTCGTCCGGGAGAGAAATTGGTGGTTTATGTGCCCCGGTCGAAGAAATCTTATTACCGCATGGTTAATAGTTGGTCATTCAGCAAGAAACAGCAAATTGAGCGAGAACAGAGGTCTGGCAAAAATGTAACTGAAGCATATCTTGCTTCTGCTGGCGATTCGGGGGGAGCAACGCAATATACTGTACGCCGAAATGATACATTGATTGAGATTGCAAATTCATTTGGTGTAACAGTCAGGCAGATTAAACGGTTAAATAATCTGCATGGATCCCGAATTTATGTCGGGCAAAAATTACGTATAAATACTCCTGATTAACATTCAATCATGAAGAAGCTGAGGAATGTCGTTTTAGCCGGGATTCTCATAGTTGTATCCCTGGCAGTGGCGGGGTTTGTCCAAAGACCCGATATCTACTTCCTCATCAAAAAGAATTTCACCATTTTCAGCGAGGTGTATCGCGAAGTGTCCCTGCATTATGTTGACCAGGTGGATCCTGAAAAACTGATGAGAAAGGGGATTGGTGCGATGCTGGAATCGCTTGATCCATATACGATTCTGATTGATGAGGCGGACAGCCAGAACATGGAGATTATCACCCGTGGCAGTTACGGCGGTGTTGGGCTGGATGTAGGTTACAGAGAGGGGAAAATAGTAGTCATCGCGCCCATAGAAGGATATGCTGCCCACCGCAAAGGTATTCGTACCGGAGATGTTATTATTGCGGTTGATGGCGTATCCGTGGACAGCATGTCGCCGGAAGAGGTACAGAATTTAACCACGGGTGAACCGGGCACTTTTGTTACGCTGGAAATTCATCGATACGGGATTGATCATCCATTGAGTTTTAAGCTTGAACGACAGAGGATTACAGTTAAGAATATTGCATACGCTGGCCTCATAGGGAAGGAACATGACATAGGTTATATTTTATTAAGCCGGTTTTCGCAAAATACTGCTGAAGAAATTCGGAATGCCATTGAACAGTTTCAATCAAAAACAAAGCTTAGGGGGCTTATCCTAGACCTAAGGAACAATCCGGGGGGGTTACTGGACGAAGCAGTAGGCACAGTGGATAAATTTGTTCCACCTGGAATCAAGGTAGTAGAAACACGCGGACGTTTGAACCAACATAATGATGTTTTTAGGACCGGAGAATCTGCTATCGCACCTGATTTGCCACTCATTGTTTTGCAAAATGGGGGAAGTGCAAGTGCCTCCGAAATAGTGGCCGGTGCTTTGCAGGATCTGGATCGTGCTGTTATCATGGGCCAACAAAGTTTTGGGAAGGGATTAGTGCAAATTGTGCGTCCCCTTTCTTATAATACAGCTTTAAAAATAACTACGGCGCGATACTATATCCCCAGCGGTAGAAGTATACAGTCGGTCACTTATACCCATGATGAAGGAAACAGCGTGGTTAAAAAGCCAGATTCATTAAGGAGAGCATTTAAAACAAGGAATGGGCGTACAGTTTATGATGGTAACGGTATAACGCCGGATGTCGAAATTTCCATCCCACGTCCAACATTGTTGCAGAGTTCATTGCAGCATCAAAATCAGTTTTTCGATTTTGCCAACCATTATGCTGCAACTCATGATTCACTGGCTGAGCTTTTTAGTTCTGATAAGTTATATCAAAGCTTTATGACATTTCTCGAACAGGAAGGTTTTCATTATCAGACTTCCTCTGAAATTTACCTGGCCAAGATTGATTCTTCAATGGGCGGTAAAATCGTTGAGACGCACATTGATGCAATTCGTCAACATATTGATTCACTAAAGAAAAAGGCTTTTTACGAACAAAGGGAAGAGATTGAAAAAGAACTCTATCTCGAACTTCTTACTCGATATAAGGGAAAGCAGGAACAAATTGCCGCCTCGTTGCCTTATGATCATTTTGTAAACCAGGCGATTGACCTTTTTCATAACCCGAACCGTTATAAGAATATCCTTTCATCTTCCAACTAGCGTGGGAAAAGCAGATTTACATATCCACACCGTTGAATCCGATGGCAATATGAGTCCGAAGGATGTAGTTCGCCTGGCCGGTAAACATAAGCTTGAGATTATTTCCATAACTGATCACGATACCATCCGTGGATATCGTAAAGCCCGTGAGACGGCGCAGGAATTAGGTATTCAATTATTGCCGGGTGTTGAAATAACGTCGAATTTTGACGGACGTGAGTGTCATCTCCTGGCTTATTGTTTTGATCCTGACCATGAGGTAATTAATAAACTATTGGTTCATCATCACCGTTCGCGCCTGGATCGAGGCAAGTGGATTATTAATGAGCTTTCCAAAGAAGGGCTTGATTTGGACATCGAGGAAGTCAAGGCGGAAGCAAAAGGTGGGAATATCGGTCGTCCGCATATTGCGGCAGTTCTAATTGATAAAGGATATGTCGCTTCTTTTAAAGAAGCCTTCATTAGATATTTAAGTGATGATGCCTTGGGAAATATCCAAAATGGTTATTATGGGCATCACAAAGTAATAGAATCTGTTAAGGAATCCGGAGGAGCGGTTGTTATCGCGCACCCGGGGAAGTTGTATACCGAACAAGAGTTGGAAGCCTTAGTGGAAGCCGGAGTGGATGGGATTGAATTTATCCATCCCAGCCATAACTATCAGACTCAGCAACGCATCGAAAAATTCGCCGAAAAACATAACTTATTGCTTACCGGCGGAAGTGATTATCATGGCGGAAATAATGAATATCAAAAGTTTTTTGGAATTGTGACTATTAATGCGAAGTATGCACAACGCCTAATTCGAATGACCCAGCAGCGGAAAAAAATTATGGTTTAGTTTATGTCTCACACAGTGTTGAAAGGTAATACCAATGAAACCGATTTTAAAATTGGTCTGGCAGTGGCCAGGTGGAATTCATTTATTACTGATGAATTATTAGATGGTGCACTTAAAGCACTTAAAAGTCAGGGACTGGAAGATGAACAAATTGTAGTCGCCTATTGTCCGGGAGCTTACGAAATTCCTTTTACGGCCAAACATCTCTTGGAAAAAGTTGACGGCGTTGTTACACTGGGAGCTGTTATTCGAGGTGATACACCACATTTTGATTATGTCTGTGATGCTGTAAATCGGGGCGTAGTAAATTTAAATATGATGGGGAATAAACCTGTGGTGTTCGGCGTTTTAACTACCGATAACGTACAGCAGGCTCGTGAACGTTGTGGTCTTGAAGGGAATAAAGGTAACAAAGGAGCAGAAGCTTCGTTAGCTCTTTTGGAAATGTTAACACTTACTAAGGATATTGGTCAATTATAATTGTTCTATTCTTGAATTAACGTGGATAAAACTCTAATATTGATAGCTTAATTAATTACGGGTATTACGTCTTGAAGCCTATTTCATTAACAAATAAAGAACAGGAAGACAGTGACAAGAAGTCACAGTCCTTGCTTATGGAGCAAGGAGAAGTCCCCAAACATATTGCCATTATAATGGATGGTAATGGAAGATGGGCCAAAAGGCGGGGCAATATTCGTAGTTATGGACATAAGGCAGGTGTTGATTCTGTTAGGGATATAACCGAAGCCTGTGCTCAAATAGGAGTGAAATACCTTACTTTATACGCTTTTTCAACTGAAAATTGGGGACGGCCTAAAATAGAAGTCAATGCTTTAATGCGTTTATTAGCCAGTTCGCTCCGGGAAGAGGCTGAAAATTTAAATGAGAATGACATTAGGTTGCAAACTATTGGACAGGTTGAGCGGTTTCCTGAAAACTGTCAACGAGAATTAGAGGAAGTGGTTCGCTTGACCCAAGATAATGACCGTCTGCATTTGTGCCTGGCCCTGAGTTACTCTGGCAGGTGGGATATTACAGAAGCTGTCAAGAAATTGGCCTGTCAGGTTAAAAATGGTAATCTTGATCCCAGCAATATTGATGATGAGATGATCAGTGCTCATTTATCCACAGCAAATATCCCTGATCCCGAACTTATTATTCGCACAAGCGGTGAATATCGTATAAGCAATTTCCTTTTATGGCAACTTGCTTATTCTGAGTTATACATCACTGAAACATACTGGCCTGATTTTCGGAGAAAGGAATTGTATAAGGCCATCCAGTCATTTCAAAAACGTGAACGTAGATTTGGGAAACTTTCTGATAAAGCACAAAAGAAATCGATAGGTCAATACGTTCAAGAGCTGACATCTTAACCTTTCATATAAATAACGTAAGCTCAATTTTGTTTCAAGAATCAAATTCCGTGAAGAAATTTTTATTAGCTTTTACTGTTTTTTGTATCACTGCAATTCCATTATGGGCACAAGGGGTATCATCTGATACAACTTCTTCGATCAATATTGAAAATCCAATGAATGAAAGCCCTCAACAGTTTAAGATCCTGGGCATTGAAGTTGAAGGGCTTACCACTTCTCGCAAAGAATTTGTGATTGGTACCAGTGGTTTGCAGGAGGGGGGACAAGTTACTATCCCGGGAGACGACCTCAGCAACGCTATAAAAAATCTTTATCGTACCGGTTTGTTTTCAAATGTACGAATTGTAGAAACAGGAAGAGAATCCGGCGGAATTTACCTGAAGATAATTGTTCAGGAGCAGCCCCGGCTAGAAGAATATAAAATTACCGGGGTCAAACGATCTCAGCGCAAAGACCTGCGAGAAAAAATTACAATGCTCCGGGGATATGCGGTAACAGAATCTTCGGTTGCCCAGGCGATACATACCATTCAGCGTTTTTATGAAAAGAAAGGCTACTGGTTTACAAAAATAAATGTAGAAAAGTCCAAGACCGATACCGTTCGGAATCGTGTGACGGTATATTTTCGTGTTGACCCCGGTGAGCGACTTGAAATTAAGGATATTTCTTTTTCGGGTAATGAGGCATTTAGTGATCACCAACTGACAAAAGCACTTGGTGAAATTAAAGAGGATAAATGGTGGAAATTTTTCTCAAAGAAGTTATATAAAGATGAGGATTTCCAGAAAGCCAAAGATAACCTGAGACAATTTTATGGCAAACACGGATACCTCGATTTCCGTGTTACCAGCGACACGGTCTATACCTTTCCCTATACTCAGCACCGCTTATTCGTTCTTAATACACCGGCACGAGGTATTAAAGTGAATCTTTCGGTTCATGAAGGTCCCCAGTATAAGGTTCGTAATATTACATGGGAAGGAAATACGGTTTATACCGATCAGGAACTTACCGATGTGCTGGGATTTGAGAAGGGAGATGTGTTTGACCAGGAAAAGTTTGAGACTCGGATGAAGCTGAACCAATCCGGCCCTGATATCACGAGTCTGTATAATAATATCGGGTATTTATTCTTTCGGGTAGATCCTCAAATAGATGTTGTGGGTCAAGATTCTGTAGACTTGCACATGAATATTTATGAAGATGAAATAGCTCATGTGCAACAGGTGTCCTTTTCCGGTAATACCAAAACCCATGATGATGTTATTCGACGGACTTTACGCACCGTGCCGGGGCAAAAATATAATCGTCAGGCGATTATAAGGACTATTCGTGAGTTGGGACAGCTGGGCTATTTTCGTCAGCAATCGATTAAACCGAATTTAAACCCGGACCATGATAATCATACCGTTGATATCAGTTATCAGCTGGATGAGTCGCAAAGTACCGATAATTTTGAGTTTTCCGGCGGATTTGGCGGACGTGGTATCGGTCTGATTCTTTCTGCCCGTCTGAATTTTAATAACTTCTCAATTCAACGAGCCATAAAAGGAAAGGGCTGGAATCCTATCCCGTCCGGAGACGGACAGAAATTATCGCTGGGTGTTCAAGTTACCGGAGGGGGATATCAAAGTTATAGCCTCGGTTTCCAGGAACCGTGGCTCGCCGGTCGCCCTCTTTCTCTCGGTGTAAATATGAGTTATGATTTGGTGGATTATCGGAATAGTCCTCAGAAATATAAATTGGTGTCAAGTTCGGTTTCTCTGGGCCGACGTCTGAAGTGGCCGGACGATTTCTTTACCCACCAGACGGTCTTGTCGTATCAGTTGTACGATGTAAATGGCGGAGCTTCATTTTTGCCCGATGGTGTTTCTAACATCCTTAGTATCAAACAGGTTATTGAGCGGAATTCGACGGACAACCGGATTTCACCCACTACGGGATCAAAATTATCACTGTCCGGTGAATTGGCTCCACCCTTACCCGGATTTGCACAGTTTTATAAGCTGAAAGCCAGTTACCAGAATCATACAACGCTTGTCGGCAAATTAGTGATGACGAATACTGTCGAGTACGGTTATCTTGGATACCTCCTGTCCGGCAAAAGAAGTGACTTCCAACGATTTAAGCTAGGTGGTACCCAACTGCAACAGCGTCAATCCTTCCTGGATGACAACATAGATTTACGAGGATTTCCAGGTGGCCAAAATGGCTCTATTTCTCCGTATAGGGATGGGCAGCCCGTCGGTGGCCGCTTGTATGCAAAATACTCTTTAGAGCTTCGCTATCCTGCTATTACGGAACAGCAAGCCCAGGTGTACCCTTATATGTTTTTTGACGCAGGTAACGCCTATTTGGACACGCAGTCGTTTTCACCTTTTGATGTAAAACGAGCTGTTGGCTTTGGCTCCCGCATTTATCTGCCTATTCTCGGGTTGGTCGATTTGAGTTATGGCTATCGTCTGGACGGCATTCCGGGAACAAACGTAAGGCCCGGTGAATGGCAATTTCTGTTTAATATAGGAGCTCCATTTTAGTGAATATCCACTCCCGACATATTTTTCTTGTCTCATTTCTGATTCTGTTGGCGTTTTGGGCAAACAAGGGAATGGCTCAAGAACAAAAGATAGGATATGTTGACACAGATTATATTCTTTCAAATATGCCAGAATACCAAGGGGTTCAGCAACAGCTACGGTCGATAAGTTCGGATTGGAATAATAAATTGGAGCAATTGAAAGATGAGATCGATCAGCTGAAAGAGGATTTTCAGGCTAAAGAGATTTTATATACCGACGAATTACGTGCACAAAAGCAGCAAGAAATTCAGGATAAGATACGGCAGCGTCAGCAGTATATGGATCAAAAATTTGGTGAGAAAGGTGAATATTTTCAGAAACAGAAAGAATTGCTTGAACCTATACAACGGAAAGTATTCAATGCTATAAATACGGTTGCTCAACGGCAAAATTTTGATTTCGTTTTTGACCGTGCTCAGAATTCAAACATGCTTTACAGCCTCCAGAAATGGAATTTGAATGATAAGGTACTACAAGAGTTGGGTATTACGTTGAAAGAAGCAAGCAATTAATAAAAATAGTTGTTATACTCACACGCTTTAAAGCAAAAAATATTAAGATAAATTGATACAATGGTTAAAAAGATACTAAGTACGTTTATCCTGTTTTTATTTGTTGGCAGTTTTACTGCTTATGGTCAGTTGAAGATTGGGTATATGAATACCCAGGAAGTCATGAACCAACTGCCGCAGCGAAATGAAGTTCAACAAAAGCTGAATGATTTTATCCAGCAGAAAAGGGGAGACTTACAACAACGTACTACTGCGTTTCAAGATTCAGTAGCTGCTTTTCAAAAAAACAAGGCGAGCATGTCTGATGCACAGGTGCAGCAGGTACAAAATAAGCTCACCCAAATGGAGTCCTCTCTGAGACAATTCCAACAGGATATTCAGCAGCAGGTTCAACAACGCAGAGCCACTTTATTACAACCGTTGTATAATCAAATGAATCAAGCGATTTCCGACGTGGCAAAAGCGCGAGATTTGGATTTTGTACTTAATGAAGCAACAAGTACCGGAGAAAATGTTATCTATTACTCTGCAAGTCAGAAGTTAAATATTACAGACGATGTGCTTCAAAAAATCAAAGAAACATCTGCTAAGAACTAACTGAAAAAATGATTAGGCTCATGATTAAACGAATATTATCAATATCTCTACTTTGTTTATCGGTGATCGGTTTTGTGGGTATTTCAACTGCAAATGCTCAGCAAGACCTGCAAATTGGGTATGTTGATCCCCAAGCGGTAATGAATAAGATGCCAGAAATGAAAGCTGTGCAGCAACGGCTTCAAAATTTTATCGATAAAAAACGTCAGGAATTTTCTGACAAACAAGCAGATTTCCAAAAACAAGTTTCGGAATACCAGCAAAAGGAAGCGGTAATTTCTGATGAAGCCAAGCAAAAAGAGCAAGAACGACTTGGAAAACTGAATGCAGAACTGCAGCAATATCAAACACAAACACAACAAGAGATCCAAAAGAAACAGCAGGAACTTATAAGTCCATTACTTGACCAGATTGACTCTGCTGTAAGTAAGGTAGCCAAGCGAATGGGACTTACTTATGTGATCAACACGAATACCAGCGGTGGCGATGTAATCATCCTTTATGCTTCGGATGAGGCAAAGCAGAAATATAACATCACCGAACAGGTGATGAATGAGTTAGGTATTTAGCGACTTCCATCTAGAGTATATAATGGGTGGGCGGCTTCTAACAGGAAGCCGCCTTTTTTATTTAACTCTTCTTTTTCGATTGCGGATGTAATCTTCAAAGATGTACCCGCCGAGGTTGTCCAGTGAGGCAAAATACGCTCGGCCTTTATTAGCCTCTGTAAGTTCCCTGACAAAATTTTGAAGATATGGATCACGGGCAATCATAAAGGTGGTGATGTCAATCTTGTCACGCCGGCACTGTACCGCCTCATCCAATACCTTATTTACTATTTTACGATCAAGCCCAAAGCTGTTTTTATACATCTTCCCGTTTTCAATGATACAGGAAGGTTTCCCGTCTGTAATCATAAATATTTGTTTATTGGCAAATTTTCTGCGGTGAAGGATGTGTCTCGCCAGTTGAAGAGCTTGCTGTGTGTTTGTATGGTAGGGACCCACTTTGAGGTAGGGTAGATCTTCAATATCAACTTGCCAGGCTTCATTTCCAAAAGCTACGATGTCGAGGGAATCTTTTGCATAGCTATTGAGAATAAGTTCGGATAGCGCCATTGCCACTTTTTTGGCGGGAGTAATACGATCCTCACCATACAATACCATGGAGTGACTCAAATCGATAAGTAACACCGTTGCAACCGAGGTGTAATGATCAGTGTCGTGTACCCTAATATCGTCTTCCCGAAGGCTCATTTGGTCGATATTGCTGTGTTTAAGCATGTTCATCATGGTACCAACACTGTCAATATTGGAAACGTCGTCTCCCTGGTGCCACTGGCGGGTTTCTGGTTGACGTTCAAGGCCTTGCCCGGTATAATTGGTCTGGTGCCCCCCCGCGACTCCTTTTTCAAGGTTTCTGAAAATCTCCTCCAATGAACGCTTTCGTAAACTTTGTTCCGTTTTACGGGTAATGATGAGCATATTCTGCCTGGCATCGTGCTCAATATAGCCACGTTCCTTTAATTCATCTACAAAATCCCCCATCCCATACCCGTCGTCAAACTGATCGGTTATTCCGTACTCTTTATCCAGCTCAGTGAGCCATCGCAAAGCTTGAGAGACATCCCCGCTCGCGATAGTCAATAACTCCTGGAAAAGATCCCATAAGGTTTCAAAAGGGGATTTTTGATTTCTTTTGGCAAATCTCTCATCCCATTGTTGATACTTGAAATGCATGGCAAAAAGATTAACTTTCACTTCAGTAAAAATGTAACGATTAAAAAGATCAATTAATTCATTGTAATGAGCAAGGCAGGAAATTTTAATGGGGATACTATAGATCGCATTCGTTTTGAGCGCAGGCTTTGGGAAGAAGGATTTGAACGTATTATGGGACTTGATGAAGTGGGGCGGGGTTGCCTGTCAGGACCGGTTGTGGCAGCAGGAGTTATTTTTAAACCGGGAACATTTGTTGATGGTATTAGGGACAGTAAGGCGCTCTCGCTGAAAGAGCGTGAAGAACTTGCCGTCCAAATTAAAGAGCTTGCCTTATATTGGACTATTCAATGGTGCTCTCCTGAAGAAATTGACGAATTGAATATCTTACATGCTTCGATTAAAGCGATGAATCGATGTGCAGAGAATAATGGGGCTGATCCTGATTATCTGTTGGTAGACGGGAATCGATTCAGCTCCGGTTTATTCCCTTATACTTGCCTGGTGGGAGGGGACGACAGGTCGATGAGTATTGCTGCTGCTTCTATCATTGCGAAGGTCTATCGGGATAACTGGATGATAAAACTTCATGAAAAATATCCCCACTACGGATGGGATACCAATGTCGGTTACCCAACGGAAAAACATTTTCGTGGTCTAAAGAAACATGGCGCAACCAAATATCATAGACAGAGTTTCCGGTTACGAACCGATAAATTGATTGATGATTAAGGGCCGCCGAGATCGGCCTATCTGTAAATGCTGAATTGACGTTTATAGAAGTCCAGATTCAGGCAAATTGCCAACATCATAGTGTTTGTTATCAATGCAGACCCCCCATAGCTGATAAAGGGCAATGGCACACCAATAACAGGCAACAGGGCTGTTGCGGACCCTACATTAATAAAAAAGTGGGCGAAAAAGACGGTGGTAACACTTATCATCACAAGCTGGGCAAAAGGATGCTTGTGGGCAGCTGCGGCTATTAATAAACGTATAGTTAGTATCAGAAACAAAAGTACTACAAACCCAGCCCCCAGAAATCCAAATTCTTCCCCTATTACACAAAAGATAAAATCAGTCCACTGTTCCGGGAGAAATCGTAGTTGGGTTTGTGTTCCTTCCATAAAGCCTTTACCGTAAACTCCGCCGGATCCGATAGCAGTTTTCGCCTGCAATACGTTCCAGCCCGCTCCCTGTGGATCAAAAGAGGGATTTGTAAAGGCTTGGATGCGGGCCCTTTGGTGAGGCTGAAGAACCTGGAACAATGCAACCTGAACCCCAATGACAATCATTATGCCCGTAACAAATGAAGCAAAGGTGAGCCAGGTACTGCGGCGCAGCATAAAGATGACTAAGCAAAGTATGATTGCAGACACTAACCCCCAGTACCAGGCAATTATACTCATATAACCAACTATAGCAGGAGATATCATAAACAGTGAGATACCGTAGGGCAGACCAGACCAAAATAAAACCACCGGAATTATAGCAAGAAATATAATTGCGGTACCGGTATCGTTTTGAAGGATCACCAGGAGGGCCGGTACGAGGATGAGGAGCACCGTCACAAGGGCAGTTTTGATATTCTCGGTAGACACATTACGGCGATTAGTCAAGAAGTTTGCTACTGCCAGGATAGTAGCTATTTTCATCAATTCGCTGACTTGCAGGTTGAAGGGCCCCAGGGCAAGCCAGCTTTTGGCCCCATTGACCTCTTTCCCAAAGAGGAGTGTGATAATCATCAATAAAAGCCCCAATCCGTAAAATATGTAGGAACCCTCTTGAAACGAACGGGGATTTACAAACTGCATTCCGATTAGTATGAGAATGGCAATTCCAAAAGAAATGAGCTGTTTATAGAAATTAACTTGAATATAATGGGGCAGAAATTCGGCCACCGGACCTTGAGTAGCACTAAAAATAGCTATCAGCCCAACACCAATTAAACTGGCCCAGAGGGCAATGAGTGACCAACTAAGTTCGCGAAGGTTATTCATCAGTACTTTCTTCGTTACTTTTTTGAGGCCGCGGTTTGAAGTTTTTCACATAATTGTAAACGTAAGGCCTGTTTATCTCACCCGTAAGATATTTTTCAACCAGCAGCGAGGCAATAGGTGCCGCCGAAATGGATCCAAAACCTCCATTTTCAACGAGTACTGCTACTGCAATTTTGGGATTTTTAAAAGGTGCAAAACAGATAAACCACCCGTGATCCTGTCCATGCGGATTCTGTGCCGTTCCCGTTTTCCCGGCTACCTGTATGCTATCAAGTTTTGCATAGAATCGGCCCGTGCCTTTGGTGACAACCCGGCGCATTCCTTCTTTTACAACGTCGATTTCCTTACTGTTAACCCATTTAATTTTTTTCTTGTTGCTGTTGGTTAGCCTAATTCTGCCGTTATTTTCCTTAATAGCCCGAACAAGATGAGGTTGAACACGGTATCCACCATTCGCAATTTGAGCCGTTAACAAAGCCATCTGTAGCGGAGAGGCCGACAGAAAGCCTTGCCCAATACCCATGCTGAGTTGATCGCCGATCCCCCATTTCCCTTTTCCGAGCACACGGTCAAGATAGGTACTGTCTGGAAGAATGCCGGCTGTTTCGTTGGGCAAGTCGATATTGTTTTTATGACCGAATCCAAAAGCCGCTGCGAGTTTATGCCATTGATTTATGCTTTTTGTGTTAACGATTTTATCCATCAACCAAAAGAAAAAGGTATTGCTGGATTCTTGTATTGCCTTTACAACGTCATATTTCCCGGGATCTGCATGATCTTTGTATACCCTTCCCCTGTAATAATAGCCGGGGCTGTCAATGGTCGTTTTTGGGGTAATAATCCCCATCTGTAATCCCATAAGTGCCATTAAGGGTTTAAAAGTTGATCCGGGCGGTTGTTTGCTTGAAATAGCACGGTCAAAAAGTGGGTTTGTGGTATCTGCGTTCAATGATTTCCAATATTCGGCATCAATGCGGCCAGACAATTTTCGTATTTTGTATTGTGGGGCGCTTACGAGACTAAGCACAGAACCATCATTCGGATCAAGGGCGACAACAGCTCCCCGTTTACCTTTCATCAGGTCTTCTGCAAGCAATTGGAGGTCGGTGTCAATAGTGGTATAAATGTCTGATCCTTTTTTGGGAGCTTCGTCAATGGCACCATTTTTATAGGGGCCGAGGTTCTGCCCCATGGCATTGACACGGATATATTCAGTTCCTACATGACCTCTGAGTTTGTCTTCATAGGCCATCTCCAGACCACTTTTTCCTACTTTGTCTCCAAGATGATAGTCTTCGGTAGTCAGGTATTCTCTTTTTGAGACTTCCCTGAGGTAACCAAGTATTTGGGAAGCCCGCAGGCTGTCAACCGGATAGTGCCGTTTGCTTTCAATTTGGTGTCCAATTCCCGGAAGTCGCCAAATATTTTCTTGGATGATAGAAAAGGTTTTGAAATCAACTTCTGTGAAAAGACGTGAAGAGCGGTACCATGAGTATTCAGTGGCTTCTTTAACTCGTTTTTTAACTTCGTCTACCGGCAAACCAAGCAGCTGTGCCAAGAGAGGGGTATTCTTCTTGTTATAATTGGCGGGGGTTATAGTGATAGAATAAATAGGTTCATTATCTACCAGGAGGTTGCCGTCGCGATCGTAAATAAGTCCCCGTGCCGGACTGATGACCTCCTGTCGTAACGAATTTTGTCTACTAAGTGGGCCGTAGGTATCATGCTCTATAATTTGGAGTTGAAATAACCGTCCCAGGATAATTAGGCTCAACAAAATAATGCCAATCTGCAATACGCGGATGGATACCTTTTTGCGTTTTTTTTGACGGTATTGCATTCTATTTTAAATCATTTAGTTCTAAACAACTGGATGAAACTGGCTAAGGAAGCAGTATAAAGGCTGTTTCCCAATAGATTGCGCCAGAAAAAAATCTCCGCCGAATAATTCTGTATAAGGGTATTGAGACCCAAAAATATCAAATTATGCAAAAAGCTTGCGATGAATATCGTCAGAAAAACTTGCCCCACCAGCAATCTTGCTTTTGACCCTTTGGGTATGAAATTATAGCCAATGAATACTAACAACGTCTTGGAAAACATATTTAGTCCCCAGAAATCCAGCATGGCATCTTGTAGAAAGCCGAGGCCTGCCGCCATAAGTATTGCGGAGGTCCGATCTTTCTGGGCCATGTACCAAACCAAAAAAATTAAAACCAAGTCGGGTTGCATCTGAAATATTTTCAAATGGCGGAACAGGGTAATCTGTATTAAAAGGAACCCGATACCAATTCCGATATTTTTGAAACGTTCCAGATTCATTCTATGAGGTTTTCGTATTGTTGATTAAGATTTTGGATTGTGGTATCCGGCTCAAATTTGACAATAAAGCCTTCGGCAATCTCATGGAGGTTGACAAAAGGTTTCACGTATACTATTTGTGTTTCCTTCCCGGCCTGGGGTTCAGAGCGGACGACCTTTCCGACGGGAATGTTCGGGGGAAACTGATTGCTGTATCCCGAAGTGACCACTGTTTCGCCCGTATCCACTTTTACTGTCTGGGGGATGTATTTTAGCTGCAATTCACGGATAGTTTTTCCATTCCATGAGATGATGCCGTAGGCGTTAGAATTCTGGAGCTTGGCGCTTACTCTGAAAAGCGTATTGAAAAAGGGCATTACCTGGGAGTAGCCGTAACCGGTTAAAATGACTTTTCCTACCAATCCGTCGGCCGAAACCATGGGCATGCCCTCTTTGATGTCCTGTTCCGAACCCGCATCCACGGTAAGAGAATTTGCTACTTGGTTTAGCTCTTTGCCTACTATTTGAACAGGGTAAAGACTCAATTCGCTTTTAGAACTTAAATGCAGCATTTTCCGCAGTTCCTTATTTCGCTGGCCGGCAGCACGAAGACGGCTAAGTTCATCTAACAGCAAAACGTTCTGTTTGCGCAGGTAGGTATTCGTTTTAAGTGCTTGTCGGTAAATACGGACATTCGAAAGCGGCTCTTCCAAATAGCTGAATAAAGTTATAGAAACTTTTCGCAGATTGTTCAGGCCGCCTTGATAGCGGCCGATCATCAGTGCTATAGCCACTACTAGTAAAAGCGCTGTTATAATGTGGTCTTTAGCATCAGCTATTCTTGGAAGTCGAATGCGCATCCACTTTATTCCCCTTTAAGATATGACCGTTCGATAGTATTCCAGATCTTCTAAAATAGCACCGGTACCACGTACAACCGCCGTCAGGGGATCTTCGGCAATATGAACGGGCAGATCGGTTGTTTCCATGATCAGTTTGTCAAGATTTTTGAGCTTTGCTCCACCCCCGGTTAGCATAATCCCGCGGTCAAGTATATCAGCAGATAATTCCGGCGGTGTTTGCTCGAGTGACTTCGTGATCGATTCAACAATAGTATTAACCGACTCCGAAATAGCTTCCCGCACGTCTTTGGAAGTGACATGACGTGTTCGAGGTACCCCATTTACCAAGTCTCGGCCTTTCGTAATCATTTCGAGCTCTTCATCTAACGGAGCAGCTGAACCTATCTCGCATTTTATCTTTTCTGCTGTTCGTTCCCCGATCAGAAGATTATGATTTCGCCGGAAATAGTTAATTATATCTTCGTTCAGCTCATCTCCCCCCAAACGAACAGATTGTGCATAAACAATACCCGAAAGGGCAATAACGGCTATTTCTGTGGTCCCACCACCAATATCTACAATCATATTTCCAATAGGTTCGTGAACATTCAGTCCAATACCTATCGCGGCAGCCATGGGTTCGTCGACTAAATATACCGATTTGGCTCCAGCATGTTCGGCACTGTCGCGTACCGCACGCCGTTCCACTTCTGTGATACCGCTTGGTACACATACGACCATTTGGCGGGTACTTGAATACCACTTCATTTTCACTTTGTCGATCATGCCCCGTATCATTTGTTCGGCAACTTCAAAGTCGGCAATGACTCCGTCTCTTAGCGGCCGTACTGTTCGGATATTTTTATGCGTTTTTTCGTGCATTAGCCTAGCTTCATGGCCCGTGGCTACAGGTTCATTCTGCATGTTTAATGCTACGATGGATGGTTCGTTGAGCACGATCCCTTCCCCCCGAGAATAGATGAGCGTATTGGCGGTACCGAGATCAATAGCAATATCGGTATATAGCCAGTCGAACCAACCTTTCTTCTGTTGATTTTGTTTCTCTTTAGTTGCGTTTCTGTCCATGGTAAATTATTGTAGATGTGCTGGGAGTAATCAAATTTATTCGCCGATTTTTATGCAAAAAGGAAAATACAATTTTGTTACTCTTTTTGCGAATTATTGGAAATAAAATAAAAAAAGAAACATTGCTCCAAATTTAATGTCTAAAATGACGTTTTCCGGTAAAGACCATAGCCAAATTCAGATGATCTGCTGCCTCAATGACTTGGTCATCACGAATGCTTCCTCCCGGCTGGATAACACAGGTTGCTCCGGCTTCAGCCGCTGCTTCAACCCCATCAGGAAACGGGAAAAAAGCGTCAGATGCAATTGCGGTTCCTTCGAGTGACAAACCTTCTTCGTTAGCTTTTGCGATTGCAATTTGAGAGGATTCTACCCGACTTGTTTGCCCGGTTCCAATGCCAATAGTCCGATTGCTCTTTGCATAGACGATAGCATTTGATTTAACATGTTTGACAACCTTCCATGCAAATAGCATGTTTTCAATTTCTTCTTTCGAAGGTTTTCTCTTTGTGACACTTTTGAGCTCCTTTTCCGATATTACTTTATAATCAGCCTGTTGGCTGAGTGCGCCGCCAAAGATTGAACGGAATTGTTCTTTAGCCCCCATGCTGACATGTTTTTTTAACTTAATCAGTCTGCGATTTTTCTTTTGTTGAAGCAGGTCAAGGGCTTCACTACTAAAGGAAGGAGCAATAATAATTTCAGTAAAAATTTCGTCAATTTTTTCTGCTGTCTCAAGGTTCAATTCTTTATTAACCACGACAATACCCCCGAAAGGAGATTTTGTATCAGTACGAAAAGCTTTATCCCAGGCTCTACAGAGTTGATCATCGGTAGCTACGCCGCATGGGACC
>JASFMR010000028.1:0-33941 GCA_050117475.1 Balneolaceae bacterium | reverse complement strand
TGGAATCGATCTGGAAGCAGGTGGGGAGTGTCGCTATTATTTTGTCGGGAATTTTTATCTGGTATAAACTTAAGAAGACACAGTCTCAAACATTTGCCCGTGAGCCTTCTCCGGATCAACCTATGCGAAAATATCTTGAGCTTGAGCTGAAAAGCATTCGTAAACACAAAAAGCTTCTCCGCAATGTAGCTTGGTGGTATATTATACCCATAGACATAGGATTGTTTTTGTTTACTTTGGGGTTTGATTCCGGCCTCACCGAACAGGTAATTTATATTGCCATTGTTCTTATAGCCAGTGTATTTGTTTGGACCCTCAACCAACGGGCGGCTAAGGGTACATTCGATCCGCTGATTACAGACATTCAGGAAGCGATCGAATTTATGGAAAGGAAGGAAAGTTAAATTTTTAATCTTTTCCCAAATGGATATCTACATCAACCTATTATAACCATATTTTAAAAATAGGTCTCCTTAACCGTCCCGACTCGTCTTGGAAGAATTTCCGAATAAAAACGAGGAAGCTTTATTTGCCGCAATGGGAACTATATTTATGAATTCACAGGTTAATGAAAAACATTCATTGACACACTTTAGATGAGTTTCCCGTGTTATGAAATTTCTTACTACTTGTGTTGCTTTTTTTACCGTATTATTGCTGATAGGTGTGGCCTGCACTTACGATCCTGCAGAAAATGTACTGGAGTACAGGTTGACGATCAATAATAAAACAAACACAGGTTACGATGTTTACCAATCTTCCAATGTCACCACCGGAGGAACATTTTCTAAAGTTGGGTCGCTCAGCCCGTTGGGTTCAATTACAGTTCGCCGGCTCGTAATTGATGTTGAATATACATTTCGAATTGTTCAAGGCGAAAATGTCGATCAACCTGATTTTGAGCAGATAATCCAATCGAATGGAGATAATATAACCTGGAATTTAGGCGATAATTAAAGATAGGCAGCAAGAATACTGCCTACCTTGGATTAGATTACTCTTTTTTGGTGTAGGCTATGCGCCAGATTTTTCCTTTTTGAGAATCAGTGATGTATAGTGAACCATCTGGGCCTATAGCGAGTCCGACCGGTCGATAAGTGGCCATACTTGGGGTTTCAAGGATTTCTTTCCCTTTGAATCCGTCAGCAAAAACTTCATAGTCACCGGATGGCTTATCCCCTTTAAACGGAATAAAAACCACATTATATCCCTGTTGTGGGAGAGGAGCTCGATTCCATGAACCATGAAAAGCAATGAACGCCCCATCTTGATATTTCTCTGGAAATTCGTTTCCGGTATAAAAAATTAAATCATCTGGCGCCCAGTGCCCCGGGAAAGCCATGATTGGCTCCTTAAACTGACCGGCCCATTTACTTTCATTAACCGTTTTATTACCATCGCCTCCGTACTCGGGGGCTAACATGATGTTCTGTTTATGTTGATCGTAATAGGAATAAGGCCATCCAAAGTTATCGCCGTCGTGCACTTCAAAGAATTCCTCGGCCGGTAATTCCGCGCCATCTTCTTTTGTATAATAATCCGGCCAGTTTTGATACAGTTGATCCCGTCCGTGCTGTGTTACATAAAGGGTATTATTTCCCTTATTCCAGTCGAGCCCGACGACATTTCTCAGTCCGGTTGCATAGCGGTGGCCATCTGCATCTTGTGTTTGCCCCGTTTTATTGGAATTAAATTGCCAGATCCCGGCGTGTTTTTCCAGCAATGGACACGGGTCTATTCCCGGTGATTCTTTGGTACGGTCCTTTTCCTGGCACGAATTCGAGGGCGCGCCTACATTCACATAAATGTGGCCCTTATTATCAAAGGTAAAAGCTTTGGGGGCATGCTGATTTTGCTCTGGAAATCCCGAAACTACAATTTCTGGCGTAGTGGAAGGCACAAGGTTATGTTCACGCATCCGATACCGAACTACAGAGGTATCATTACTGAAATAAAGATATCCATCGTGAAGGTCTATCCCGGTTCCGGTAAGATTTCCAAAGTATTCTTTTTGATCCGCCTTCCCGTCTCCGTTAACATCCCGCAGAGCAACAATCCCATTTCCATTTTTGAGGTGGGACAGGGCGACATAAATATCACCATTGGGGGCAACGGCAATATGACGAGCCTTTCCGACGCTGTCTGCCACTACTACTGCTTGGAATCCTTGCGGAAGGGTTATGTCGCCATTATCTGAATTGAAACTCAAATTTTGTGCTTCGGAGGATTGGTTGCATTCGATGAGTGTTACTGAGAGTAAGAGCAAGAGAATGCTTACTTTAAATGACTTCATAGGTTATTTTGTTTGGATTTGAAGTTTCAGCAATAAAATAAATGCTTGTAGCAACTATATCATTCCTAAAATATGACTTTAACGACACGGACCCGGGGGAGTGTTTTATTCCGGGTAAATGGTGGATAAGGACGGAGAAATTATTTTCCCTTTCTTTTGTCGATCTTGCGCTGAGTCAGATACGAAACAATCCATATGATGGCCCATCCCGCACCGGCGTACCACCAATGAAATAGTAACAATGTGACAGTATTGGTTGCATAGAGCATATGAGTAAACCACTGTGGCGCTCCGGTTGTGGTCTTGTTCATCATGTTTAAAAAACTGTCACCAAAGAGGACAATAACTTTTGTGATAAGCAGAAGGACCGTATAACCTATAATAATTCCGTTAAGGATCGGTTGGGATACGAAAACACCAATGACAATAAGGATAGTTGCGGCTACATCAACAATAACCTCTTTAAGCCAGGACATACATTTTAATTCTTTAATTGATTTTATTGCAGCTCCAATTAAAGAATACTTATGCTATTTATCCAAACTAATTCACTGGAATTTTTTCCAATATCGTCTCTCGTCAATGATGTTTTTAATGTCCAGCCCTGCGGCGAATCGGCATTAACCAGGTAACCGTCTATGCGTATGATTTGTCCTTTTCGAAGCGAGCTGATTTTATTACGAATTGCCTCGGTAGGCCCAATGAGATGCATATTTGCCGTATGCTGCCACATCTTGGGTTGTGAAATAGGGGGACTCGTCATTTCAAAATAAAAAGATCGGTCGGATTGACGAACCATGATTTTATCCAAATTTGTTTCATCCGACATTGGCCCCCATCCAAAGACGATATCGGTAGGGGTTAAATCAGAAAAGTTGTCGAAATAATAGTTTTTAATCGACAGTACGCGGGCTTCAAGCTTTATTTTGGCCTTGGGGACAATTTTTATGCCTTTATATTCTCTTTTATCAACATTGAATGCTGACTCCTGAACAGGGGTTTCAGGGGCAATCACGCCTGGTCCGTGAGTAACAGGACGTGTGGTCCAATAGTAATAGGCGCCGCCACACAATAGGACAATAAATAGTAGATGTTTTAACATAATATGCTCCGTTTAACTAATGGTTTGAGCCATTATTTATATATCAAGATAGCTAAAAGGGCATTTGTTACAAGTTAAAATGGCTTTAGGAAGATTAAGGGATTCTTACAAAAGGATCGAAAACCCTATTTGGAAGCTCCTGCCGGGGGCAGGTTCGTAATATCTCCCCCCGGAAGAATTTATTACTACAGAACCGTTATACCGGGTATTGAGTAAATTTTTCACACTCAGAAAGGGTTGAAACCGCATTGTAGTCCCTGAAATGATTCCTTGATAGCTTATTTTCGCATCGAAAATACTGTAGTGATCATTCTTGGCCGTGTTTAAATTGTTAACATCGTAACTGCTGACATATTCATAGGAAAGTGAACCGAGAATCTCTCCCGAAGAATAACTGACAATGCCGTAAAAGCGATATCTGGGAATACCGGGTACGTTTTTCCCGGATAAGGAAAGGCTGTCTAAGGTCATCCCCTCCTTAAATTTTGCCTCCACGAGGGTGGATGTTAAACCTATATTCCAATGTCGATCAAATTTCCATGAAATATGCCCCTCGATTCCGGTGTGATTTGTTTGTCCCTGGTTTCGATAGTATATGGGGCCATTGGTTGCTAATTGATATGGGAACAACAAGTCATTTATCCACATTCGATATGCTGTTAAATCATAGCGTAAGGATCCCTTATTGTTTGTGCCCCTTATTCCCATTTCAAAGCCGACAGTCTGTTCTGGGTCGATAGAAGGGTTAAATCCATTTCCATTCCCCGGACGATTGACCAATTCAGTAGTTGTGGGTGCTTCAAAAGAAGTGCTGAGATTAGCGAATACTGTTTGCCCGTTTCTCGAATACCTGATTCCAATATTGGGGCTTACAGACTTAAAATTACGTTCTCCGGATTGATTCTCGCGGGCGGCATCTGCAGTGAATCGAATGCGGTCATAGCGCAGCCCTCCCATCATATCGAATAATCCTAAATGGTAGGTTCCGGTAACAAAAAAAGCTTCGTTTACGACCCGCTCCACTTGATCGACTTGAATAGCCCCGCGTTCAGGATTTCCAATATTATCAAATTCCATGCGGTCATCATTTTGCAGCTTAATTTCACTACCGATCTTGAGGTCCAAACTTTTCCAGCTCTTTTCAAGGGAAGCCCGAATTCCACCTGCCCAGCGATTTAATGCTATAATTGCAAATGGCAATGGATTTTCGAGGTCACGATAAATTCCGTAAGCGGAGATGCTTAAGAGGCCGGCTGAAGTATTCAGTGTGTATAATAAGCCGGCCTGGGGCTGGGTTATTGTTTTGCCGGCTCCGGAAGCAATAAAGGCAGGGGCGGCAAGGGTAGGGGTTTGTTTCGCCTGCTGCTCGGTAAGGCTACTGGGATGCTGAGCTTTAGGCATATAAATGGCATTGGCCTGGTACCTCATTCTGCTTTTGGAAGTCAGTTTAATAGTCCCTGCTATCCCGGTTCTAAACAGCTCTGAACTGCTATAATTACGAAAGCCGTCTGTAGACAGGTAACTGGAGTAGACATTCATCTTATGATGGGGGTTGGATAATGAATATTCTGCTTCAGCTTTTCGCAAACCAAAGGATCCGGCCATCGTTCGGACACGTAGGTAGTCATGATTGACCTCATTGACAGGCCTTGTGGATAAATACAGGACTCCGCCGCTGCTGTTACCCCAGTATGTAGCGGCAGGACCTCGTATCAGTTCCGCTCTTCGAATGAATGCGGGTTCAATAACATTGGTCATCGTCTGCCCGTCTGCCACTGTAAGTGGAATGCCATTCAAGACAACCTGTATGCCTCGTACCCCAAAAGCGGACCTCCAGCCGACCCCTCGTATCATCATGCGATCTCCCAAGGCATAATTCTGCCTGTCATTAACCCACAAACCCGGTAGCTGCCTACCAATACCTTCAAGCGATAAGGAAGGAGAGCTGTTGATTGTTTCCAAGTCGCGGGATAAAATACTCAGTGAAAGTGGGGGATCTGCAGAACTTATTGTTGTTCGAGCAGCAGTAATTTCAATTGGAGCAAGTTTTACCGTTAGACTATCATTTTGTTGAGCTTTCAGAACATGGCTCCAAAAACCAAATACTATAAAAATAACGGCTATTCTTTGGATGGTCTTTTTAAAAGAATTCTCGGTTATAAATTGAGAAATACTTTTCATGCCATCGACATTTATTACAGCTTTTGATTTCTATTTATGATCTTGCGTCCCAAAGCTAAAAATAGTGAATAGGTTTTTGTTTTTATAACATCATACCAATGTTTTCAAGAACGTAGGTTTATTACTATACTATTTTGAAACAAATGGGATATCATCGGATCGTAACAAGCAATTGCTTAAATCGTAGGAATAAAATGTGGAGATGAAGCCGAAAATTCGTTATTGGTTTAAGAATTATTTTGAAATTGCCGCTTTCTCGGTGGGGTTACTCCTTTTAGCATTTATGAACCCTCACGCTGCCGGTGGTACGGATTTTTGCCTGTTTCACCTTATGGGTTTCTCTTTTTGTCCCGGAGATGGCCTGGGGCATTCAATAGCTTATACCTTTCATGGTGAATTTGGTAATGCGTTGAAAGCAAATATATTAGGACCTTTTACTATTATTGTTTTAAGTTATAGAATTATTCAATTACTGTTTAAAAAGAACTATTATAATCCCAATAAAAATAACTGACTATGGCCAGGATGATAGATTATTTACCGGAATTGGAAGGGGACGAAGCGGCATATGTTTCCAAACTTATGCAACCCATGGATGATGATTCCGCCGATCGTTTTACAAGGGTGTACCGTGCCCGCAGAAAAGACCCACAAACGATCTTGTTGACGGCAATAATCGGATTTTTTGGCGTCGCTGGTGTCCACCGGTTCCTTATCGGGCAATTGGGAATGGGAATTTTGTACCTGTTGACGGGAGGCCTTTGTGCTATAGGAACGATTGTTGACATTATAAACTATAAAAACCTGGCATTTGAGTACAACCGGGATGTAGCCCGAGAGGCAGTCTCTCTAGCTGAGTAAGGATCATAATCGGGATAACCTACAGCCGTTTATTAGGCTATTTATAAACCAAAAACCCTGTTTATGTTAAACCCAAACCGGAAGTCACCGGCCCAAAACTGCTTGTCATTCTGAGCGATGATGTATTGTTCCAGGTGCCAATAAGTGGAAGTAAAAAAGAGCTGGAAAACGTGTCCGCCGGTTTGTATATCAATGCCCATTGAGAAAGAATTCTTTGTCTTGTTGTTTCTGCTCCCTAGTAATGGATAATATTCGACAATGAACGAATAACGTTCGGATAAATGTATTTGTGAACCTATGCCAACTGCGTAGAGATTATTTTCCTCTTCGGCATTCACATCGTTGAAATGTGCATACATCGGAGATAGTTGCAGACTGAATGTCTTATTGAATTTTCTTGAAACAACTGCGCTGACAAGCGTACTTACATCATCTTTAAACGGCTTTTGGTTCTCTTGACTAACAATCCCCAGATCCCCTTTAATTGAAAGACTCAGTGGGACCGAGTTATCAGACTTTTGATGAAAAATGGCATATTTTGATCGTATGTCAATAACATTTAATAAAGAAGAACGCCCAATACCGATTTCCCAGCGGTCCGTGATACCGTAATCAAGACCGATTCGTACATTCTGCACATTGTCCAGGCCAAAAAAATTGTTAATGACGTTGGAAGTAGCAATGCCAAAACTATGCATAATCGTAACATTTAAATTACGGGCTTCCAAATGATGCGTCGTTGACTGGGCAACTAGGGTAGGGGTCCAGAATGCGTTTTCAACATTTTCAACAGGGTTATAACGTTCCCTTTTCATTTGTGCTTGTAGATTTGTTGCAAGGCAAATGATTAGAATTACAGATAAAATGGGCGTCTTTGGGGTGCTCATGATAATGAAATTACATTGGTGATAACATTGCGGAAAGTGATATATCGACATTTTCGCTAACGCGATAAAAAAGTATGCCAGGAGGTTTTATTTGGTAATCTTTCATATTGAGAGTCCAGGTTGCATTGACTTTTAATCCGCTATTTGTCTGTTGCAGCGTGCCGGTTATTGATACATTGTGAGTGATTCCATGAATGGTAAGGTCACCTTCTACAGTAACCTTTTGTGGATCCCGGGATTCAGCAGTAAAGCCTGAAACTATCTTGCCGTAGAAAGCAGCAAAAGGATGCTCCTCCGCATCGAGGGTCTTAAGCATATCACGGTCACGTTTGCCAATACCTGTTTTTAGGCTGTGAACATCAACATAAAAATCTACCGTAGAGTCAGACAGACTGATCTTACCTGTCAGGTGGTCAGACTTTCCGGTAAAGGAGTGAAGCGGGACAGTAGAATGGAACTCCACATGGCCTTTCTCGGACTGGAAGTCTTGTCCTTTTAACAGAGATGGAAGCATCAGAGAAAGCAAGAAATATGCAATAACACCTTTTGTCACAATAACCTCCATTTATTTGGGGATAGCCACCTGTAGATTTGTTGGTTGTTGCTTTTTCTGTGGGCGGTCTTTATCAATCATTTTCAGCTCCGTTGTCAATCCATTGTCGGATTTGGCTTATTCTGTCGGTAGATAAATAAGCCCCCGTTTGTGGCATTCTTGGTGGTACATCCGGATTCGGTTCAATTTTGTCTATCAGTGGGCTTCCGGCAGCATCTCCAGGTTGAATGGCTAGTTTATCATAGGATATTGCTTCACTTTGGATGACATTCTCGTAGGTGTCCAAGCGAACACCATTTTGACTACTATTTATATGGCAATTGGATCCGCCGCAGCTTTGCCTGAATATCTGTTGGACATTGGCGAACGTTGGTTCGGTGCCGATAATATTATTACCCCCGTTGTTTCCACCACCGTTATTCCCCCCCGTGTCCCCGGACCCTGTACTGTCTGAGCTGCAAGCAGCAAAAGAAAGGCCAGCGCAGCATATGGCTATTGATAGCATTTTTGGGATGTTAATGATCGGCCATCTGTATTTGCTACTAGATGTTGATTGCTCCATTGTGTACTCCTTTTATTATTTATCATTAAAAAGTTTAATATCAAAATAAATATCCGTAGTTCCTTGCTTTTTAAACATGATAGGTTGAAATCTAAAAGCTTTTGAAGTGCGTATTATCTAAACTCATCGTCCCCCATAAATGTTAAAATTAAGAGAAACGATGGTCCCCATCGAATACAAGTCGACATTTCCCCAACCGACCTCTTTCAGAGGGAGCTTTATGAAAGGTTCTGCTCGAAGGCTCCAGTTGTTAAACAAGTCGAATTCGTATCCGATTGAAAAACTGGCATTGCTAAACCAGTGGCGTGTTCCAGTTTTGCCGCTCCATTCCCGGGCTTGACCCTGTTGATATCCGTTGTACTTAAAACGATATCTTTCGTCAAGCATGATGTAGGAGGAAAGGCCAGCTGTGGCATAAATCCGTGAGTGCTTGAAATGCAGAAATTTATATTTCAGATTTATTGGGATATCAAGAAGAACGCAATTCCCTACCGTTTTATACGGAATTACACCATTTGCCCAATACCCTTGGGGAGGACGGTAATCATTACCACTCGCAGCATAACGAACTTTGGCCCGCTCAAGGCCGATATTTATTCCGAAATCTGGGTTTAGATAATAATCAAAAGAGAGTCCGAATTTGTATCCGGGGTCATAGAAATTGGAAATAGAGCCGGCCGTACTTAAATCCGGGCCCATAACGAGCCCAAAGGAGGCACGCGTAAATTTGCGGCTTGTTGATTTATCCCGGGTATCAACAAATGCTGCGGGCTCGTTATGGGAAGCAGTAGCCAGGGCATTGCTACTGATTTTATTTTTTGCGGGTATAATGTCAGAGATTGTGATATGAGCAGTGACAATGTCAGGAGATAGCTGAGTTGCATCTACCGTTTGCTCTGGCAATATATAATCACTGAATTGCTGAATCGGTTCCTTTATAGCTGTATTATTTTCTTCTGCTAAAACTGGGTTCTTAGCTTGATGCTCACCAACCGGGGGGGCTTTTGCTATATTTTTAGTGCTTTTTTTCTCATTGACTTTTAAATTCTTATTCCCCTGAGAGGCAGCGTCTGACTGGGGCTTAATACCATTGCCGGTGGGTTTATCCCCCGGCTGTTCCTGTTGTATTATCTGATCGCTACTCAATTTTTCATTGAGCTTATTTATTCTCAGGTGATTTTCTATGGTAAAATATCCTAACACGGATAAGAGCAGAAGAACAGCAGCAGCTACCAACCGCCGGCGTTTTCTGGCCCAAAACTGCTTGTCAAGGTTATCCAGTCTGCTTTCCAGTTTTAACCAGTCACCTTCGTTATACGAGATATCGTATTCCCCAGCTTTTTTCTGAAAAAAACGTTCCAGCGAATCGTTTTTGTTGTTAGAATCAGACATAATGCTTGTTAAATGAAATTCTTCTCTAAAATGGATTGCAGATTTCTTTTGGCTTTGGCTAAGTTAGATTTTGATGTACCAACAGAAATATCAAGCATCGCTGCAATCTCGTGATGTTTGAATCCTTCTATTACATACAGGTTAAACACTGTACGGTAACCGGGAGTTAATTGCTGAACCATATCTATTATTTCATCGTATGATATGCCGCTTATGATATTTTCTTCTTTACTCATTAGTCGCTCTTCGGCAACTCCCAAGTCTTCTAGCGGTTGGGCTCTTTCATTCCTGTGAAAATGATTGATGGCAGTATTTACCACTATTCGTCTAAACCAGGGTTTAAAAGGGCGTTCTGTATCATACTTGGTTATATTGGTAAACACTTTCATAAAGGCATCATTAAGTATGGCCACGGCTTGATCTCTGGACTCAGCATACCGCAGCGTTATGCTCATACCATACGCATAAAACATTTTATACAATTCTTTTTGACTTTCACGATGCCTTTTTCGGCATCCTTTTATTATTTCTTTAACCAAGATTTCTACTTGTTCAGAAATAGTTAATGGTTTTTTAATTATTACGGCCCCTAATAAACTATACAAGATTTATTCACCAAGGGTTGCCTCTTATCTTGGCGACCCTCAATAGTAAGAGTTCAATAATTGTAAATCGTCCTTCGTAACTCATTGGGTAATTTTACGTAAGCTGATAGTAACTGATATATAATTTTTGGATATTGATTTGAAAATAATTTCAAATATCAACAGACGTCCATTGCGAGAAGTCCTTATTACGTTTTTCGTGGGAATACTTTTTACTGTTGGCGCTTGGGCTCATCCAAGTATGCCAAAGGTGAGCACAGTGCATGCTCATGATGACAGTAAACCCTACATGACTAAGGAATTTGAGGTTGATTGTCCCGGGCTGCTCAAAATTTTTACGGTTTCCGGTAATATTGACGTGATTCCGTCTCCAACGGCTAATAAAGTAAAAGTGGAACTGTATCTTGACCGGGGATTTGCCTTTTGGTCAAATTCAAATAACCTGGATAATTTCAGGATTATTATGCTTCAAAGGCGGAATGAAATAGTGGCGTCCGTTGAGCGGAAACAGCGCGAAACCAGTTTTTTTAGTGATCAAATTCGCTTTTCATTTCGGGTATATGTGCCGGAAGAGATGTCCACTGATCTTAAGACGTTGGGTGGAAAAGTGAGTCTCCAAAATGTGCAGGGGAAACAATCCATAAAGACAAACGGGGGCAGTATTGAAATTGCAAATATACGGGGTCGTTTGGAAGCTTATACTTCAGGGGGCAATATTGATATTGAAAACAGTGAAGGAACGATATATGCCCAAACTGACGGCGGCAATATTTCCATAGACAGAAGCAGCGGAGAAATAAGGTTAAAAACCAGCGGTGGAAAGATTGTTGCCGAACGTATTTCCGGATCTATGCTTGGCAGAGTAGGAGGGGGAGATATATGGGCGGATTTCGATCACGTTGAGCGGGGAATAGATCTACAAACTTCTGCCGGAAATATACATTTGGAAATCCCTGATTTCATAGGTTATCAGCTATTGCTTCGCGGAACGGAAGTCGACTTTGCCGAAAAAAGCAGTGTGCAAGGGGATGTTAAGCCCGGGAAGGTTGAGGGTACTTACAAGGATGGAGGGCCTCCCGTCAGCTTAACGACCAATGCAGGGACTATTAAATTAAAGATAAAATAATCGACAGGGTGTTTTTGAGGGCAGCAAGTTCAAATATTTTTAAACCTGGTTGTAAGGGGCTGTTATTCCTAGTGCTTTCGCTTTTATGTACCGGTATCCCCCGAATCTCGGTTGCGCAGTCGACAGATAATGTTATTGAATTGAGCAAATCAGATATTAATCCTGATGATCATATCATTTATATTTCTGATACCTGGCTTTTTAAATCGGGAGATAATCGGGAGTATGCAAACCTGCAATTCAATGATTCCACATGGGAAAAGACGAGCACATACCTGGGGCCTTCTGAGCTTTCTTTTATAAACTGGGAGGGCATTGGATGGTTTCGCTTCCATTTCAAGGTTGACAGCTCACTGGTGGGTTATCCATTAGCTCTGATATCAGAACAGCATTACGGGGCCTCTGAAATCTATTTGGATGGACGTAAGCTTTACGACATTGGTAAAGTTTCCATCTTTCCCGAAGACAATGTGCCCCATAGGGATAATAATCCCCGTCCGCTTATAATTGAGGATACTACTTCGCATGTTCTCGCTGTCCGGTATGCCAACCATCATGCGGCCACGTTTAATGATTACGGGTTTACGGCCGGTTTTCGCTTCTTAATCGGGGATTTGGATTATTATATTGGCTCTACCATCCAACAGATGTCAAGCACTCCCTGGTATCAACTTTTCTTCGCAGGCGGACTTGTCGCTTTCACCATTATACATTTTTTGCTATTTGCTTTTTACCCGACAGAAAAACGAAACCTGTATTTTGCTTTATTTACATTTTTCCTGGCATCACTGACTTATACGTTGCTAGAGAGCACTTTTTCCGAATCACCGATGATGGTCATCACTTATTACCGACTCTCGCTGATAGCATGGTTGCTGACGGTTATTTATGCCCTTCGATTTACATATAGCCTCTTTTATAAAAAGAAAACTCCTGTACAATTTTGGGGATTTTTACTCCTCGGCGGTGGACTGGCGGGTGCTACATGGTTCAACGCGCAAGGCTTGAATTTCTATCGAGAAGTATTTGTTTTGGTTACTCTTTTAGAGATCACTCGTGTGCTGTTGCTTTCCTTCTTTAAAAATAAAGAGGGGGTTTTGATCATCGGTACCGGACTTGCGGGATTTGCAGCCGGTATCTTTTATACCGTACTTACAAACTTGGAAATTACCAGCGGCGATCCTGTGCTGGGAAACATCCTGGGTTCATCAATGCTTATATTTTCCATGTCGATATATCTGTCCCGGGAATTCGCAATTACCCAAAAACGCCTGGAATATAAATTGATAGAAGTAAAACATTTGTCAGAGCGATCTCTTGAACAGGAACGTCAAAACAAACAAAAAGAACTGGAACGTAAACTGCTTGAAGCTGAGAATAAACGAAAATCACAGGAGTTGGAGGAAGCACGGGCACTGCAGTTGTCAATGCTGCCTAAGCAAATCCCCAAGACCGATGAATGGGATATTGCCGTGTTTATGGAAACCGCCCAGGAGGTAGGGGGGGATTATTATGATTTTAGTATCTCAAAAAATGGAACGCTCACCGTTGCCCTTGGCGATGCTACGGGACACGGAATGAAAGCGGGTATCATGGTAGCAACAGCCAAGAGTTATTTTCATACATTGGCTAATGAGCACGATAATCTCGGAATCATAAGGCGGATGTCATCTGGTATTCGCAATATGGATCTAAAGATGATGTATATGGGTTTGATGCTCCTCAAGTGCAATGAAAAGTGTGTACAAATTACCTCTGCCGGGATGCCGCCGTGCCTGCAGTATCGTCAGAATGGGAAAAAAGTAGATGAGCTAGTTTTAAAGGGTATGCCGCTGGGCAGCAGGATAGATTATCCCTATAAGGAAAAACAGATTGAAATGACACCGGGGGATGCCATCATGCTGATGAGTGACGGTCTGATGGAGTTGTTTAATGAACAGCGAGAGCAGCTGGGTATCGAACGAATAAAGCGGACCTTCATTGAAGCTGCGGATTCTTCAGCTTCGGATATCCTTTCCCAAATAACCAAACTTATAGACCAGTGGGCTGGCACAAAATCACATGAGGATGATATCACGGTTGTGATCATGAAGGCCAAATAAACCGTAACTTTTAAATTAGCGATGCGTAGGTATTAGATACGTGAATCAAGACTATTTCCGGGACTTATGAAGCATACAATTTTATTAATAGCGGGGATATTTTTCCTTGTCGTGTCGCCTGCTATGGCGCAGACAAAATCGGATTCTACAGAAAACGACCCGTTTAAAAATGACCCGTTTTTTTCAGCGCCTCTAAATGAATTATTGAGAAGGCCTTCCGCACATAATGACTCCTTATCACAGGAGAACCGCGATGTTAAGAAATTTGTTACAGAACTCAATGATGAGGGACTTGATTTCAGAGGCGTTATCGAAGCCGGGCCTTATAATTCTAATCCGCTTTATTCGGCATATCCAAACCTGCCGATGATTCATTATAACCGGGTTGATGCCCTTTTCCTTGGGCTCAGCAAAGAGCGAATGCAGTGGTACCATGATGACTGGTTACTGGGAATCCCCGGTATTCAGCCGCAGGGTATGATTGGATATTCGACGGGACAGCGGGAATGGCAGTATAATATCGGGCTTGAAAAACTGTTGGGGCGTAAAAATCATGTCCTGATCGGGGCGGAGTATCATAATGCATCCACCACAAACGATGATTGGAGAGTAGGGTTGAATGAGACGACACTGACTGCTTTTTCAGGTGGGTATGACTATCTTGATTATTATAAGCAAAGAGGATGGGGGGCGTACCTGCTGGCCCGGTCAAATCGATATTTTGAAGGGGGCATTGCATTTAGCGATGACCGTTTTAGCAGTCTTAATCGAAAGACTACATGGGCGTTATTCGGTTCGGGTGGGCGTTTTCGGATGAATCCGCCCGTAGATACCCAAAATGGTATAGCGTTAGAGACATTGAATATCACCAGCTTGACCCTCTCGGCATCATTTAATCCTAAACGGCTTGTACTTTCTCGTAATTTCACCTTCTCGTTGACCGGTATTGCTGAATTTGCAGACCCCGGTTTTGGTACTGCTTCGGATTTCGACTATTCAAAATATACCGGCGAATTGGTTTCGTATATCAATTTGGAGCCGGGGGGAGTGTTCAAATACCGTCTTCGCATGTCTACTATTACCGGAGAGGCCCCTCGTTTTAAACAACTTTATCTCGGAGGAATCGGGACCCTTCGTGCCTTGCCTTTTAAATCAATGGGGGCGGGTAACCAGATGATTTTAAGCAATGCTGAATTGCAATTCGGCAGTCCCCGATTTGGTTCAGGCAGCTGGATTGACTTTGATGATTTCTATATTAGCCTGTTTCTTGATTCGGGATGGACAGATTTTGATCAAGATTTGACTGAATCCTCAGATCCCTTTTCTGGATTGGATAGGTTCAAGTTCTCTGAGCTAAAGCATAATGGTGGGTTCGGTATCGGTTCCAGCCTAATACGATGTGAACTGGCCTGGGATTTAAATGATACGGATCGTGCTCCTGTTTTTTGGATCCGTTTTAATCCCACTTTTTAAAAAGAATAACTAAACACCAGGGCCTGGCAAGTTTTCTGCGAGATGCATGACTATCAAAAAATAAAGCTCCCAACCGTTCAAAGTTGGGAGCTTTTTTCTTTAGGGCATTTGGTGCTTGAGAAGCATCCAAATTGTTGCTCTTCCATATGTTACTACGTATCAATTTTTAATTTGTTACATATTTTTTAAATAAAATTTTTCCATTCATTTTTTGTTATTCCTTATAGCTAGATAGTATATTGAACCCGAAATGTTAACGAAGGCATATTTATGAAATCCGGAAACCCTACACTCAGCGAAAAAACTTTCCAGGAAGTTGATCAAGCCGTTCCTGCTGATGGCGCAATGAGCATCAGCGGAACCATCAATAAAACAGGTATTCTCTTTTTAATCTTGTTACTTGGGGCCTCAATAAGTTGGTATCATCCTTCCCAGGGCTTTATTTTTGGTGGTGCGATAGGCGGGTTTATTGTAGCAATGGTAACAATATTTAGAAAAGAGTGGTCACCAATAACGGCTCCCATCTATGCTGCCCTGGAAGGATTATTTTTGGGCGGCATATCGCTCTCATTTGAACATGCCTATAATGGGATCGTTTATAATGCTATTTTCTTGACGCTTGGAACGTTTGCAGCTATGTTGATAGCTTATCGATCTGGCCTTATAGAAGTCACAAGGCGATTTAGGATGGGGGTCATAGCCGCTACGGGGGGGATAGCCTTGGTTTATGTTGCCAGTATTATTTTAAGTTTTTTTGGTATTAATCTTAGTTTGATACATGGCAGTGGACTTATGGGGATTGGTTTTAGTTTTATCATCGTAGGTGTTGCTGCACTAAATCTGGTGCTGGATTTTGATATGATTGAAAAAGGCGTTGCCGCCCGGGCTCCCCAATATTTCGAGTGGTATACATCCTTTGGACTGATGGTTACCCTGGTATGGCTTTACATCGAAATGCTGCGACTGTTGGCCAAATTTCAGCGAAGATAAAAGGTTAGATTTACTGCACCGTTTTGAATCACAAATTTCAAATACCTCTTTCGGGTGATGAGCTGATACTTGGCTTGTTAATATTTTTTTTTACAGCTTTTTTTGTTGCCGAATCACGTTGGTTCAGGCTGGATAATCCCGAGGCCGTGACTTCCAAAATCCCGGTTCACATTTATCTGGATCACCCGACCAACCTTCCTGAATTGACAAAAGTCTTAGCTGATTCAGAACTTATTCAAAATCGAGAAGATTTTTTATGGGCTGCACGACTATTGGGGTGGCATAAATTCAGGGAAGGACATTATCTGGTTGATACGAATTTTACCTATAACCAATTTCTTTCCAAACTTGCCAAGGGTATACAGGATCCGGTTTCTATGACGATACTGCCCGGGAAGTCCGAGGCTGAAATCGTTTCTTCGATTTCTTCCGATCTCCAATTTGATTCTCTGGCATTTGCCAGCACGCTTAACGATACATCATTTTTATCGGAGATGGGACTTAGCCCCAGGGAGGTCATTGGACGGCTTTTCCCGAACACCTATTCCTTGTATTGGACATCAAATCCCAAGGCAGTATTTAAAAGGATTTTGAAGGAATTTGATAAAGCGGTTGTTAAAGCTCACGAAGCGAGGTTTAAGGAATTAGATACCTCGGTTAATGAAATTGTTGCTTTGGCCTCAATCGTGGAGTGGGAGGCAAAAGTGGACAGTGAAAAGGCCACAATCAGCGGGCTTTATTGGAATCGACTTAATCGCGGCATGCGATTGCAGGCCGATCCGACTATTAATTTTATCATTGGCGAACGACGTCGTTTGCTTTATGAAGATTATAAAGTTGAGGATCCTTATAATACCTATCTTCATCGTGGTTTACCGCCGGGACCTATCACAAACCCCAGTTTAAGTTCTATCGAAGCGGCCTTGTATCCAGACGATAACAACTATTTATATATGGTAGCCAGCCCAGACGGTAGCCATGCATTTTCCAAAACATTTGAAGAGCACAAAAGGAAAAGCGCCCAATGGAGGGAATGGTTGCAAAAACAGTATAGGCTTAAGCGCCAAAGGGAAAAACAATCAGAAGAATAGACTTATATCAGGCTCGATAATTATTGATATTGAGGCTGAGGCTGACTAACCGGCTGGATCCCTTCTTTAGAGATCTTAAAGACCTTCGCCTCCTGATTAATATGGCTGCCTTCAAAATCAATATTGCTTATCAAGCCGTGATACTCCGGTTGTCTTTTTAAAGCATTTTTAAGCAGCTCAGGATTTGCGACACGATCCAGGGTTTGCAACACATACGATGCAGCATCATACCCAATCATTGCAAAACGGTTGGGTTCTATATTAAAACGTTGTTTAAATTCCTTGTTAAACTGCATTACTTTCGGACTCTTGCGGTCAATATAAAAGCTTTCCGTAAAATATATATTTCTATCCGCTATCCTGTCTTCGGGAATCTCGATATTTCCCCATTCCTGGGAACCAAGAACGGTCAAATTACTATTCATAGCCTGCAAATCAACGAGCAGAAGATTGGTCAATGTTTTGGCGGCCTGTCCGGTAAAGGGAGCATAGATCCCATCCAGGTAATGGTAGCCCATACTATCAATCTTAGCAGTATCAGCAGTAAAATATTTTGTGTAATCAGTTAATTCATATCCCTCGGCTTTAAAATCTTCGGAGAAAAAGTAAACGATTTTTGCTCCTAACTTTTCTGCACGGTCACGGAATGCATAAGCAGATGAGGCGCCCAGAGAGTTTTTATCTACCAATACGGCTAGAGTATCCATATGAAGCTGTTTGACCGCGAATTCAGCCATTTTTTTCCCGTGAGAGGCAAAGGTGGGATTAGCCTGATAAACATACGGATTATCCAGATTCAACGAATCGGAATTGGCTAAAGGTGCAAGCATGGGAATTTGATATTCTTCCGCCAATTCAGCCATGCGCCCGGCCGGCTCAGAATATAAAGGGCCCAGAACCACATCGGCATTTGAATTCCATGCCAGGTCGGATATGGCATAACCGGCAGAATCTCTATTCGCACCGGTATTCCGATATCGGATAAAAGCTTTTTTACGGGTATGCTGCTGATTGAATTGCTCAGCGGCTAACACATAGCCGAAATATAAACCCTGCGCTACAGCATATTCCGGAGCGTCGCTTTTATAGGAGGGCAGGGCAGCTCCAAGATTATAAGTAATGCCATCCGGGGCTTTCAAACGGTTGTTATAAGCAATTTGAACGGCATACTTCATCGAGTCAGCCAAGGTATCGGAAAGCTTGCTCATCTCCGGAGAGGTGGTGTCAATTTTAGCATCAAGAAGTTGTTTATATAATGTTTTTGCAACCGGATAAGCCACACGTCCCATTGCAGAGGCCACCAAATCGTATTTGATTTCGGGATAAGCAACCACTTGAAAAGCATTTTTCCGCTGATTCATTGTAAGAAAATCCAGGATATCCCGGTAGAGCTGTATCCCTTTGGTAATTCTGAGGGTTCGAACGTTCCGTTGTTTTAGTTCATATAACAGATTTAAGGCCTTACCGTATTTTCGAAGCTGGAAATCTGTGAGTGCTTTTGTGTATTGGGCTTCAAGATATAAATCTTCCGAATGCTGTTCAGAAACCTCCCCCAGGTATGCTTCAGCGGTTAGGTATTTGCCCAGGGCAAAATAGGTTTTTCCGGCAAACAGTCGTGCTTTATCTGAATTTAGTTTGGTGAAAATGGCCAGGGCTTCTGAATAATTGCCTTGTTGATAAAAGTTCAACCCGTCTTCAAAAGACTGCGCTTTTGAATGATTCGGTATCAAAAGAATAGCTAAAGAAAGTACGAGTAGAATATGTCGGACTGCGGAAAAAGAGTTTCTTTTAAAGAAATCCATGTGTAATAATAAATTAACCGGGAAAGTTCGTTTTTTTTCTAACTAAATACTGTACAATTTGTTCTCCGGACTATTCCCATTCGATAGTAGAGGGGGGCTTGGAGCTGATATCGTAAACGACCCTGTTGATCCCTCTGACTTCATTGATAATCCGATTCGAAACATGGGCTAAAAATGGATGTGGCAGGTGCGCCCAGTCTGCTGTCATACCGTCTACACTGGTAACGGCACGTAAACCAGCGGTGTATTCATAAGTTCGTTCATCTCCCATGACGCCTACACTTTGAACAGGCAATAAGACGGCAAGGGCCTGCCAAACTTCATCGTACAAATCGTTTTTACGGAGTTCGCTGATAAAAATATCGTCTACCTCTCGAAGCATTTCCAATTTTTCTTTATCAATATCGGAAATTATGCGAATCCCCAGACCGGGTCCCGGGAAGGGGTGTCGTTTTATAAATGGTTCGGGGATACCAAGGGCCCGGCCTACGTTTCTAACCTCGTCTTTGAATAACTCTTTGACCGGCTCGATAAGCTCCAGATTCATCTCATCCGGAAGCCCACCAACATTGTGATGAGATTTAATAGTGGCTGAAGGCCCCTTAAAAGAAATACTTTCGATCACATCGGGATAAAGTGTGCCTTGTGCCAGGAATTTAAATGAATTGTCATGGGCAATGGCATCATCAAAAACTTCAATAAATGTATTCCCAATAATCTGTCTTTTTTTCTCGGGATCAACGACGCCTTTCAGCTTTTGTAGAAATTTTTCACTGGCATCGATTCCCTTGACAGGCAAATGGAGCTGTTCCTCATAAATATCCAGTACTTCCCGGAATTCATTTTTTCTTAGCAATCCATTATCTACAAATATACATTGTAATTGATCGCCGATGGCTTTATGAATAAGAGTAGCCACAACGGTTGAATCTACACCACCGCTTAATCCGCATACAACACGGTCATCTCCAACCTGTTTTCGGATTTCCTGAATTGTTGATTCAATAAAAGACTCAGCGTTCCAATTTCCCTCAAGGCCGCATATTGAGCGTACAAAATTCTTAAGTACCTGTTTTCCGTAGATGGTATGAACAACCTCTGGGTGAAATTGTACACCAAAAATCTTCTTGCTGTTGTGTCGAACTGCCGCTACACGGGCATTATCGGTATGGCCGATAATCTCATATTCCGAAGGAAGCTCCTTAATGTGATCGCCGTGGCTCATCCATACGATCGATTCCTGGGGGATCTGCTGGAACAAGTCACTGGAGTCGTCGACGATAAGTTCGGAACGTCCAAATTCTCTTCTTTCGGCCTTCTCAACGCTGCCGGGAATGGACTGATGTGCTAAAATTTGCAACCCATAACAAATACCGAGCACCGGCACATCCCATCTAAAAATATCCTCGTTTAAGTACGGGGCTTCCTCGTCATTGACACTACTGGGGCTTCCAGACAGGATCACCGCCTGGGGTGGGCAATCTGAAAAACCTTCCAAATCAACATTAAAGGGGTGAATTTCGCAATAAACATTGAGCTCTCGGACTCTCCTAGCAATAAGCTGGGTATACTGGGAACCGAAATCAAGTATAAGGATCCAATCAGTAGGTCGGTGTCGCATAATTAATAGAAAGGTATAATAAGAAATGGCATCCGATATTTCGGATGCCCGTAGTTGTTAAGCTGTGATTTTCTGATATTCATCCGACGACATCAAGTCATCAAGCTCCGAAGCATCACTAATAGATATTTTGACCATCCAGCCTTCGTTATAGGGATCTTCGTTTACCAGCTCGGGTTCCATCTCTAGTTTGTCGTTGATCTCCAGAATTTCACCGGCGATCGGTGCAAATAATTCCGAGACCGTTTTAACAGCTTCGACAGTTCCGAAAACCTCGTCTTTATCAAATTCAAATCCTTCCGGCTCTATTTCGACAAACACGATATCGCCCAATTCACTTTGGGCAAAATCGGTAATACCGACAGTAGCCGTGCCGTCGCCATTATCCCGAATCCATTCGTGTTCTTTAGTATATTTTAAATCGCTGGGATAGCTCATAATGCAAATTATTATTCTTTTTCCGGATTATACTGAAATTCTTCAAGATAATGTGTATTAAAATGCCCTTCCTGGAAGTTCTTATCATCCATGAGTTGAAGGTGATAGGGAATAGTTGTTTTGATTCCCTCAATCACAAACTCTTGCAGGGAACGACGCATTCGACTGATTGCATCTTTCCTGGTTGGGGCACTTACAATAAGCTTGGCAATCATGGAATCGTAATGAGGAGGAATACGGTAACCCGCATAAGCATGAGTATCGACACGGACACTGTGTCCACCCGGAGTGTGGAATACATTGATAGTTCCGGCAGAGGGACGGAAGTTATGAGCCGGATCTTCAGCGTTGATACGACATTCAATAGCATGTCCACGCATTTTCAGCTCTCTATTCTCAAGCTTTTGTCCATCCGCAACTTTAATTTGTTCCGCTACCAGATCGTAATTGGTAATTTCCTCAGTTACCGGGTGTTCAACCTGGATACGGGTATTCATCTCCATGAAATAGAAGTTCCGATCTTTGTCAACCAGGAATTCTACCGTGCCGGCTCCCTCATAATCAACAGATTTTGCAGCATTGACAGCAGCTTCCCCCATTTTCTTGCGTAATTCGGGCGTCATGAGGGGAGAGGGGGATTCTTCGAGGATTTTTTGATGCCGACGCTGTAAAGAGCAATCTCGTTCTCCCAAGTGAATGGCGTTGCCATGCTGATCGGCGAGGATCTGAATTTCAACATGATGTGGGTCTTCAATAAACTTCTCAATATACACATCAGGATCATCAAAAGCGGTTTCTGCCTCAGTTTTGCACATGCTGTATGCCTGCTGAAGCTTTTCCTCTTCGTGTACCACTCGCATGCCGCGCCCGCCGCCGCCCGAAGAAGCTTTTATGATAACCGGATAGCCGATTTCGTTGCAAATCTTCTTTGCTTCCTCAAAACTTTCGACGACACCGTCGCTGCCGGGTACAATCGGCACGCCGCTGTCTGACATGGTATCTTTTGCCATCGATTTATTCCCCATGGCTGCAATACTCTCGGGCGCCGGTCCGATAAATTTGATATCATGCTCGGCACAAATGCGGGAAAATTCCGCCTTTTCCGATAGAAATCCATAGCCGGGGTGTATGGCTTCGGCATTGGTAATTTCTGCAGCAGCTAACAGACTCGGGATTTTCAGATAGCTTTCTTTGCTCGGAGGAGGCCCAATACATACAGCCTCGTCTGCAAATTTTACATGGAGGCTATCACGGTCAGCAGTAGAAAACACAGCCACCGTTTTGATCCCCATTTCTTTACAAGTACGAATAATTCGGAGTGCAATTTCGCCTCGGTTGGCGATAAGAATTTTATTAAACATGAATTATTTCTGCTTTACCCGATGATAAATAAGGGTTGATCATATTCAACCGGCTCTGCGTTATCGACAAGTATTTTTTTGACTTCGCCGGAGTATTCAGATTCGATTTCATTCATAATTTTCATGGCCTCGACAATGCAAAGGGTTTGGCCTTTTTCAACGTGGTCGCCTACCGACACAAAAGCATCATCGTCAGGAGAGGGAGAACGGTAAAAAGTACCTACAATCGGAGACTTGACTACGTCACCTGCAGGCTCCGACTTATCTCCAGAACCGGTAGCGTCTTCGGAAGCTGACGGCTGCTGTGAAGCCGGTTGTGCCGTCTGCTTTGGCTGTGCCGGAACTTGGTATTGTACCGGCATTTGGGGCATAGGGGGTTGTTCCGTCTCCGTTTTCTTTTTAACCTTAATTTTAAAATCTCCTTCTTCAATAGAAACCTCATTGACTTCACTTTCAGCAATGAGATCGAGAAGCTTCTTTATTTCTTTTAAATCCATGGTTGAAATTAATTAGATGTTACGCGTTCAATGTATTCGGAAGTGCGAGTGTCCACTTTAATTTTGTCACCTACATCAATAAACAGGGGCACCTGAACCGTTGCACCGGATTCAAGCGTTGCCGGCTTACTGCCGCCTTGTGCGGTATCTCCCTTTAACCCGGGACGAGTGTCAGCGACAGTTGCCACGATGTGGTCGGGCGGATGAGCATATAAGACTCGTTCATTATCGACATCTTTAACTAAAGTGCAGACTTGTCCTTCGGCTAAAAATTGGGGTTTCTCAACGCGGGCTTCCTCAACGGGGACCTGTTCATAGGTTTCTTGATGCATGAAATAATATAGGTTGCCATCCTTGTATAAATATTGGTACGGCTGGTGTTCAACTCGCACCTCTATGACATTTTCCCCGGATCGGAATGTCTTTTCAATATTTTTTTCGTTAACGACCCCTTTTAATTTAGTACGGATGAAAGCCCCGCCTTTACCGGGTTTTACGTGCTGATAATCAACGATGGAATACAGTTCGTTATCGATTTCGATAACCATTCCCGTACGGAAATCAGATGTTGAAACTTTTGCCATATATTGTTTTAGGAATTCTTCAATTTCGGTGGCACAAAAATAGCATGAGTGGGTAAGTATAACAAGCTAAAATTTTGGCAGTTTTTGGGAATTTACCCAACCGGAATATTTGAAGATTAAAATGCCCCCAGAGCGTTTAAGAGGTTATATAAAATGGCCAGCGGAGCAATTACTTTGATGAAAAAGGGCCAAACTTTGGAAAAAATTGTTCTTTTTATGGATGGATACCCAGACTCCATTTCCGAAAGGGCATTGTCAGTTTTCCAATAATAGCCCAGGAATGTACAGATCAGGAATCCCCCGAGCGGAAGCCCTATATTGTTAAAGATGGTTACAAATAGACCAATCAGTGAGGTGTCAAATGATATCAGGAGCGATATGAGCAATATGCCCACTCCTATCAACTGAGCTGATTTCTTTCGAGGGAAATTATATTCGTCTATGGCATATGAAACCGGCACTTCAAGCAGCGATATCGTGGAAGTCAGAGCGGCAATACTGAGCAGCAAAAAGAAAGCCACGCCAAATACCAGTCCTAATATTCCGCCGAGTTCATGAAATAACTGTGGTAATACCTGGAATATGAGCGCTGTTCCCGCCAATAAATTTCCCGAACTGTCAAAGATGGCGACTCCTTGTGCCTGGGCCATATACATGGCAGGAATTATGAGAAGCCCGGCCAGGAATGCAATCAATGTATCCATCAGGGTTACATATGCGGCCGCTTCGGGAATATTTTCCTTCTTGCTGAGGTAAGATCCATAAGTGATCAAAGCCCCCATTCCAAGGGACAATGAGAAAAACGCCTGTCCCATAGCGGAAAAGATCAGGCTGGCATTAACCTTAGAAAAGTCGGGAACCAAATAGGCTTCAATTCCAACCTCTGAGCCGGGCTGAATGAGAACGTACCCAATCAGGACAATAAGGATACCCAGCAGCAGTGGCATCATAAATTTTGTAGCTCGTTCTATACCGTCACTAACACCACCGACAATAATTGAGACGGTGGCAGACATAAAGACTACGGCAAATATGGCATTAACAATACCGTTGTTGGTATCTGCTATATATGTTGCCCAGCTGTTCATCCCCATAAAATGGAATAGCTCTTCAAATACATAACTAACTGTCCAACCGGCAATAACGGTGTAAAAAGCAAGTATCATTACGCCACACAATACGCCCCACATTCCAATCAGGGAATACATAAACTTGTTGTTTGACAAAACGTTGAAAGCCCCCACAGGATTTTTGCCCGTGCGCCTTCCAATGGTAATCTCTGCGACCATGACGGGAAATCCGATGGCGAATGCGCATATCAGGTAGATAAAGAGAAAGGCGGCACCACCGTTGGATGCTACCTGGGTGGGAAAACCCCAGATATTGCCAAGTCCTACAGCAGAGCCTGCTGCAGCTAGTATAAATCCCAGTTTAGAGTTCCAGTTACCCCGCGAAGCTGTGTCTGTTTGAGCCAATGATATTCTCCTTTTTTGCTATGAGGTGCGTTGATTACGGTTTGAAACTAAATTTGCCTTAAAATGTAATGCAAGATGATTACTTACAAATACAATTTTTGTAAAAGTTTATACGCCTGTTATGTATTTTATATCTAAGAAATTTTACTGCCGGGTTTGGCATCGGTTTCTACCAATCGGAGCGAGCCATCTTCTTCCTCTGCCATCAGGATCATTCCGTTGCTTTCAATCCCCATTAGTTTTTTGGGAGCAAGATTAGCCACCACGCACACCTTTTGTCCTATTAATTCATCAGGCTCAAAATCATTGGAGATCCCGGAAACGATAGTACGTACCTCAAAACCGAGGTCAACTTTTAGTTCGAGCAGCTTATCGGCTTTTTTCACAGCAGAGGCTTCGACGATCTTGCCTGCACGCAAATCAATTTTCATAAAATCTTCGAATTCTATTGTTTCACCCAACGGTTCGTAATGGTCAGTATCTTCTTCGGTACGGTTTTTTAATTTTTCCAACTGCTCTTCGACCTGTTCATCCTCGATTTTTTCGAACAAAATTGTGCCCTTGTTTATTTCTGAACCGGATTTTAACAAGGTATTGGTAATTTCATCCCACCTCACCTTCTGTGACAAGGTTAATTCGTCACGTAGTTCCGCCATTTTATTCGGAAGTATTGGATCAAATAAAAGGCTGAGTGCGGCTGTAATCTGTAGGCAGACATACAAAGTATTACCGCACACTTCCGGATCTTCTTTACGTGTTTTCCAGGGTTCCATTTCGGTAAAATATTTATTACCTGTTCTGGCCAGATTCATGGTTTCCGAGATGGCTTCGCGGAGCCTGAATTTTTCGTATGCCGCTTCGATCTTTTTCTTTTGAACCTCAATCTGCTTTAAAGCTTCATAATCCTTGTCTGTGGGATTGACCAGCTCCGGTACGATACCGTCGAAATATTTCTCTGTAAATGAGGTAGTCCTGTACACAAAGTTGCCGAGAATATCTGCAAGTTCGCTATTCACCTTAACCTGGAAATCTTCCCAGGAGAAGTCCGAATCTTTAGTTTCCGGGAGAATAGTGCCGAGGACATAACGAAGGAGGTCGGGTTCAAAATCCTCCAGGTATTCGTTAAGCCATACCGCCCATCCCCGGGATGTAGAAAGTTTTTTGCCTTCAAGGTTCAAAAATTCATTGGCCGGAACGTTTTTAGGCAATACATAGTCTCCGTGAGACATAAGCATAGCTGGAAACATGATGCAATGAAAAACGATATTGTCTTTTCCTATAAAATGTATCAGGTCCGTTTCCTCGTCTTGCCAATAGGTTTTCCACAGGTCCGGATCCCCTTTCTGTTCAGCCCATTCCTTGGTGGCAGAAATATACCCGATGGGGGCGTCAAACCATACGTATAGTACCTTTCCCTGAGCATTATCCAGCGGAACAGGGACCCCCCAACTGAGATCACGTGTTACTGCCCGATCGGCCAAACCGTCATTAAGCCAGCTCCTTACTTGTCCCTCTACATTTGGTTTCCAGTTTTCGCGGGTTTCCAGCCATTGCTCCAGCTTTTCCTGGAAATCACCCAGTGGGAGATACCAGTGTTCCGTTTTCCTTGTTTCTGGCACATCTCCGGTGATGGCACTGATGGGATTGATCAGTTCAGTCGGTGAAAGGGAAGTGCCGCAATTTTCACATTGATCCCCGTAAGCTTCTTCGTAACCGCAATTAGGACAGGTTCCTTTTACATACCGATCAGGCAAAAACATTCCCGCTTTGGGATCATAAAGCTGTTCCTCTGTTTTTTTAACAAACACATCTTCTTCATAAAGCTTCAGAAAAAATTCCTGGGAAGTCTTATGGTGAATCGGTGAGCTTGTTCGTCCATAGTAGTCGAAAGAAATTCCGAAATCCTGGAATACTTGCTTATTCTGGGCATGAAAGCGATCTACAATATCCTGGGGACTGACTCCTTCTTTTTCAGCTGCGATAGTAATTGGAACTCCATGTTCGTCAGAACCGCAAATATGAATAATGTCTTCACCGGTCAGGCGTTTATATCGCACGTAGAGATCAGCCGGAAGGTAAGCCCCGGCAAGATGCCCCAAGTGGATGGGGCCGTTGGCATAGGGCAGGGCAGAAGTAACAAGAGTACGTTTGGACATGTAATACTTTTTTCACGTTAATTTTCAGAGCTCGAAAATAATGTTATCGGCCTAAAAATAACAAATCTGCTTTTGAATATTTGTTGTTATAAACGATAGGTCATCCTTACGACAGTCGCTATCTAATTATTTAAAGAGCGCCTTTTCTCTTTTTATAATTGATCCATCGAACACCGAATCTTTTCATATTTACTTCATCTCTGAACTTTTTGGCTTTCTCCATCGCCGATTCGTAACGACGCTCATAGTCCTTCGAATTGGAATTTCCAACCCAGAAATTTTTAACACGCTGATTCCCGTCTTCATCCTTGTAACTGACTCCCAGGGAAACCTGGCCATTTTTGGTGCTCAGATGTACACCTAATTCTCCCGTCACACTTTCTTTATATTGAATTTTTTCCTCGGCATTGCGAGCTGTACTTTTCCAATCTTCGAGCCATTTATCCCGAAATTGAATAGCCGCATCTTTGGCTTCTTCCCAACTATTATAATCCCGCCGCCGAAAACGTTTGCTCACTCTACGGTGGTCGCGTTGTATGCGAACCCAGTAACCGCGGAAATTTTGATCGTCAATTTTTGTGATATTTTTCATTGTCCTGTCTATAATTTAAAGAAACGTCCTATAGCTACGATAATATTACAGTGCCATTTTGTGATAACTGGAATACAAAACTAAAACCTAAACCTGATTCTCTCTTTTAACGGGATCTAAGTTATATAAATTAAAGGATTTATTTAAACGGGTGTCTAATTAAGCAGTTAATACAAGAAATGGTCACCAATATTTTTCCAAAAAAGCATAAAGCGATATGCCTACGGTAACTGAGACATTCAGCGAGTGTTTATGTCCGTACTGGGGAACCTCCACGAAATCATCAATAAGGGGAAGCAAATCCTCTGCAATGCCGGTTACTTCATTTCCAAATACCAAGCATATTTTTTGAGTTGAAGAAATAATATAATCAGGCAATAGTGTACTATTGGTGGTCTGCTCCATTCCTACAAGCCGATAACCGGATTTCTTCAGGGATTCTACGATGCTATGTAAGTCGTCTATTTTTTCCCATGCAACATATTTTTCAGCCCCAATAGCCGTTTTTGTAATTTCAGGTCTCGGGGGATGAGGCGTGAAGCCGGAAATAAGAATTTCTCTGATCCCAAAGGCGTCGGCACTGCGAAAAGCAGCGCCTACATTATGCATACTTCTGACATTGTGGAGAAGTATTTTCAGTTCGCTTAATTTGCCCGGGGTATTTCTTCGAAGATTCTGTTTCAGTATTTCCTTGGTGCTTAATTTTTGCATCGAATGAGACAAGTAATTAAAGAGTTTGGCTGATATTTCTTTCTTAAAATAATATTTCGAGACTGAAAAAAGCTAAAACTTAAAACAATTAAAATGAGGTTTAGCAGGTAACAAATTTAGATTTGGTATCAGAGTTTTAATCATGCTATTTTGTAGGTCTAAATTGTTGAGTGTCAGCTTATGAGCTGGCATTTGTTTTTTTGTGGAAAAAAGATCTTTAATTAAACCTTTATTTATCGTGGAAAAGAATTATTTGTCACGTGAAGGATTTGAAAAGCTGGAAGCCGAACTGAAGGATTTAAAAACTCGTGGCAGGAAGGAAATTGCCGAAGAAATTGCTGAAGCGAGGGCTAAAGGTGATTTAAGTGAAAATGCAGAATACGATGCTGCCAAAGAAGCACAGGGAATGCTGGAAAAAAGGATCGCTGAACTTGAAAATTCCCTGGCAAATGCCCGTATTTTGGATGAAGAAGATATCAATACTGATAAGGCATATTTGCTTTCGACCATTACTATCTACAATCATACAGTAGAAAAAGAGGTTAAATATACCTTAGTCTCTAAAGATGAAGCTAATTTCAAGGAGAATAAAATTTCCGTTGAATCTCCTATAGGACAAGCTATTCTTGGTTCCGAAATTGGGGAAGTCGTGGAAGTGGATGTTCCTGCAGGAAAACTAAAACTAGAAATCAAAAATATTGAGCGATAATTAAATGGAAATAGCGGTAATAGGCACCGGGTACGTAGGGCTGGTTTCGGGTACGTGTTTTGCGGATTCCGGTAACGACGTTACATGTGTTGACATTGACGAAGAGAAAGTACAACAGCTGAAAGAGGGTAAAATTCCTATTTATGAACCGGGTCTGGAACCAATATTCGCCCGAAACTTGCGTGAGGGGCGACTGGCTTTTACCACACAGTTGGAAGAAGCCGTTAAAAAGGCCGAAATCATTTTTTTGTGCCTGCCCACACCGCCGGGCGGTAACGGACAGGCCGACCTGACCGCCGTAATGAAGGTAGCCGGCCAGCTGGGCCCGCTGCTGGATCATTACACGGTCATCGTAAACAAGTCGACGGTGCCGGTCGGTACGGCCTCTCGAGTGCGTAATGCCATTGCCGAGCATGCCGATGAACAGTTGTTTGACGTGGTTTCCAACCCTGAGTTTCTGCGGGAAGGCGCCGCTGTGGAAGATTTTATGAAGCCGGAACGCGTTGTGGTCGGCACCTCCAGTGAGCAGGCGGCCGAGATTATGACTACGCTCTATGAGCCGTTTGTTCGGTCGGGCAACCCTATTATTGTGATGGACGAGCGCAGTTCTGAACTGACCAAATATGCTGCGAACGCAATGCTGGCCACAAAGATAACCTTTATGAATGAAGTGGCCAATGTATGTGAACGGGTAGGGGCCAATGTGGACAATGTGCGGCGGGGCATCGGTACCGACTCCCGCATTGGCAAGCGTTTCCTGTTTGCCGGCATCGGCTACGGGGGCAGTTGCTTTCCCAAAGACGTGCAGGCTATTCACTATACCGCCGGCCAGCATGGTTATGACTTCCGTATCCTTGATTCGGTAATAAAAGTCAATGAAGCCCAGAAGGTATCCATTGTGCGTAAAATGGAGCGTTTTTACAGCACTACCGACTTTAGCGGGAAAACCTTCGGCATGTGGGGACTTTCTTTCAAGCCGGAGACCGATGACATTCGGGAAGCTCCGGCCCTGTATATTGCTAAAGAGCTGGTTGCACAGGGGGCTAAAATCATCGCTTACGACCCGGAAGCCATCGGCACCTTCAAGCAAGCCACAACCCAGGAAGTTCTGGACAACACCACCTTCGTACATAACCAGGAAGCGGCGCTTGCCGATGTTGACGCACTGGTTATCTGCACCGAGTGGAATGAATTCCGACGGCCGACCATTGATCGGTTCCAGGATCATATGAAACATCCGATTATTTTTGACGGCCGCAACCTATACGATCTTGAGCGTGCCCGTAAATCCGGAATCACCTATATCAGCGTAGGGAGGCCATCAGTCAATGTCGACTAAGAGAGTTTTAATCACCGGCGGATCGGGTTTTTTGGGATCGCATTTATGTGATCGGTATTTGGCCGAAGGTTATGAAGTTATTTGTATGGATAACCTTATCACCGGCAATGCAGATAATATTGCTCACCTGATGGGGCGCGATGATTTTACGTTTATAAAACACGACGTGACAAATTATATTCATGTCAATGGGGACCTGGATTTAATTCTTCATTTTGCCTCTCCGGCATCACCTATTGATTACCTGGAGATGCCCATACAGACCCTGAAGGTAGGCTCGCTCGGAACTCACAAAGCCCTGGGACTGGCCAAAGCGAAAGGCGCCCGCTTCCTGCTTGCCTCCACCAGCGAAGTGTACGGCGACCCGCTCGTCCATCCCCAGAAGGAGACCTATTGGGGTAATGTCAACCCTATCGGAGACCGAGGGGTTTATGACGAGGCCAAACGCTTTGCAGAAGCCATGACGATGGCCTATCACCGCTATCACGGTGTGGATACGAGAATCGTGCGGATCTTCAATACCTATGGCTCCCGGATGCGCTTGCACGATGGGAGGGCATTGCCCACCTTCATGCGGCAGGCGCTGAAAGGCAATCCGGTGACGGTCTATGGGGATGGGTCCCAGACCCGCTCATTTACCTACGTCGATGACTTGATTGAAGGTATTTGGCGGCTATCTCAGAGCGATTACACCGATCCGGTGAATATAGGGAACCCGGAGGAAATAACGATCCTGGAGTTTGCCAATGAAATTATTGAATTGACCGGATCTAACAGCGAAATTGTTTTTAAAGAGTTGCCGAAAGACGATCCGCAGGTTCGCCAGCCCGATATCAGCAGGGCCAAAGAGGTGCTAGACTGGGAACCCCGTTATGATCGAAAGGAAGGCCTCAAAAAGACCCTGGAATACTTTCAACAAAAAGTATTGGTTAATTAACCGGTCAAGTTATGCACCTTGTGGATGTCTATCCGTATCGAAAGGAACAAAACAAGGTAAAACATCTTATATTTAAACGCACTACTGATGTGATTTACAGTCATCAGTGGCGAATGATAGGCGGCAAGGTTAAAAATAAAGAGAAGGCTTACGAGGCGGCGCTGAGAGAATTAGCCGAAGAAACAGGGATTCAACCTTCTTTGTTTTGGACAATACCGTCTCTTAACAGTTTTTATGAACATCAAACTGACACCATACATCAGATACCTGCATTTGCAGCTGAGATAGAGCCCGGTAAAATTCCAGAACTGAATCACGAGCATTCTCGGTACAGATGGATCTCAGAAGATGAGATAGACCAGTTTATAATGTGGCCCGAACAACGAAGGCTGATGCATCTTTTAACATTGATTAAAAAGAATAACCAAATCTTAGAAGAGTGGATCATAAAGGTAAATCAATAGTTGGAAAAATTTTACCTGTTGGTGTATTACTTGTTGCAAGCCTTTTATTTACACCACTAAATTGTTTGGGGCAAAATTATTCTTACCAGCTATTGCCGGCCCCGGATATATGGTATAACAGCGTAGATGGGATTAGGATAGGTACGCGTGTTCTCGGACAGGTTTCCGGTACGTTTGGGGATGGGCCTCACAGGTTGAATGCCGGTCTATGGTTGGGATCTAAGATACCGACACATCCGGTATCATATTACCTGTCTTATACAGAACCTATTACTTCAATATCAGGATTTCAAAGTGAGGCAAATATAACTCTTCATAGCAGCTATCGGGTTGGGTTTCAGGATCATGGTCTAACTTTTAATAAAAGATGGCAAACAGGTTTTGATGAACAGAACTACAAGGAACTGTCTTTAGGGCTTCGGGCCGAACATCGTTTTGCCAAAGAATACCTGTTATACGATCAACTCTGGCAGGATAAATGGTTATTTATGGCATCTCTGAGCTTTCAAATGACTGACGAATCAAACCTAGGGAGATACCTGTTTTTATATTCCGCTGACACAAATCTGGGTGGAAGTTCACCCGAATTTTTTCGTACCGAGATATCATTTCAACAAGAAATAGCGGTCTCTGAGAGTTTTCGAATAAAAGGGAAATTGTATTCCGGTTTTGCCAGCAGGCGTACTGCCCCGGAATACCTATTTTTGCATAGCCTAAAGTCTGCAAGGGGATGGATGGACAATGGTTTAACCAGAGCAAGAGGTACCATTCCTCCGTCATGGATGGAATCGGGTAATATACAGGTTTCCGGCGGTGCGAACTTGCGAGGTTATCTGTACCAGGATGTACAATCACTAAATGATTCAGTAGCCCCTCTTTTTACCTCGCTTTCCTCGGCGAATATTGAAGTCGATTACCCCAACCCCGTCGACCATGCACTAAACAATATTTCTGTTATTGGTGAATTTATAAACTTGCATTCTTACCTGTTCGTTGATGCCGGAACGTCGCTCGGTTTAACCAGGTTTGAAGAATCCAGATCATTGTTTGATGCCGGTCCCGGATTTTTATTTTCTATTAACATTCCTGACTATCTTGGTAAGACCAGGGGATTAATGATTCGTTACGATATGCCGCTCTGGTTGTCAGATCCGGGCAATGAAAAATCATTTAAATTTCGCAACGTTATCGGAATAGGTGGAGTCATATCGCTATAGGAGTTCGCTTGTGAAATACATATTTAACATATTTGTAGTTGGATTGTTGCTTTCGTTGGTGGCTTGTACCAGTGCCCGGTGGACTGTCAAAGATAAGGGGGCAACGGATACCTCAAATTTTGAAATTTTAGAGCAAAAACAATTTCTCAAACCTGCAGGCCAGGTTACACCGGAAAACCCTGTTTTAAACCTTGAGCTGCTTTCAAGGACAAAATACCAATATCCCCAGAGAGTGCTCATGCAGCGGAATATCCAAAAGTACCAATTACGGCCGGGTTTTATGGCTTTTGGCCTGGCCGGTGCAGCCGTTGCTTTTTATGCAGCTAATTCTAAAACATTCCGGGGGAGTGCTACTTCTACTAAATCAATAACCCTTAATGCCACCGGTATGCTGCTGGCATTATCGGGATTTCTGAACATGAAAGCAGTTGGAGATCCCCGTCCTACCGGAGAAGAGCGCTACTTGCGAAGTACGGGCAACGTTACAAAAATTGACACAGTTGATGTCGAGGATCCGGTTTCTGCCAAGGCATCGATCACTGTAATGTACGGGAAGAAGGTTATTTTTGAAGAAAATGGCAGACCTTTTTCTTCCGGAAAACTGGAAATACCACTGGCTGGAAAATTAAGTGAATTACAACTTCAGGGGCCCGACCCGGGATCCGTCTCCATATCAGTCAATTTTAAGGACTCTGCCTATGCTTATCAGTATCCGATCCAATCTATTTTGCAGCCTTACGCAAGGGTAACAAAACAGTTAACTGAGCTCCGGAACAGTCCACAGGACTCTGAAGATAATGTATTGGCAGAGTTGGTCAAA
>JASFMR010000027.1:0-35732 GCA_050117475.1 Balneolaceae bacterium | reverse complement strand
TGGCCATTGCTATGAATCGCATCGGCGGCAAAAGCAACACCGGTGAGGGGGGCGAAGATCCATCACGGTACAAACCGGAACCCAATGGGGACTCCAAACGAAGTGCCATAAAACAGGTAGCATCCGGTCGTTTTGGGGTTACAAGCGAATATTTAACCGAGAGCGAAGAAATTCAGATAAAAATGGCCCAGGGAGCCAAGCCGGGTGAAGGCGGAGAACTACCCGGGCGAAAAGTCTATCCTTGGATTGCCGATGTTCGCCTATCAACACCGGGCGTAGGACTAATTTCCCCACCTCCGCACCACGATATTTATTCTATTGAGGACTTAGCCCAGTTGATCCATGATCTGAAAAATGCCAATACTAAGGCACGCATCAACGTAAAATTAGTTTCCGCTGTTGGAGTGGGAACTATTGCTGCAGGAGTGGCTAAAGGTCATGCCGATGTCATTTTGATTAGTGGTCATGACGGAGGCACCGGTGCTTCTCCTCAGACCAGTATCAAACATGCGGGCTTACCTTGGGAGCTGGGTTTATCTGAGACACATCAAACGCTGGTACTCAATAACCTGCGGAGCCGTGTCACGCTTGAAACGGACGGGCAAATCAAAACGGGTCGGGATATCGCCGTTGCAGCACTGCTTGGAGGAGAAGAATTCGGTTTCGGCACCAGTGCTTTGGTTACACTGGGATGCATCATGATGCGCGTATGCCACCTGAATACATGTCCGGTGGGAATTGCCACCCAAGACCCCGAATTGCGCCATAAGTTTACCGGTGATCCGCAATATGTGGTTAACTTTATGAAATTTGTAGCCCGAGACCTTCGGGAATATATGGCAAAACTCGGTTTCCGAACGGTCGATGAAATGATCGGGCGTGTGGACAAGCTCAAGCAGCGTGATACAAACCACTGGAAGGCCAAATTCCTCGATATGTCGCCCATCCTCCATCGTCCGGATTTAGCTGAAAAAGTGGGAACACGCTGTACGATCTGTCAAAACCATGGCCTCGACAACGCAATTGACATCCAAACACTGATGGATATTTGCGATCCCGCCCTTTCGGAAGGAAAGAGTGTAAAAGCAACGCTTCCGATAAAAAATACCAACCGCGTTGTAGGTACAATCGTAGGCAGCGAACTGACCCGGCGACATGGGTCAGATGGCCTTCCCGAGGATACGATTCATATCAAATTCAACGGTTCTGCGGGGCAAAGTTTTGGGGCTTTTATTCCCACAGGCATGACGCTGGAACTTGAAGGGGATGCTAACGATTACTTCGGCAAAGGGCTATCCGGCGGAAAACTAATCCTCTACCCTCCCCAAGATTCCCGCTTCGATCCTGCCAAGAATATTATTGTAGGTAATGTTTCATTTTACGGAGCTACCGGTGGAGAAGCCTACATTCGTGGAAAGGCGGGCGAACGGTTTTGTGTGAGAAACAGTGGACTCCGTGCCGTGGTAGAATCGGTGGGCGACCATGCCTGTGAATACATGACCGGTGGACGTGTCGTAGTCCTTGGAGAAACGGGGCGTAACTTTGCAGCCGGCATGTCCGGTGGAGTCGCCTATATCCTGGACCTTGAACAGAATTTCCACAAGTTCTGCAATACCAACAGGGTCGAGCTTACCAAACTTCAGGATGATAAAGAAATTGAAGAGGTGTATGAGATGATTCGACGTCATGCAGAATACACCGACAGTCACCGCGGGTGGAAGGTGCTGGCCAAATGGAATGAGATGATCAGACACTTCGTAAAAGTGCTTCCGAAAGATTACAAGCGGATGAAACGATCTATCGAGAAAGCCAAAAAAAACGGTTTAGACCAGAATGAAGCAGAAATGGAGGCTTTTCTCCAACATAAAGAGTAAGGAAGACCCTCGTTAATTTCCAAAGTTAAAAAATAAGACAAACATCAGCATTATGGGTAAACCAACCGGATTCATGGAGTTTGACAGAAATGGGACTCCCAGCCGAGATCCTAATAAACGGGTCAAAGACTGGAATGAATTTCATGAGCATCAATCGGAAGAAAAATTGCAAAAACAGGGAGCCCGATGTATGGATTGCGGTATTCCCTTTTGCCAAACCGGGGAGGAAAAAGACGGCAAGGCCATGGGATGTCCCATCCATAACCTGATTCCGGAATGGAACGACCTGGTCTATGCCGGGAAATGGAAAGAGGCACTCCACAGACTTCACAAAACTAACAACTTTCCGGAATTTACGGGCCGTGCCTGCCCCGCTCCCTGTGAGGGCTCCTGCGTGCTGGGGCTCATAGATTCCCCGGTAGCCATAAAAAGTATTGAGCAGGCTATCATTGATAAAGGTTTTGAAGAAGGATGGGTTGTCCCCAATCCACCTGATAAACGAACAAATAAAAAGGTAGCCATTGTGGGTTCAGGCCCGGCGGGACTTGCGGCTGCCGATCAACTTAACAAAGCGGGACACACTGTATCGGTCTATGAACGCCACGACCGCATTGGCGGACTTTTGACCTATGGCATTCCGAACCAAAAGCTGGATAAGTCAATTGTAAAACGTCGTGTAGACCTGATGGCGGACGAAGGTGTAAATTTCATTACCAATACCGAAATCGGAAAAGACCTCCATGCTACAGAATTGACAAAAAATTATAATGCCGTCATCCTCGCAGGCGGTGCTACAAGACCGCGAGACCTGGATATCGAAGGGCGCGACCTCAAAGGAATACACTTTGCGATGGACTTTTTGCATTCCAATGTGCAGAGCCTGTTGGACACTAATCATAAGGATGGAAATTATATCTCGGCCAAAGACAAGAATGTAATCGTCATAGGCGGTGGGGATACGGGCACCGATTGTGTGAGCACCTCTTTGAGACACGGCTGTAAAAAACTGACCCAGTTTGAAATTTTACCGAAACCTCCCGGAAGCCGCTCCGATGACAATCCCTGGCCCGAATGGCCTAATATTTATAAGGTAGATTATGGACAGGAGGAAGCCAAAGCCCGTTTTGGCAAGGATCCTCGCAAATACCAGGTAATGACCAAAAAGTTTGTAGGAGACAATGACGGCAACGTCAAAGAACTTCATACGGTGAAGGTTCAATGGAAAACAGACAAAAATGGTAGAAAGATACCCAAAGAAATTCCCGGGACTGAAAAAGTTTGGAAAACTGACTTAGTGTTATTGGCAATGGGGTTTCTCGGCCCTGAAAACCCGGTGCTTGATCAACTGAAAGTTGAACGCGACGAACGGTCTAATGCCAAAGCTAAACATGGGGATTTCCAAACCAATATTGAGGGCGTGTTTGCTGCCGGAGATATGCGACGCGGTCAGAGTTTAATAGTGTGGGCTATCCATGAAGGTCGCGGTGCGGCTCGTGAATGTGACCGGTACTTGATGGGTTTCACAGAATTGCCTTAAGTCGTTTACAACTATTATTTCAATCACAGGATTCAACATTTGCCCTCTTGTTATCCCAAAGAGACTTCTCCTGGGTAGGTTTCGACTTGCTAAATTTTAGGCAAATTGGTAGTCTTTTTTTAAACAAAAGGATATGACATGAGCCAAATCACAGTAACACGGACTATTGATGCGCCTGTTGAAATGGTCTTTCGAACCATCTCCGATATTACTCATTTCTCCAAAGCTGTGCCTGATATTGTTGATGTTGATTTTTTATCCGAGGTTAAATCCGGGGTAGGTACTCAGTTTCGGGAAACACGTAACATGAATGGACGGGAAGTAAAAACAGAATTGGAGGTTACTGAATTTAAAGAGAATGATCACATTCGTCTGGTAAGTGATACTTCGGGAACTGTCTGGGACTCCATTTTTACGGTAAGAGAAGATAATGGACGTACACTCTTGACGTTGGTGATGGATGCAAAGCCTTATAAACTGCTACCCAAAGTTACTAATCCACTAATGAAGAGTTTTATCAAGAAAGCACTCGAAAAAGATATGGATGCTGTAAAAAAATATTGCGAAAGGTAAAGCGCTAGATCCCATTCAAGAGGATATGATGCCTTATTGGGAGAGTTTCAATCCCTGAAATATATTTCAGGAAAAAACTAAATAAAAAAATATATAAATAATGAATCTATGAGTGACGAACTATTCTTGGGTTTACGAACGGTTATTTATAAAGTCCCGGATCTGGAAGAAGCCAAAAACTGGTACACCAAGGTGCTGGACAAGCCCCCCTATTTCGACCAACCTTTTTATGTTGGGTTCGATGTCTCCGGTTATGAGCTGGGACTACTGCCATTCGAATCAAACATCGCACAAACAGGAAGCAATGAGGTTGTTTACTGGGGAGTTAAAGATATACAGAAATCGTATAAACGACTGCTGGAGTTGGGAGCAACAACGTTCGAAGAACCGGAAAATGTGGGAGAAAACATAATGGTTGCAACAGTCAAAGATCCTTGGGGAAATATATTCGGGCTTATTTTCAATCCCCATTTCAAGGCTAAAACCTAAAATAAGAGCCGTCATTCCGTTTTCAAATAGTCATTAACGCACTATAAGAGTTTCTAACCAACATTAAATTACTCTTAAGTACCTGTTTTTTATTTGGGTATTCTATAACATGGTAACAGAAACAGAGAAAATGTCCTACATAACAAAGCAGAAAACGCTATGAATGCACAAGATCAAAGAAAAGTACTTAAACAGGAGTTGAAATCCATTTGCCAGGAACTTCAAGAGAAAATGACCATCATCAATAAGCATGTAACCGTGCAACAAGGACATTCAAATACCCGATAAGGGGACAGCAATATCTACAGATAGCTAGTTACTGCACAAATGGAGTGGCTATTGGGGTAGCACACTCTATCGAACAAGGGCCGGTCGGAAGATCGGCCCTTTTTATTTTTAATAAATACATAATGTTTGGCTACTAAATGTAGGGATTTTATCTATTACCCCTCCCACCCTGTACCACTTTTTACCCATCACTTGAGTGAATTACCAGAATCATCCTTAAAAAAAGGAAAAATCCCCTCTTATTAACTTGTAAAGGCTTTTTTTAATAATCCGTCCGAAAGCTTCTGAATGCATCACAAAATTCTAATTTATCTTTTTGTAATAAATCCTTGACATATTACACCCTTTCGGGGTACATTGTGGGGTGAAGTGGGAGAATGTGGGAGTTCATATCCACTCGTCGAATTCGATCATTAGCTGTAATTCTGGGGACCATTATATGCCTAGCTTTAAGGGCCAATACGAACATAGTGTTGATAAAAAAGGACGCGTTAGCTTCCCGGCTAAACTGCGTAAGGCCCTGAATCCCGAAGCTCAAGAACGTTTTACTATATTAAGAGGTCTCGAACCCTGCCTTTATCTCTACCCAGAAGATGAGTGGCAAAAAGTAGAGGACCAGCTTTCCCAGATTAACAGCTTTACCAAGGAAGGTCGTACTGTAAAACGAAATTTCCTTCGTTTTGCCGAAGACTTGTCGTTGGACAGTCATAATCGCATTCCTCTCCCTTCCAACCTTACAGAATGGGCCGGCATCAACGGCAAAGCTATTTTTATTGGCAGCGGCGAACGTATTGAAATATGGTCGCCAACGAAACTGGATGAAGTTGATTCCGGCTTGGACTTCGAATCGTATCAAGAACTTTTTGAGCGCGTTATGGGTGACAATGACAATAATGAGCAAGAATGAGACATATCATGAGCATCAGCCCGTACTGTTGCATGAGTCCGTAGAGAAACTGATCACGGATCCCAGCGGTATCTATATTGATGCAACGCTTGGCGGTGGTGGACACAGCCTGGCATTGTTATCTCGACTTAATAAAGACGCACAACTTATCGGTATCGACCAAGACGACGAAGCCCTCGCAGCAGCCAGTGCCCGAATTGGCAATGACCCCAGATTTTCTTCCATAAAGGGCAATTTCGGTTACCTCTCCCGGCTATTACCCCCAGAACTCCGAGGAGAGGTGACCGGAATCCTTCTTGACCTCGGCGTCTCGACCCACCAAATCACCGAAGAAGAACGAGGTTTTACCTTTCAGAGAAAAGGACCCCTGGACATGCGGATGAGTAATCTTCGTGGCATCACGGCTTATCAAGTGGTCAATGAGTACTCTTACGAAGATCTCCGAGATGTCATCTATCATTACGGCGAAGAGCGCTTAAGCCGTGAAATAGCTCGCGAGATTATAAATCGACGTCCACTTGAAACAACAATGGAACTTCGGGAAGCGGTTGAGGCTGTCGTACATGGGAAACATCAAATTAAGAGTGTAGCCCGCGTTTTCCAAGGCATCCGTATCGAAGTAAATCGTGAGTTGGATATGCTACGTAATGTCCTGGAACAATCACTGGAACTCTTAAAAATTGAGGGGCGCATAGTAGCCATTAGCTACCACTCGCTGGAAGACCGTATTGTAAAGAAGTTTTTTAAAGCCGGCAATCATCAAGGCAAAATCGAAAAAGATTTTTACGGCAATAAACTGACTCCCATACATGAAATTTCAGGCGGCATTATTCGCCCTTCGGAAGAAGAGGTTGAAAGAAATCCTGCTGCACGAAGTGCCAAGATGCGCGTTGCCGAAAAGATAAACCATCCGGAGGTGTGATATGCTCATAAAATCTCCGATGAAAAAAGAGAAGGTTACGCCGAACAGGCGAAACAAATCAGCGAAAAGGAAAAGCAACCGAAAAAACAGCGCTTTCAAGGCTGATGAAAATTATTATGGGCGGCGTATTAACCAAGATAACGTCGAAAAGAAAAAGCTGTCACTCCCTAATATAAAACCATGGAAAGTGATTGTCAGTGCTATTTTGCTTGGAGCACTTGGGGTATTGTATCTAAACCATGTATTTGCAACACAAAAATTATTGCAGGATGTCCAGCAATTGGAACGCAAATATAACCAGGCTAAACGCCTGCATAACGATTACCGCTTAACTTATGATCGGATGATCGGACCGGCTGAAGTCTATGGCAAAGCCAAGAAAAAAGGCTTTGTAAATGGCGGTCCCGCCGAAAAAGTGATAGAGGTGGAAAAATAATGCAGGAAGATCGCTCCTCCATATTAAACAGAATGTTTGTGGTATTTGGGCTGGTATTGCTAATACCTTGTGCCATTGGCATGCAACTTTTCAGAATCAATTTTTTAGAAGGTTCAAACCTGCGAGAACTCTGGAGCGAACAGGCTATCGACTATATTCCCATACCGGCCCAGCGCGGTAATATTTACGATGACGACGGTACTTTGCTGGTTACCAACACGACGGCCTACAAGGTAGCACTGGATCCGAAAATCCAGGGCCTCAAGCAAACGCAAATACGCCAAATCTGTGATACCCTGGCCAAATATACCCCTCACTCATCCGGCTATTACCGTAGAGAAATTGACTCGGCACCCAGCAGGTCCCGATACGTAGTGCTCAACAAGAATGTAGATACTGAAGCTTATGAAGCGTTGCACCAGCTCAATATCCGCGGCATTATCCTGGAAGAACAATATAAGCGACGCTATTGCTTCGGCTCATTGGCTGCTCATACCCTCGGTTTTGTAAATCATAACATTAAGGGCATGACAGGGCTCGAAAAATTTTATGACGACCAACTCAGCGGTGAAGATGGCGTACAGCAGGTACGCCGCGAGCGTAACGGTCGCATCTATTCTTATATTGGTGCCCCACGTAAACAACCACAACAAGGGTTTTCGCTTTACACTACTATTGACTCCCATATTCAGGCTATCCTAGAAGAAGAACTTAAAGCCGGGATTGACCGTACGAGATCGACCCACGGTTCTGCTATTGTCATGAATCCGAGGACAGGTGCCATTAAAGCGATGGCAAATTATCCCACATTCAATCCTAACAACCCTGCCTCCCTCGACAACGAGAATCGCAGGAATTTTTCGATTTCAGACATGATCGAACCCGGCTCGACTTTTAAGCTCGTAACTGCAATTGCAGCGGTAGAACAAAACAAGATATCGTTTAATGAAAAAATAAAGACACCGGAAAATGGAAAAATCTTAATTCACGGTCAGTGGATGCGCGACCATGATCCGCTGGGTACCCTTACCTTCCCGGAGGTTATTCAAAAATCTTCCAATGTTGCTACTGCTGAAATTGCTATGCGGCTTTCCAAAGACACTTTTTATCAATATGCGCGGAACCTGGGTTTTGGAACTCCAACCAATGTTGACCTTCCAAATGAAGAGCCGGGCCGACTGCCGAAACCTTATGAATGGAGTGAAGTTTCATTACCGTGGATGGCTATTGGCTATGAATTACAGGTAACTCCACTTCAACTGGCACAAGCATATGCTGCTTTTGCCAATGACGGAACTATGATGCGGCCTTATTTAGTACAAAAAATTGTTGACGGCGAAGATAATACGGTTTGGAAGCACCATGATACCGAAGTACGACAGATCGCAGAGAAATCAACCCTGAAAAAACTGTTTCCGGTCTTTAAAGGGGTCGTTTCGGATTCAGGGACGGCTAAACCTGCACAGGTAAAAGGATTATCAATTGCAGGCAAAACCGGTACAGCCCAAAAATTTATTGACGGTCGCTATCGAACGAAATATCGCTCATCATTTGTCGGTTTCTTCCCTGCTGAAGACCCCAAATATGTATGCCTGGTCGTATTGGATGACCCCGAAACCTATCCACCGTACGGCGGATACACAGCAGGCCCGATTTTCAAAAATACGGCAAAGCGCATTGCCGGATTGGATAATGAAATTGAAAAAGAGATCATAAAAAATGAGCATCAAGGCAAGGCATGGGCTTATACACCGGAGTTGGAGGGATTGAAAAAGAGAGAAGCCGAAGCCTTGCTTGACAAACAAAAATTAGCTTATAAAGTGAACGGTTCCGGCAACTGGATCGTAAGACAACATCCGAAAGCAGGATCGAAACTGACCCCAAGGGATGAAATTACTCTCGATCTGTCAACACGTTCAACTGCTGTCGACACTACAAAATTACCGGACGGCTATTCCATCATCCCCAATGTAGGAGGTATGAGCATGCGAAAAGCAACCGCCCTATTGAATAGGCGCGGGTTTGAAATTAAGATGATCGGATCGGGGACGATATATACACAGTTTCCCAGGCCCGGAGATATGATGAAACAAGGCCGGGCTGTTACCGTCCGCGGAAAAGCAAAAGGGATTAATACGCTAACAGGAAAATAAATCTATTAACACACACATAAAGACCATCTTCGATTGACATTTGAACACCTCATATCACTTTGTGAACCGACTAACGTCTCTGGTCCGGAGCCGAATACCATCGGTATGCTTACGCAGGATTCACGTAAGGCAAAAGAAAATAGCGTATTTATTGCCGTCCGCGGATACCAGGTTGACGGACATGAGTTCATCGAAGATGCCATTGCCAACGGCGCTTCAGTCATCATAAGTGAAGAGCCGTTCGCTACTACAAAGGATATCAGTATAGTACAAGTGCCGGATACCCGCTTACTTGTCGGCCCGCTGGCACAGGCATTTGAAGGGAATCCCGCTAAAAAAATGAATGTCATCGGAATCACCGGGACCAACGGTAAAACGACGGTGGCGACGCTTACTTACCAGATACTTAATAAGTTAGGTGCCAGGCCTGCCCTGCTCGGAACTGTAGCCAAACTGATTGCAGGTGAAGAAATGAAAAGCAGGCTGACTACCGCTGATCCTATTGAGTTGGCTTCTGATATGGCGGATATGGTGCAATCAAACACCACGCACCTGGTTATGGAAGTATCATCCCATGCACTGGACCAAAAAAGAGTTGCGGGGATTAACTTCGATATTGCGGCTTTTACAAATTTGAGCCACGACCATCTCGACTACCATGAGGACCTGAAGGCTTATGCCCGCGCCAAAAAACAATTATTCGATGACTTGAGTCCCGATGCTTGGGCCATTATCAACGGAGATGATGAACAGGCTCATTTCATGGGTTTGGACTGCGAAGCTCAAACCGTCTATTTCAGCTTTAAAGAAGCTTTGGATGTCGAGTGCCAGATCTTATCGAATACTATTGACGGATTAATAATACGCATTGGTAAACTTATGCTCGAAAGTCCGCTGGTAGGCGATTTCAATGCCTATAACGTTACAGAAGCATTTTTGATTTGCCGAGCTCTTGGTTTTGACGATACTGATATTGCTGAATCTCTGCAAACGGCAACGGGCGCACCCGGACGTATGGAGCGTGTCGAAGGATCAGGCAATGGCAAACCGGTTGTAATCGTAGATTACGCACACACTCCCGATGCCCTGGAAAACGTAGCTAGCACGCTGGCCGAACTGAAGACGGAAAAACAAAAGCTTCATATCGTATTCGGATGCGGGGGCAACAGGGACAAGACTAAGCGGCCCAGCATGGCTCGTATTTCAGAGCAATTAGGAGATGAAGTCACCGTGACCTCTGACAACCCCAGGGATGAGGATCCAGACGCAATCATTGATGAAATTATGGCCGGTTTTGAGAACCCCGACAATGTTAAACGGATTACTGACCGGAAGAAAGCCATTGAACAGGCTATTGCAGCAGCGGATGCATATGCCATGATTTTAATCGCAGGCAAAGGCCATGAAACCTACCAGGAAATAAAAGGCCAACGCCATGATTTCGATGACCGTCAGATTGCTCGTGAAGCACTAGACCACAAAAGTGCCAACCAAAAAAATGAGGAGGTCTAATGCTTTACGAATTACTCCATTGGCTCGAAATTAATTATCAACCACCCGGCTTTGGGGCTTTCGAATTTATCACAACCCGGGTTGCTGTTGCTGCCGCCATGGCACTATTCATAAGTGTCATGATAGGACGCCGCATTATTGAGTGGCTTGAAAGAATGCAGCTGCGTGAAGTCATACGTGAAGATATCGGACTGGATACGCATCTCGGCAAAGCGCATACCCCCACCATGGGAGGCATTATTATCCTGTTGGCTGTACTCATCCCGGCTCTTTTATGGATGCGAATGGATAGCATCTATACCTGGATGATTATTATAGTAACCCTGGTATTGGGTGTCGTGGGTTTTGTGGATGATTATATCAAAGTAGTAAAGAAGGATAAGTCGGGCCTCAGCGGCCGCTTTAAAATTGCGGGACAAATACTGGTGGGTTTACTGCTTGGACTAACGCTCTATTTTTGGCCGGAATTTCATTCATTCAACACCTTGTCGACGGTACCTTTCCTGAAGGATGTCAATATCGACTATGCTTTCATGGGTGAAGCCCTCGGATGGATTATCTATATCCCGCTGGTCATTTTTGTAATTACCGCTGTAAGCAATGCAACGAACCTAACGGACGGGCTTGACGGCCTGGCTGCCGGAACTTCAGCTATTGCCGGACTCATTTTGGGAATTTTTGCTTATGTATCGGGCCGTACCGACTTTTCCCAATTTTTGAACATTCTGTACCTGCCCGGGTCGGGGGAACTGACTATCTTCTGCGCTTCCCTGGTTGGGGCCTGCATGGGCTTCTTGTGGTACAACACTCATCCCGCTTCGGTATTTATGGGAGATACGGGATCATTGGCCCTGGGTGGAGCATTCGGTGCACTGGCGCTGATGTTGCACAAAGAATTATTGTTGCCCATAATCTGTGGGATTTTCTTTATAGAAACAGTTTCAGTCATTATTCAAACCAGTTATTTCAAATATACAAAGCGAAAGTACGGCGAAGGGAAACGCGTATTCCTGATGACGCCGATCCATCACCATTTTGAAAAAAAAGGCTTGCCCGAATCCAAAATTGTAGTACGATTCTGGATTATCGCGGTATTGCTGGGAATCGTTAGTCTGCTAACCCTCAAATTGCGATGAAAGAGGTTAAAAACAAACATATTACCGTGATTGGAGCTGCCCGTAGCGGGGGAGCCGTAGCTTCACTGCTGAAGCGAAAGGGGGCTTGTGTATTTGTAACAGACAACAGCTCTATTAGTGAACCGGTAAAAAAGCGGCTTTCTGAGCTTGAAGTACCTTTCGAAGAAAACGGCCACACAGACAAAGCAAGTGGAGCCGACTTCGCGGTAGTGAGTCCGGGAGTACCGACCGGGGCTTCGCTGGTTCAGCAATACCTTGCGATAGGTAAAAAAGTATTTTCAGAAATTGAAGTGGCAAGTTGGTTTAACAGGAGTCCCATTATAGCTGTCACGGGCAGTAATGGGAAGACGACGGTCACCAATTGGTTGGATTATACCTGGAAAAAAGCAAACCGAAACCATATAACAGCTGGAAATATCGGCTATGCTTTTTCCGACAAAGTTGAACAGACTACCGGCCATAATGAAGCTATATTGGAAGTCAGCAGTTTTCAGCTGGACCATATCGATAGTTTTCAACCACATATTAGCCTGTTACTCAACATATCACCGGATCACCTTGACCGCTATGATCACGATTTCTCAAAGTATGCTGCCTCAAAATTCCGGATTACCGAAAACCAAACGGAAAGAGACTGGTTCATCTATAATTTTGATGATCCTGTCATTGCCGAACATATAAAATCACTTAAACAAAAAGTCGAAGCTCCCCAACTTTTGGCGTTCTCAAATCAGCGTGAGATTGACGAGAACAACGGGGCTTTTGTTCGCGACCAGAACATCATTCTCAAATTTAACAACAAAGAAGAGGTATTGATGCAAATAAGCGATATAGGACTCTCAGGAAAGCATAATCTGAACAATGGCTTGGCAACTGCCCTGGCCGCTCGTGCCTCCGAAATTAAAAATGATGTTATCCGAGAAAGCTTACGCACTTTTGAAGGTGTGGAACACAGGCTTGAATTGGTTCGCTCCGTTGATGGTGTTAAATACATCAATGATAGTAAAGCTACAAACATAAATGCGGTCTGGTACGCTTTGGACAGCTTTAATGTACCGGTTACACTTATTTTGGGTGGGCGCGATAAGGGCAATGATTACCTCGAACTTGAAGACCAGATCCGCGAAAAAGTTCATACGATCATTGCCATAGGCGAAGCTCGGCCTTTGATTGAGGAGCAGTTGAAAAACGTTGTCCCCAACTTTGAAACAGTCGAAACAATGAATGATGCCGTTCGAGCAGCTAAAAGGGTAGCCAAACGCGGGGAGGTTGTACTATTAAGCCCTGCTTGTGCCTCTTTTGATATGTATGAGAATTATGAACACCGGGGAAATGAATTCAAGAAAGCGGTTAATAGACTTTAAATAGCAATCAGCTTTCGGTTTTTGGCTATCAAATCTCGCATTATGGATAGCTGAAAGCTGAATTCTGAAAGCATCAAATTATGATCTATACGACACCAAATAAGAACATTTCATCCATTATGGGCACCAGCCCGGATGACATTGATACGCCCAAACAAGGCAGCGACCGGGTGCTACTGGTATCGGTAATTGTTCTGATGATATTTGGTATCCTGGCCGTATATTCTTCAATTGCATATTTCGCCGAAACAAAACATACAACGGCAGGTAGCCTGGTTCTAGGCCACGCTTTCAAGCTTGGTATTGCTTTCCTTGGAATGCTTATTGCCTCCAAAATTGACTATCATATTATTGCCAAATTTAGCCGCTTGGGAATGATCATCAGCTGGATATTACTCATTGCGGTCTTGTTCCTGGGTGACCAGGTATTCGGAGCACGTCGTTCACTCAATATCGGGGGCTTTTCATTCCAGCCGTCCTCTTTTGCATCACTGGCTCTATTAATCCATATAGCTGTGCTACTGGCACAAAAAAGTGATTACATCAAAGATTTTAAGCGAGCTTTCCTGCCCATCATGTTCTGGGTAGTTATAACCTGCGGATTAATTGGTATTGAAGATTTTAGTAGTGCTGCCGTGTTGATGGGCTTGTGCCTGCTGGTCATGTTTGTTGGTCGGATCAGCACAATACAATTGGGCACCTTGGTTATCATAGGGATTTTGGGAGCTACATTCCTGATATGGCGATCTGCCGAGCGCCAAAGTCGCATTGAACATTATATCGACCAGATCGTTGATATCAAAAGCAATAAATTCAATGTTGAGGAAGGCTACCAGGCTCAACAGGCTCACATTGCGATTGCCAAAGGAGAGCTATTTGGGGTGGGCATCGGCAAGAGTACACAGCGTGATTTTCTCCCGGCCCCTTATAATGACTTTATTTTTGCCATTATTGCCGAAGAGTACGGTCTTGTTGGTTCTGTATTGTTAATCTTATTGTTTACGCTGATCCTGTTTCGGGGGATTGCTAAAATAGCCAAAAATGCCCCCGATACTGTCGGTATGCTTCTGGCAGTGGGCTGTACACTTGCAATCGTACTTTACGGTTTTATCAATGCCGGGGTTGCGTGTGGCCTCTTGCCCGTAACCGGTCTCCCCATGCCTTTCGTCAGCTACGGGGGAACGAGTACCCTTTTTGCAGGGCTGATGATTGGCATCCTCATGAATATTTCTAAACACAGTCATAAAAAACGAGCCGTATTTTATGCATAGTGTTACTAAGGACATATCATCACACGACGGTCCAGACTCCGCTGCTATGAGCGAGTTGAAGGTGCTCATAGCAGCCGGAGGTACTGGAGGTCATGTGTACCCTGCCATCGCCATTGCCAACGCGATCCGGGAGAAGTATACGAAGGCGAATATTCTGTTCGTCGGCACCAAAAACCATATGGAATGGGAGGCTGTGCCCCGTGCCGGATACGACATCAGCAATATTTGGATAAGTGGGCTCCATCGCCGATTGACACTCAAAAACCTTCTGTTCCCTGTGAAGTTGGCAACGAGCTTGGTACAAAGCTACAATATCATTCGAACGTTTGATCCAGATATTGCAATCTCATGCGGGGGATATGTAGCGGGACCCGTTGGATGGGTTGCCGCTCAAAAAGGCATTCCTCTGGTCATACAGGAGCAGAATAGTTTTCCAGGTGTTACAAATCGACTTCTTGGCAAAAAGGCAGAAGCCATATTTATTGCGTTTAAAGATGCTGAAAAACACTTCCCCCCAGGGAAAACGATACTGGCAGGCAATCCTACGCGAAAATCATTGGTCGACGCCGATCGACAAGAAGCTTATAGAAAGTTTTCCTTTGATCCGCTGACATCAACTTTGCTTGTTTTGGGCGGCAGTGGCGGAGCCCGAAGCCTAAATGAAGCAATGCTTCAACATATTTCAACACTACATGATGAACTGGGGTTACAGATAATCTGGCAGTGTGGAAAGCGTTATTATGACCAGCTCCGCCGTGACATTCATGTACGAAATTTTAACCGTTTAATCCTTACCGACTTTTTACATGATATGCCGGAGGCCTACGCAGTCGCTGACTTGGTTATCAGTCGGGCCGGGGCCCTCTCCTGTTCGGAGCTGGCGCTCACTGGCAAGCCCAGTATTCTGGTACCCTCTCCCAATGTAGCTGGGGATCATCAGACCAAGAATGCAGAGTCAATGGTCAAGGAAGGCGCTGCTGAACTTATTCCTGATGCCGAATTAAGCAATACACTGCCAAAGTTGGTAGAAACCATAATCGATGACGAAGGGAAGTTGAAAGAAATGAATAAAGCGGCACTGAAACTGGCTCGGCCAGATGCCGCAATGACAATTGCAACACAAATCCTAGAAATAGCAAAGAAATCAAAATTAAAGAAAACCGAATAACAACGCATCCTCCTTCGAATAAGATACAGCTTAGGCTCGGGGGGGATGCAAAGATTCAAGTTTTTTGTGAACGTTTTTAATAAGCAATAGTTATTAATGAGTAAGCAAATACAAACACAACCCATATTCGGAAGAACGCGCCATATTCATATGGTCGGTATCGGTGGGATTGGTATGAGTGGGATGGCCGAAATCTTGTTGCAAAAAGGCTATATCGTTTCTGGATCAGATGCTAATATGGGCGAGACCATAGAACGGCTGCAAGAGCTTGGGGCCGATATCGCTATTGGCCATGATGAGAAGAACATTGAAGGTGCAGATGTAGTCGTATATACGAGCGCTGTGAAGGCTGAAGAAAATATTGAAACGAAAGCCGCTCTTGAGCAAGGCATCCCGGTAATCAAGCGAGCCGAAATGCTGGCTGAGTTGATGCGAATGAAATATGGAGTCGGAGTGGCCGGCACCCACGGCAAAACGACCACAACAACCATGATCGGCCACGTTATTCAGGATGGGAGTTTTGATCCGACCATCATCGTGGGGGGAAAGGTTCACAGCTTTTCCAAAACCAATGCAGTAGTGGGTAAAGGAGATATTATTATTGTGGAAGCGGACGAATTCGATCGGACGTTCTTGCGATTGACGCCTTCCCTGGCCGTTATCACCAATATTGAAGCTGAGCACCTTGATATATACGATAACCTCGATGATGTAAAAGAAGCTTTTATCGAGTTTGCAAACAAAGTTCCGTTTTATGGAGCCGTAGCACTTTGTCTGGATGATCCCACGGTTCGAAGCATCATTCCTTCTATAGAACGCCGTACGATTACCTACGGATTGACACCACAGGCCAAAGTTCGGGCTACCGATATTGAGCTCAATCACTTCAACAGTACATTTACAGTTATTAACGAAGGAAATAAGCTGGGCAAGGTGTCATTGAAGGCCCCCGGTGAACATAATGTAAAAAATGCCTTGGCAGCAGTAGCTGTTGGATTGGAACTGGACATTGATTTTGAACAAATAAAGTCCGGCCTTGAGCGGTTTGAAGGCGTATTTCGCCGTTTTCAGCTTAAAGCCGACCGGGATGGAGTTATGGTAATTGACGACTATGCACACCATCCAACTGAAGTACAGGCCACTTTGAACGCTGCCCGCAAAGGATGGAAAGACCGCCGGATCGTAGCAGTCTTTCAGCCACACTTATACACCCGAACACAAGAGCTTTTTAAGGAATTTGGTCTCTCATTTTTTGATGCGGAAGTCTGTGTGATAACAGATGTCTATCCTTCGCGAGAAGAACCCATAAAGGGTGTGACAGGAAAACTCATTGCGGATGCCGCCCGAGAATATGGTCACCAAAAGGTTCATTATGTAGAAAAAAAGTCAGAGCTTCCCGGACGTTTGAAAGATATTGTGGAGCCCGGAGATGTGGTAATCACAATGGGAGCCGGTGATATCTATAAATACGGCGAACAGTTTGTTGAAGCACTGAAAGCAGGAATATCAAAATTAAAATGAAGCAAATAATTAATAAAAATATCAGCTGAACCTGGTTCAGGATGATATAAAATATATGGCAGAAAAGGAGTTACATAACGAAGAAGCAAAGGGTTCGGGCGAAACGGGTTCCCCCAAAAACAGAATGAACCCTCTTCCCTGGATTGCCGGGGCTGTACTGTTGCTCGGATTAGCTGTTATCGGCGGTATCTATTGGAGCTCTACGATGACTGTAAAAGAGGTTCGGTTTAGGGGCAACCACTTAGTTTCACTCAACGATCTCAAAAAGGTGAAGGTACCCATGGGATTAAGTCCCGACAGCATGAATTTTAGAGATATCATGCATCGTTATGAACAGATTCCGTATGTAAAACGGGCCAATATCAGTGTGGAGCCAAGCGGTAATTTGTTGGTGACAATATCGGAACGACACCCCCTCGCTATGCTAGTCGATGGAGACCACAAAATCTATGTCGACCGTGACGGGATTCGGTTGCCACTGAGGTTTGGGGGAGGTATTGATGTACCGATCTTATATGGTTTCAGTGCCAAACCTATGAGTGACACTCTTGATAGCGACGGATTCGAAGCAGCGGCTGATTTTTTGATAAATGTTCGGAGGAGGCCGGTGAGCAACGCAACCATAAGTGAAGTTGCGTGGACCAAAGACGAGGGAATTGTAGCACTAACCAATCAAAACGGGGTAAAACTGATTTTTGGATATGGCGGCTATGCCAAAAGACTCAGAGACTGGGAAGCTTTTTATGGTCAGGTCATCAAGCAAAAAGGAATTGAAAAAATGAAGACAATCGATCTGAGGTTTGAAGGACAGATCGTGACTCGTGAGAAATAAAATCAAAAAAGAAATGTCGAAGAAACTAAGGATTTAATAATCATATAACAGCACGTGAATAATACTATGGAAGAACAAGAAGATAGAATTGTTGTTGGTCTGGATATCGGTACTACAAAAGTATGTGCTATAGTTGCATCAATCGATCCGCAGGATCGGATTCATATCCTGGGGGTTGGTAAAGCACCAAGCGATGGACTGAACCGGGGGGTGGTCGTTAACATCGATAAAACTGTAAATGCAATCCAAACGGCTATTGAACAAGCCCAACTGGCCTCCGGCATAGAAGTCAATTCCGTAAATGTCGGTATTGCAGGCGATCATATCCGCAGCATGCGCAGCAAGGGCGTAATTACGATCAACAACCGTGATAATGAGATAACCGTTGATGATGTAGAACGCTTGTTGGAGGATTGTCAGCGTATCATGCTGCCGACTGATCAGCAAATTATTCACGTGATCCCCCAGGAATTTGTCGTTGACGGGCAGGATGGCATAAGTGATCCTGTGGGCATGAGCGGAATGCGTATGGAAGCCGAAGTTCACATCATAACCGGACTGGTGTCCGCTGCGAAGAACATTTACCGATGCGTTGAACGTGCTGGCTACCAGGTAGCTGACATAATATTAGAACCCCTGGCCTCTTCTTACTCTGTACTGGATGATGAGGAAAAAGAAGCCGGTGTCGTACTTGTGGATATCGGTGGAGGAACTACAGATGTAGCAATCTTCCAAGATAATACCATCCGACATACGGCCGTCATTGCTATTGCAGGCAAAAAAGTAACTGATGATATACGAATTGGTCTGAGCGTATTGGACGACCAGGCTGAAAAGCTCAAACGTGAACACGGAGAAGCCTATATAGATCTGATTGAAGAAGACGAGGCAATCACCGTTCCGGGCATTGCCGGACGGCCACCTAAAGAGATCACGAAGAGTATACTTGGCAAAATTATTCAGGCTAGGATGGAAGAAATCCTGGAGATTGTCGCGATTGAAGTGAAGCGAAGCGGCTATGCCGACTCACTCAGTGCCGGAGTGGTATTGAGCGGCGGCGGCTCTTTGATCAAAAATGTTTGCCCCCTTGCCAATGAAGTACTTGGCATGGATGCTAAAATAGGTAAACCGCTGGGACTTAGCGGCGGGCTCATTGAAGAAGTAAACAATCCCATTTATGCCACCGGCGTGGGCTTAGTCATGCACGCCATCAAGACGGGAAACGGTCCCCAGAACCAGGCGATCATTCCCTCTTCAACCAAAGGATCCAGTGTTGAGAAAGTTATGAATCGTATCGCTGACCGTATGAAAAGTTGGTTCAAGGAATTATAAAATAGCAATCAAGTAGCAATAACAAACAGCACAAAGCAATCTAAACAAGGAGTACTATTATGTCTAACTTAAATTCTCGTTTCAGTTTTGACATCGACGGTCAAGACAATGCGAAGATAAAAGTCGTAGGAGTTGGAGGCGGCGGCGGAAATGCCGTTAACAACATGATTCATAAAGGTCTGACGAGTGTAGAGTATATCGCTCTTAACACCGACGCCCAGGCCTTGAAAAACAGTATGGCAGACATTACGATCCAAGTGGGGGCTAACCTTACGAATGGACTCGGAGCCGGTGCACGACCTGAAATAGGCCGGGAAGCCGTTGAAGAAAATCGACATGAAATTGAAGAATCCATCGAAGGCGCTGACATGGTATTTGTCACAGCAGGGATGGGGGGCGGCACCGGTACGGGAGGAGCTCCTGTCGTCTCGGGCATTGCCAAACGTAAAGGAATTCTGACGGTGGGCATTGTCACCACTCCTTTCGACTGTGAAGGGCCCAAACGAATGAAATATGCCTTGGAAGGAATCACCGAACTCAAAAAGAACAGTGATACGGTCATCGTAATACCTAACGAGCGCCTGATGGATATTGCGGATGAAGACACTACACTGCTCGAAGCTTTCGAACAGGCCAACCAAGTACTCTATAATGCCACCCGTGGTATTTCCGACCTTATTCTTATGCCCGGACTTATCAACCTTGACTTTGCGGATGTTCGCACTACGATGCTTGACGGGGGAGCAGCCATCATGGGCTCTGCAAATGCATCGGGAGAAGATCGCGCAGAGATCGCAGCCAGAGAAGCGATTAACTCTCCTCTCCTTGACGGGGTAAGTATCAGGGGAGCACGAAATGTATTGGTCAATATTTCTTCCGGGGCTAACCTGGGCATGAAAGAAACAACAACTGCTACCAGCATCATCCAGCAAGAGGCCGGTGAGGATGCGGAAATCATCCTGGGTACCGTCCTCGACGAAAGCTATGATGACGAGCTTCGAGTTACAGTTATTGCCACTGGTTTTGACTTGGCTGACAGTCGCGATGAAGCCCGGGTGGCACCCAACACGGCCAAAAATGCCACGGGCTCGAAAAAGAAGAGTATTTCCAACAACAATTTGGAGATGCCAAAAGCGAGTGAAGTGACAGGCCATAGTCGTTACTCTTCAACCAATGAACCCTTTTACAAGGGAGAAAAGAACCTCAAGCAGATGGATCAACCTGCGTTCCATCGCCGAGGCCTCAAGAATGTACGTCCGCTTAACAAGGAGGAAGAGGAAGAAAACAACATACAAGATGAACAAAAACAGGGAAACGAACTGCTTAACAACCGTCGGGAACGCATCGATAAATCAGATTCCGACCAACCGGCTTTCCTCCGTAAGATTATGGATTAAGAAGGCGATGCAGAATCCTTGTTAGATTGCTAAAACATCCGAATGACTGATCCGAATCAGTTTTATTCGCCCCGTTATTGCGCGGGATAGATTGCTGTATTGCTAAAGGAGTCCTTTGATCGGGACTCCTTTTTTTATTGGAATATTTATTCTGATATCATAGAAAGAAAAGAGAAACATGTGGCTTGACGTGCTATTCGGAGAACAGCTTCATCGCTTGTTCCATAGCCTTTGCAATATGATTTCGAGTGACGACTCCGGCCACATTATCCGAATCCAGGTTTGCCTCTCCATCCTTTAAAATCAAAACTTTATGAGAGGTGGTCCGTGAAATTATGCTGGCAATATCAAAAAGTTTTGTCCCGGATGTCGCTGTCTCAAAGGAATTAAAATCCAAATCCTTCAACAAGGTATTGGCATCGTTTCTTGAAACATAAACCAGTGCTTTGTCTTTGGAAATCAATCCCTCAACTTTATCCTTTTCAGGATTGACTCGAATAAACCATGGTGTATCTGCATTCTGATCTACCACCTTTGCAAAGTCTTTAACCGTAAGTGAATTAGGCACTTTTGTAAAAGCAGCATCCATCATGTCCTTGGCCACCACTTCGTGGTGATAATTAGCCTGGAGGGCTTCCGGTATATATCGTCCGCGCCGCGCTAGTTTCATAGTATAAATACTGTTGCTTACCAGCATCTTCCGAATGCCGTAACTCAAGGCAACGGTAAAGGTCATGGGCACTATAACATTATAATCGAGGGTCATCTCAAAGATCATGACTATTGCTGCCATGGCTGCCCCGGTAGATCCCGCGATAACGCCCGCCATACCCGCTACCACAAATGCAACGAGAGAGATATCAAGTCCCGGGAACAGATACTGCAATATCATTCCGTAGGCCGCGCCCAGTGTTGCGCCCATATACAAACCCGGCGAAAAAATACCCCCTGATGCACCAGACCCGAGAGTCAGTGAAACACTAAACAATTTTAAGACTGTAAGCAGAACCAACAGCCAAAAAATTTGGAGATGCCCTGAAAGGATATTCTGGATAGTTGCATATCCGACACCTTCGATATAGTATTCCCCTGTCGACTGCATCATCATATACATCATGATACCCACGCAAAGCATCCCTACGGCATGGCGGACATAGTCATTCGCTTTAAATTTTTTGAAGAACAAATCCTCAAATTGATAAATAGATTTGATATAAACCGCCGATATCACGCCCAATATTAATCCGAGGATAATAAATAAAATAAGCGACTGGGGACTAGTAAGTTTAAAATATTGGATGTCGAGCCCGGGAATTTGGAATGCAGGTGAACTGCCCAACAAATAGCGACCGATATAGGTAGCCGTTGCCGTGGCTATAGACACCGGCACCAACGTCCTGACACTTACCTCCTGCAGCATAATTTCGATAGCAAATAAAATGCCACCGATCGGCGTATTAAATGTAGCGGCAATCCCTCCGCCGGCTCCTGCGGCGATTAACGTAATTCGCTGCCAGGTACGCATCTTAACAAATTGTCCGAGCGTAGATCCAAAGGAAGAACCTATCTGAATAATAGGACCTTCACGACCTACAGAGCCACCGCTTCCTATTGAAACAGCCGAAGCAATAGATTTAATAAGCGCGACTACCGGCCGAATGAGCCCTTTTTTGTAGTAGATTGCTTCCATCACCTCGGGCACACCGTGCCCACGCGCTTCAGGGGCAAAATTTTTAACTAAAAAAGTAACGATAAAAGAACCGATTACGGGAACCAGTATAATTCCCAAGCCCCATGGGCTTGCCGGAGTATGCACCGTAGAATCATAGGTAATCGAAAATTCACCTAGCATGAACAGATTATGGAACAGAGCAATGAGCCAACGAAAAATAATAGCTCCAAAACCGGCAACTACCCCTACAAGTATCGCAAGACCGGAAAGGGCAAAGGTGCCCAATTCGGTATCCTTTTTCCGAATACCTGAAAAAACGTTCATAAATCTTCTAAAACTATAGGTTCCATAATGATCATTTTGAAAAAATTTGATGAGAGGCGACAACAATTTACCGGTAATTGAATTGTGAACCAGAATAAATTATTGAAAGATTGGAAGACAGCTTGCCCGCAAGCCCTTAGAGAAAAGATAGTATCGTATTTAAACTGTTTCATTTTTACCACATCTAAAAACAGTAATTAATTTGATAAAATTCAACTTAAAACCTGTTAGGGGTATAAGCCCTTACAACTGTCAAGAATAATCATCAAGTATGTGAACTTGCTATCTGAGGAGCTTTGTAACTGCTGCTGAATTGATCTATTAACATCAAATTATCTCATCATGATTATACGTCGGCTCTTGGGTCTTACCGCCCTATATTTTCTAATCACCAACAACATTTGGGCACAAAAGAAAAAATTAGAGCCCCGCGATTATGGGCAATGGCAATCAATTTCCACAACAAGACTATCGGCCGATGGTAAATGGTTTGCATATAATATCAGCCAGGTAAACGAAAAGGGATGGCTTACAATTAAAAAAGTGGGTCCTCATTCCGTAATCGATCACAAATTTATGCATGCTCTTCATCCTGTTTTTTCTCAAGACAGCAAATGGGCGGCTTTTCTTATTGGGGTTTCAAGGAGCAAGCGAAAGTTCTTAAACAAACAGAAAAAAGAATTCCACTATAAACTCGGGCTTATGAACCTGCACACAGTGCAAGTAGATACCTTCTACAATATTCGGCAATTTTCTTTTTCTAACAACGGCAAATACCTTGTAATGCAAAAATATAAACCCGAAGGTGCCAAAACAAAGGGAACCGACCTTATCATTAGGAATCTGGAACGAGCTACTAATCAGCTCATTGGCAATGTCTCTGAATATGCATTTGATAATAGTGGCAACAAGTTGGCAGTGTTGCTTGACGCAAGCAATAAGCTCGGAAATGGGGTTCATCTTTACAGATTGAATTCCCACAAAGTTACGGTACTTGACAGCGATACAACTTGTTATACCAATCTTGCCTGGAATAAAGATGGATCAATGCTGGCTTTCCTTAAGGCTCAAAAAATGGAACATACTGAAGATTCCACTTATCAAGTCTATACCTTTAGGAATCTGAACAAGTCTTGGGATAAACAGGTATTTGATCAACAGCATGTGGCTAATTTTCCCGACAGTTTTCGGGTCGTGGATTATCGCAATCTGAGCTGGTCGGAAGATAATAAAACCTTGTTTTTTGGAATCAAAAAATACGCAAGCATTGGTAAACCACAAGAACCCATTATATCCAAAACCGATTCTTTGGGTGAAGATCTTAAACCTTCCAATGTAGAAATTTGGCATTGGAAGGATGACGATATTCAACCGAAACAAGAAATCATGGCGAAAGAACAAAGCCAGAAAAATTACCTCTCGGCCTGGCATCTCGACAGTAATAAATTTGTTCAAATCGGATCGAAAAAATTCGAAGAGGTACAGCTTACCGGCGACCAACATCATGCCGTAGGTTACGATCGCACCCCTTACGAACCCGCCTTTAAAGAAGAATGGGCAAATATCTATATCATTAATGTTAACACCGGTAAGCGTGAAAAGATCCTGACCCAAATGGAACGTGTCTATACTTCACCGGCGGGAAAATACCTGCTATATTTCAAAGACAAAAATTGGTGGACCTATGATATTGCTCACAATAAACACATTAATATTTCCAAAAAAATTGACACTCATTTTGAAGATTTTACCCGAGTAAACGGAAGAAAGCACAGACGTCCTTTCGGATTCGGAAAGTGGAACAAAAAAGATTTATGGGTCTTGGCCTACGATCAGTACGATGTTTATAAACTCTGGGCAGATGGCAGCAAGCAAGTGAAGATAACCAGTGGTGCTGAAAATAAAATTCGATACCGACAAGTAAATTTAGATAACGATTCCAAAGGGCTCAGTGATGACGGTACCATCTACTTTTCATTGTACGGAAAAACGACAAAGAACCGCGGTTATGCCAGCTTTGAGAACGGCGAGACTCATCCACTTATCTACGAGCCCCAGTTTATCAATCACCTGGTGCAGGCAGATTCCACACAGGATTATGTTTACCAAGTACAAACTGCCACGGATTCTCCCGATTATTTTCATGTAGGGAAGTTATTTCGGAAACCGGTACAGCTTACCCACACCAATCCCCAACAGGATGACTATTATTGGGCTGGCGATACGCTTGTAACTTTTACAAGCGATAATGGCGACCGGCTTGAAGGACGCCTGCTATATCCTGCACACTATGAACCCGGCAAAAAATACCCGATGATCACTTATATCTATGAAAAGCGCTCTCAAACATTACATCGATATAGCTTGCCCTCACGCCGCAGCCCGTACAATTTTCGGCGTTACTCATCCGAAGGCTATTTCGTGTTCCAGCCCGATATTATATACAAACTGGGGAAGCCTGGCATTTCGGCCGTCAACTGCGTAGTCCCTGCCGTTAAAAAAATAATCGGCACCGGCATGGTAAACAAAGACCAGATAGGTATAACCGGCCATTCATGGGGCGGATACCAGACAACGTTTATTTCTACACAAACTGATATATTCCATTCGGCCGTAGCCGGTGCTCCACTTACAAATATGATTAGCATGTACAATTCGGTGTATTGGAATTCGGGGACCACAGACGCTCGGATCTTTGAGATCAACCAGGGACGTTTTCCTGATCCCTGGTGGCAGGACTGGGACAATTATCTAAAAAATTCACCGATTTTTAACCTTGACCATATGGAAACGCCCTTGCTTGTGGAATTCGGAACCAAAGACGGGGCCGTTGATTTTAACCAGGGCGTAGAACTCTATAATACTATGCGGAGGATGCAGCATCCTTTTGTGATGCTTGTATATCAGGGAGAAAACCATAGTCTCACACGTAAAGAAAATCAAATTGACTATGCCAATCGAGCGTTTGAATGGCATGAACACTATCTTCGGGGGAAGAAAGCTCCTGAATGGATTAAACAAGGCCTCTCCTTTTTAAACCGCCCTGCTATTACCATTAAAGAGGAAAACTAGTTTCAAAAATTATTTCCCGTTTATTCGGATTTCGTGGTTAAAAAACTTCAGTAATTAATTTTAAAGCCATAATTACGGCTAAAACCGAAAAGGCATACTGCAAGTAGCGGCGATCGATTTTCAAATGTAAAAAGGCTCCCAGAAATCCTCCGAAAAGCCCTCCTGCCGCTAATGGAAAAGCAGCTCCAAAATCCACATAACCAAGATGAAAATGGGTCAAGGCTTCCACTCCGTTCCCTGAATAAGCTAACTGTAAACATCCCGAAAAAGAAATAAGTACGATTGCCAAAGAGGAAATACTTATGGATTTGGAAAAATCTTTTTTATAAAAAAGGTTCATGAGCGGCACCATCACTCCGCCCCCCCCAATACCGGCCAATGCTGCAACAAAACCGCCAAGTCCACCGGTAACAATTGACTGTCTCCAAGTTAGTTCTCGTCTATTTGTTTCAAGGTTGGATGACTTCCGTGATCCACGACGATAGAACATAAATGCTACATAAAAAAGCAGCAGGCTGAATACGACTACGAATTCTTGCTTATTATAATATTGGGAGGTAATTATAAGTTTTCCCAACGTGACGCCAAACGCGCCCAATATTCCTACCTTCAAACCTTCAGACCAGTAAAAATTTTGCTGTTTGAACTGTCTGATCGAACTTCCTAGGGCGGCAACAAAAGTACAAAACAGTGAGCTGGCAATTGCCAAAACCACCGGGTTTTCGATACCTGCCTTACTAAAAACTACAAACAAGATAGGCGTAAATAGGATACCTCCCCCCAATCCGAAAAGCCCGGCTACAATACCCGCAACAATTCCCAAGATAAATAATATCAGCAACTCCATATCTTAGTTAAACAATTACTGTTTTTTAGATATTTTTTTAAAAAAAATCAGATAACAATCTTTCCCTGCATAACCGTGCATGCATATCCGCCAAGGTCCACACGATCTCCTTGCAATGTACAATAGACCGTACCGCCCCGCTTGGAAATTTGCCGACCTACCAACTCAGGTTTTCCCAGCCGGTTGCTCCAGTATGGCGTAAGCATCGTATGGGCTGAGCCTGTTACCGGGTCCTCATCTACCCCGGCGGCCGGGGCAAAAAACCGAGAAACAAAATCAACATCCTTACCAAGAGCTGTTACGATAACACCCCGCACATTCGCCCGTTTCATAAGACGAACATCCGGTTCCAAATTCCTCACTTGTTCTTCGTCCTCTACAATGTATAAGTAATCAGTATCTTTATACAGTTCCTGAGCAGGCACTCCGACCGCCTCTTCCAGGAAATCCGGTACATCAACTCTGCTCAGTTCACTTACAGGAAAATTCATCACCAGCCTGTCCTCATCTTTTCGCACACGAAGCTCACCGCTATTGGAATCAAAATGGATAACATCCTGCGCATAACCCAGGTGATTGAAAAGCACATGGGCAGTAGCCAGTGTAGCATGCCCGCACAGATTTACTTCAGTTGCAGGCGTGAACCAGCGGAGCCGATAGTCGTTTTTTTGTTCCACAAAGAAAGCAGTCTCCGACAGGTTATTTTCCATAGCAATATTTTGCATCAACTCATCAGGCAACCATTCGTGAAGAGGACAGACTGCCGCAGGATTGCCCTCAAAAATCTTTTGGGCAAAAGCATCGACCTGGTAAAGTGTAAGTTTCATAAGAAATGTTATTCAAATTATTGAGTCAGACGAAACACATTTTTTCAAATCCTACAAGATTTGGGTATCTGGTATACAAAAGTTCTCACAAAGTTTCGCAGGATAAACCGTAACCTTATTTCAATATGCATTTCAATTAACAATTATTTCTGTCTTTTCAAATTCATCATTCCGGGTAAAGAAGCTTATATTTGGACATCGTACTTTTATCACCTTTCAAAGTGATTATAACAGATCCTGCAGAAAATTCAGGATGACACAGCTTATATATGCATTTATATCCGAATCGTATAACAGAAAAAATTGGATTTGAGACGATCCGATTAGCCTCGATTGAAAAAGCCCGCTCTGAAATGGCAAGGGAACAGCTCTCCGTTATGATGCCATTTTCGGATCTCCAGGTGATTAAACGGAGACTTTCTCAGACCAGCGAGATGATGGATCTCCTTCAAAATGATTCAGCATTTCCACTCAATAATCTGCATGACATTCGGGAATCCCTGAAAAGGTCGGGCCCCGAAAATAGCATCCTTCCCCTGCAGGCTTTCATGGAGATCTGGGAGGTAAGTGCTACTGCTCGCAAGATTAAATCGTATATCGAACAACGGGAAGACCGGTACCCCGCCCTCAGGAAAATTTCGATCGGCTTGATACCGCTGAAAGACCTGGAAGAATTTTTAAAAAGCAAGCTCACTGAGAACGGCGAACTCCGAAGCGATGCGAGTCGTGAACTGCAATCCATTCGCAAGCGTCTTAATAGCAAGCGAAATGATCTGAGAAATACGATTAACCGGGCGATGTCAAAGCTGTCCAAGCAAGGTATGGCTTCTGACGAAGGTCCCACTATTCGCAATGGGCGCATGGTTATCCCGGTACAGGCAGAATACAAACGTAAGGTACAGGGTTTTGTGCACGATGTTTCTTCATCAGGACAAACCGTATACATAGAACCTGTTGAAGCCCTGAATATAAATAACGAAATTCGCCAATTAGAGTCAGAAGAGCGACGGGAAATTGAGCGAATCCTACGTGAATTAACAACAACGATTCGAAAAAATCGTGAATCTCTCCGTCAAAACCTGGAAGTGCTTACCGTCATCGATGTTATCGCTGCCAAAGCACAGCTCAGCATCGCATTGGATGGGTTCGTCCCTGTACTCTCTGAAACCTCACATCTTTATCTTAAAGAAGCTTATAATCCGCTTTTACTGCTCAAAAACCTTGATCTATCAAAAGAACGGCAGGAAAAAGTCATCCCGCTTGATATGGAATTGACCGGGGACGAGCATTGCCTGGTTATTACCGGCCCCAATGCAGGAGGAAAATCGGTGGCTTTAAAAACGATTGGCCTTTGCAGCATGATGGTTCAATCGGGTTTTGCTATTCCAGCACGTGACGCCTCCGAAATACCGGTCTTTGACAGCATATTTGTAGATATGGGGGATGATCAATCCATCGAAAACGATTTGAGCACCTTTTCATCCCGACTGGAATGGATGAAACACACCCTCGAAAATGCCAATTCGAACAGCCTGGTCCTTATTGATGAGGCTGCAGCGGGAACAGACCCGGAAGAGGGAGGAGCTCTTTTCCAGTCCCTGATTGAAATCCTTATGGAGCGCAAAGCAAAAGCATTGGTAACGACACATCATGGTTCATTAAAGGTTTTTGCCCATGAACATGAGCACGCCGTCAATGGCTCTATGGAATTTGATCAAAACACCCTTTCTCCTACCTACCGTTTCAAAAAAGGAGTACCGGGCAGCAGTTATGCATTTGAAATTGCGGAGCGGATGAAACTTCAAAAATACTTTCTCGAAAGGGCACGCTCACTATTGGGCGAAGCTAAGAGTGATATGGAAACACTGATCTCTGAGCTTGAAACAAAAACGCAAGAAGCCGATGAGCTGAAGAAAAAATACGACAAACTAAAAGCAAATACCGAAAAAGAGCGCAATCGATATAAAGAAAAAAGGTCAGCCATTGAAAAAGAAAAAGAGGAAATACGTGAAAAAGCCCTGAAAGAAGCCAAATCAATCATGGATTCGGCAAACAAAAAGATTGAGGAAGCTGTTGAACGGATCGTGAAAAAAGGCCAAAAAGACAGTGAGGCCATTAAAGAGACACGAGAAGAAGTTGACCGTTTCCGCAACCAGGTAGACACCGAACTGGAAAAGCTGGAAGAAAGAAGGGAACAACGCTACAGGGATTCGAATGAAAAACCGAAAGTCGGTGATTTGGTTCGTCTTGAAGACGCGAAGACAACCGGTGAACTGCAGGAAATCAACGGAGATCAAGCTGTTGTAGCCGCCGGCGGACTTCGTTTAAAAACGAAATATAAGAAACTGGTAAAGGTTACGGATGCCTCCAACCGCAAAAAAAAGCAACAAGTACGAGTACACTTTGAAGACGGGACGCGACGCAAATTGGTTAAACCGCAACTGAATATCCGTGGAATGCGTGGGCCCGAAGCGATGAAAGAAGTTCAAGATTATTTGGACAATGCTATTGCATCGGGACTCAATGAAGTTCAGATTGTACACGGTAAGGGAGAGGGAATCCTTAAAAAGCTGGTACATGAATATCTTGAAAATCGCAAAGAAGTGAATGGCTATGAGCTGGCTCCCATTGAACAAGGAGGGGCTGGCTGCACAGTGGTTAAGTTAAGGTAGTTTTTTAACCAGTGGATTTGGATCGATCGACTTTAAAATAACCGGCAACCTTTTTCAGGATCGATGCCCAGCTGCCTTCAGCTTGAATATCCACTTCGATACCTTCTTTTTTCAGTTTATCCGTTACAGCCTGGTCGCCCGAGATTATGTTCGCTTTTTTATAATTTAGGTTTGGAAAAGCAGCCAGTGTGCGATTTACAGAACGACGAGAATGGAAAATGATAATTTCAGGTTCACGGGCGGAAATATCTTTCCTATAATTGTCCAATTCAACCTCTTCCGGGCCTTCCAGTGTAAAAAGCACGAGCTCCTTCACCGGTATGTCCAACTCCTGCAGGAAACCGGGCAGCTCTTCCTTTGTCTTGTCCCCGCAAGGATACAGCGTTTTGCCTATCCTGCGAACGCGCAACATGAATTCCAGTAAATTGATGGCTTTGCCTTCGGCCTGCGGATGAATGGCGGGAATACCTTGCTTTTCCAGGTAATCCGCGGTATGCTGATTAAGCGCCAAGTTCAACCTATTCCGGACGGCTTCCAGCTTATCGAATTCCTTTATCTTCTTAACAAAAAAGCGCGCATTCCTTTTACTGCCGTGGACGATATTCTCAAATTCTTCCAATTGCCCCAGTGCATCAAGCACTTCCTCCTGATCTTCCAAGACCCTGTAGCGTTCCAACGGATAATGTAAAAGCGCAACCTGATTTTCTTTCAACTCCGATCGAAAGCATTCCGTGTCTTCCTCTGCTGCAGTAAGTAAAACTAATCGACTCATCGATTTATAAATTATTCAATTATAAGTTCTAAAATAAATAACCAATACCGATATATATTCGGGTAACTTCATCTGAAAAGCCCATTTCACCCCGCAGGATAAAATCAGGACTGAAGATAGACATTGCCCCCCCAAAACCGAACGTCTGTTTGTATCCTTTAAACAAATCGTGGACATCATCCTGTCCGGTGAACACCCGTCCAGTATCCGTGAATAACTGTCCCCCAAATTTGAGATTGTAAAACTGGGGGAACTTGAGTACCCAGGCCCTGAGCTCAAGAGTATAAGCTACAGAGGTATTGCCCAAAAATCGATTCAGAGGATAACCTCGCAGGTTATTTTCGCCTCCGAGTGTTGCCAATTCCCAATATGGGATATCCCCGGTAACATGCCTGGTTTCAAGGCGATTGGCTATTGTAAGCCAGTGAAAAAGGTAAAAATACTGGCGAAGTTCCATTCTAACGCTTGTTAAACCGTACTTGCTAATCAAATCCGGCGAATACCTAAGATCGAATTCCGCCCGGTTCCCGTGATGGGGATCAAATTCGCTATCCCTGTTTTCCCATACAAATCCGGTAGTCAAGTAATTAATCCATCCCCCTCTATATCCGTTAGGCAATTGGCGAGCAAAGGAGGATTGTCCCTTTTTAACGTAGGGAATTTGATATTCGGTGCCCACTCCCAGCTGTACATCAAAATGACTGTAACCTCGAGAATAAACCGGTTTGCGTAATTTATAACTCAGCCCAATTCCAAGAGACCTGAAATAATAATAATCGTTTTCCCACCGGCTTTTGGAAAACGGCACCTGGTTTCCAACGCCAAAAAAGATATCGTCGTTATACCTTCGAAAATGGAAATTGACATTGGTACGAATCGGCCTTCCAAAACTGTGTGTACGCTCATATTTACCTTCGAGCTCAACAAAACCTTTTGTTGATACAAGTCCGGAAGACTGAATATAGTTGTTGAAAGGATTTACATCCCCGCGGTAATCATAACGACTATATACGGCTCCGCCTACAAAACCTTCGGTAGAACTATAGCTCAATACGGGGACTACTGCCGTCGTTATAGAATCCGTACGTGCCGACACCCCGGGAATTTGGGCACATACCGAACCATAGCTCAAAAATGAAAAACAAAAAATAAGGGTAAAAAAACGGGCCAACATGATTCTATTTTATGTATCCAGGATACCTTCCTGCTCAAGAATTTCAAGAGTATCTACAGCATGGCGCAAATGCGGGATAACAATACTGCCGCCCACAACCAAAGCGACATTAAGTGCTTCTACAATTTCTGTTTTTGTATAGCCTTCCTTAGCAGATTGTTCCAAATGATAATCGATACAATCGTTACAGCGAAGAACCGTGGATGCGACAAGACCCAACAGCTCTTTTACCTGTGACGGTAACGCCCCGTCCCTATACGTATTGTTGTCCAGGTTGAAGAATCGCTTTATTCCCAAATGATTCAGATCGAAAATCTTTTCGTTTGCTTCCGACCGGTGTTCTCGAAATTTTCGAAGGCGGTTGTTTTCTATTTTGCTCATCCTTTTACTACATTCTAATTAATACTGCGCTTTAAGATACTATTTATTATCAGGAACTTTAATTACAAAATACGTTATTTGATAAAGCGTTTTTAATTAGTGAATAGAAAAAAAACAACTCCCACACATAAACTTGTTGTTATTGGTGACAGTTTAAGCCAGGGGTTTCAAAACGGCGGCATTTACAGGACGGATTTAAGTTTCCCTGCGTTTTTGAACCGCTGCTGGGAACCCGAACCTGAGTTCGACCAACCTTTATTTACCGCTCAGGCTGGTATCCCGCTGAATCTCGAGATCCTGACTCGCGGTCTTGAAGATGAGTTTGGCGATAAGTTGGAATGGAATGAATATTTGCCGGCCATTGCACACCTTTACAGCACCCTTAAACGTGTAAAAAAGTACTGGGAGGGACGGCTCAAATTTCTTCAAAAAGAAAGGCACCGGCCATATCATAACCAGTCAATCTGGGGATTTGCTATGAATGATGCGTGGATGGTTACCGAACAGAAAAGCCGAGACTTCATAGCTACCCACCCAGAAACCTATTCTATCTTCGACATGTTGCCCGACCACGCCATGTATATAACGGCCTGTATGGTCCTGAACCCCAGTTTCAAAAATAACTTTGGCAATTATTCCCAAATTGACAATGCAATATATTTGCAAGATAACGGGGGTATTGAGAATCTGGTTGTAACCATGGGACATAATAACGTTATTGGTGCTGTATCGGATCTAAAATTTATCCTTTCCGAGGAAGAAGACTTAAATCGTTTTCCATCCGAACGCGACTATACTGTTTACAGGCCTGAACATTTTGAACGGGAATATCGCAACCTTGCTGAGAAAGTCGCCCAAATTGGAGCAAAACGGGTTATTACTCAGACCATTCCCTATGTTACCATCCCCCCGGTTTCCCGAGGCGTCAACGCCGACAAATCGCGAAAGGGGCATACCGGCTACTTTGATTATTATACCCGCTTTTGGATTTGGGATGAAGACTTTGACCCGGAGAGCCATCCCCATCTGACCAAGGAAGAAGCCATTTTGCTTGATCAGCATGTGGATGAGTACAATGAAATTATACGTAAGGTTTCTGATGAATACGGCTGGATTACCGTACCACTTAACAAGTATGTAAGCGGCATTGCCAGTCGCCGGCTGGGAGGCGAAATCCGGCTGCCATATCCTGAGGATTTCAGGCAAGCCATGCTGCGCAATCCCATGACTGCTCACTTGGTTGGAGACCGAAAACGTCCAAAATTAAGCACCGACTATCTACGAATCGATGAAGAAAATGGCAAAGTTTACAAGGGAGGCATTTTTAGCCTTGACGGTATCCATCCTACAACCATAGGGTACGGTTTGATCGCCCACATTTATAAAGAGACCATGGAAAGTGCAGGCATCAAATTCGACAAGCCAATGGATTGGGACCATATTATCTCAAGTGATACACTGATCACCGATCCCCCCTTTCTACTTGTCGAACTCAAAAATTTTCTTAGATTCCTTTCACTGGGCAGACAAGAAAAATGGTCGGTATTGGGAAATGGCCTCCTGAATCAGTTGATGAAAATATTTTCGCAACGCGATCCAGCTCCGGAAGATTAGTTATTAATCGGTGTCATATTTTGAATTTAAGAGAAGTCTCGGAAACCGGCTATTAGTTTGCATAAATGACAGTTCCATCAACCTGTCCTTTAAAACATTCCTGATCTTCATTTACCATTTACATTTAATCCGTAAAGTTGACCCTTTAAGCAGCACTGGCCGTTTCATTAAAACCGACCCTCAGCAGGGGTATAAATGCCTAAGAAAAATTTACGATGAGCAATAACACATCGGTTGGAATACTTGGGGCAGGAATTTCCGGGTTAAGCGTGGCTTATGCATTGCAGCAAGAGGGAATTCCCGTAACCGTTTATGAAAAATCAGAAGATGTAGGCGGGGCTATACATTCAATTCAAACTGATGGGTGGTTGGTGGAGGAAGGTCCAAATACGTTGATGGTCAAATCCAAAAGGGTCTGGGACTTATTAAAGGACCTAGAGCTTGAAGGACAAATAATTGAGGCTAACAAAGCCTCCCGGAAGCGCTATGTTATTAAGAACGAAAAACCGGTCGCCATACCGACCTCGATCGGATCATTTTTAACTACCCCTTTACTTTCAGCAAGTGCTAAGCTTCGCCTCTTTAAGGAACCCTTCGTTCCAGCCTCTGATCGGGAAAACGAATCGGTTGCAGATTATATCGAAAGACGGCTTGGAAAACAGCTCCTGGATTATGGAGTGAATCCTTTTGTTTCCGGTATTTATGCAGGTGATCCCAAGGAGCTCTCTATTAAGCATACTTTTTCAATGCTTTGGGAAATGGAACAACGATACGGATCTATTACAAAGGGCATGTTTAGGAGAGAACGCACTAACAATCATTCCCGACGTGCGATGATCTCATTTCAAGAAGGAAATCAGACACTTCCAATTGCTCTAGCAAATTCTCTTGGTCAAGCGGTACAAACCGCTAACATTATCACATCCGTTGAGAAAGTCGGCAATCAATGGCAGGTAAAAGGCAGCAAGGCGGACGGCTCATTTTTGGGCGAACACAAATGCCTGGTCTCTACACTTCCTACCCATATTTTATCATCTGTATTTGAATCCGACCTCTTCAATGAACTTTCAACGCTGCCTTACACTCCGGTAAGCGTTCTGGCTCTGGGCTTTAAGGAGCATGAGGTCGCCCACCCGCTGGATGGGTTTGGGATGCTGATTCCGGAAATCGAACATTTTAAAACACTTGGAGTACTTTTTTCTTCAACCTTGTTTCCAAATAGGGCTCCCAAGGGCCATGCCCTGCTCACCTGTTTTATAGGAGGTGCCCGTAATCCGAAGCTGGCCCAGAATTCCCAGAAGGTTTTGACCAAAATTGTATTAAATGAAATTGGGCCAATGCTTGATATATCCGGAACACCTGTATTCTGCCATCATAAATTTTGGCCAAAAGGTATCCCGCAATACAACCTGGGACATGAACACTATCTTACGGCTATCAACAAAATAGAAGAACAAAGCCACGGGCTGTATCTGGACGGCAACTTTCGAAATGGTGTGTCGGTACCCGACTGTATCTCTTCGGGTTTCGAAACGGCAAAAAGGGTACTGACGTTTTTATGATCATAGCATTTTTCGATCAGCCCCTGCTCCAATTCCATAAAAATTTTAGTACCTTCTTGCACTGACACAGAAAAAATTTTGTAGCAACACAATCGCAAAAAAA
>JASFMR010000026.1:0-36383 GCA_050117475.1 Balneolaceae bacterium | reverse complement strand
CCGGTTATACACATATGCAAATCGCGATGCCCTCCTCTTTCGGATTGTGGTTCGGTGCTTTTGCCGAATCATTAATCGATGACATCCATCTACTTGATGCGGCCTATAAAATGGCGGATCAGAATCCTTTGGGATCTGCGGCCGGTTATGGGAGCTCCCTCCCTTTAAACAGAAAACTGACTACCGAATTATTGGGGTTCAGTACCTTGAAATATAATTCGGTGGCTGCCCAAATGAGCCGAGGTCGAATCGAAAAATTTATAGCTTTCGGACTTAGTGCAATAGCAGGAACTCTTTCCAAAATGGCCATGGATGTATGCCTTTACTGCAATCAGAATTATAATCTTGTCTCATTTCCAGATGAATTCACCACTGGGTCCAGCATTATGCCGCATAAAAAAAATCCCGATGTGTTCGAGCTTGTCCGTGCAAAATGTAATGACATTCAATCCCTGCCTAATAATATAGCCATGATTACAAACAACCTGCCTTCGGGTTACCACAGGGATTATCAACTCCTTAAAGAAAAACTTTTCCCTGCCGTTGAAACACTTAAATCCTGCCTGGATATCAGCCGGATAATGCTCGAACATATCGAGATCAATGAAGAGGCTATTAATGATGCCAAATACAAGTACCTTTTCAGCGTCGAAGAAGTGAATAAGGAAGTACAGAAGGGCATTCCTTTCAGGGAAGCCTATGAAAAAGTGGGAAAGACTATCTCCAATGGAGAATTTGTACCGGTTACGGAGGCCAAGCATACGCATGAAGGAAGCATCGGTAATCTCTGCAACAATGAGATCAAGAAAAAATTAAATCAAGCATTGGCTCAATAACCAAAATACAATAGAAAATTAATTCTAAATTTTAGTTATAAATTATGAAAACTGAAGTTGCAATTCTCGGTGGCGGAAATCTTGGGACTGCACTGGCCAAAGGCCTGTCACGAACCAAGGAGGCTACTCAAAAATATAATGTAACAGTAACACGCAGGAATGTTGATCTGATAAAGCATTTGGAGGATCTAAATATCAGAGTCACTTCAAACAACGCGGAAGCCGTTAAAAAATCAGATGTGTTGGTATTGGCTGTGCAGCCTACGCAGGTTGAGGAACTAATCAGTGAAATAAAATCAGACCTGGATCCCGATCGACATCTTTTAATCTCTACCATAACCGGCTTAAAAAATGAAGAAATAGCTGAATTGACGGGCCCCGGTTTTCCGATCATCCGGGTGATGCCGAATACGGCAGCCGCTATAAACCAATCGATGACGTGTGTCGAGAGAACCTCTCATAAAGAGGCAGAAAAGGCGACAATCGAACTTTTTGACATGATCGGCAAGACACTGCTTATCGACACAAACTTAATGGAAGCTTCCACTGTTTTGGGTGCCTGTGGCATCGCTTTTTTCCTGCGATATATCCGCGCGGCTTCCCAGGGGGGGATAGAAGTTGGATTTCATGCTGAAGATGCCCAGTTCATCGCTGCCCAGACGGCGCTTGGGGCATCGGCCTTATTACTGGAATCGGGCGGACATCCCGAACAGGAAATCGATAAAGTAACAACTCCCAAAGGATGTACCATTGCCGGCCTTAACGAAATGGAACACAATGGATTGAGCTCGGCCCTGATCAAAGGTATCAAGACATCCTATGAAATGATCGAAAAGATACGGTAGCCAAAATCTAATGAGGAAGTATGAACGTTATTAAACTTCGTCCCCGGCTAAAACGGCCTTCATATAATTACGCCGCATCTCAGCAATAGCAGTGATGGAAATGCCTTTTGGGCAAACAGCCTCACATTCGGCAAAGTTAGAACAGTCGCCAAAACCCTCATCCTCCATTTGTTGCACCATTTTAACCGTTCTTCTTTTCCGCTCGGGCTCGCCTTGCGGAAGTCGATTGAGATGCGCTAATTTAGCGCCCGTAAACAATGATGCTGATGAATTCGGACAGGCTGCAACACAAGCTCCACAACCAATGCATGTTGCATAATCAAAAGCAGTGTCTGCAACACTTTTATCAATGGGAATAGAGTTTGCATCCGGAGCTTGTCCGGTTTTGACAGATACATATCCCCCGGCTTCAATTATGCGGTCAAAAGCGGAACGATCCACAACAAGATCTTTTATCACTGGAAATGCCTTGGCCCGGAATGGTTCTACAACAATAGTATCACCATCACTATAATTGCGCATATGTAACTGGCATGAGCAGGTCATTGCCTTAGGGCCATGAGCCTGACCATTAATCATCAGGTTACATGAACCGCAAATACCTTCCCTGCAGTCGTAATCAAACTCAACGGGTTCTTCCTCACCTTCTGCAATAATCTGCTCATTAAGCACATCAAGCATCTCCAGAAAGGACATATGCTCATTTACATTATTGACCGTATAATCGACGAGTTTTCCAGGCTTATCCGGGCCTGCTTGTCGCCAAATTTTTAGATGGATGGTCATTTCTTCAGCCATAATACTTTTATTTACCAATGAAATTAGAACGCAATGACACAGTTATTTGGATTAACACAATCTGTGATACGTTCCATTATTTATAACTTCGTTGTTTCAGTTCCACAAACTCAAATTCCAGGTTTTCCTTGTGCATCTCCTCCCGGAGTTCTCCATTAATGCCTTGGTACTCCCAGGCTGCGACATAAGAATACTCTTCATCATTGCGTAGGGCTTCGCCCTCCTCTGTTTGATGCTCTTCCCTTAAGTGACAACCGCAGGACTCGTCGCGCTGCAAGGCGTCCCTTGCCATCAGTTCACCCAACTCAAGAAAATCAGCTACACGGCCTGCAAACTCGAGGTATTTATTATAGTTAGATGCTTCACCAGGCACACGAACATTTTGCCAGAATTCTTCGCGAAGGTCCTGTATTTCTTTGATAGCCTGTTTGAGACCTTCTTCGCTGCGGGAAATACCTACCTTATCCCACATAATTTTACCGAGCTCACGATGGAAATCGATCACACTTCGATCGCCTTTTACATTAAGCAGTTTATCAATATGCTGCTGGGCATTTTCTGCTGCTTCGTCAAACGCCTTGTGATCTTTGCCAAACGATCCAAGATCCGCGTCGGCAAGGTAATTACCGATGGTGTAAGGAATAATGAAATATCCGTCGGAAAGCCCCTGCATCAGTGCACTGGCTCCGAGCCGGTTGGCTCCGTGATCAGAGAAATTAGCTTCCCCGGCTACAAATAGACCCGGGATATTACTCATCAGGTTATAATCTACCCAGAGACCGCCCATCGTGTAATGAACGGCCGGGAAGATCCGCATTGGAACTTCATACGGGTTATCCCCCGTAATATTTTCATACATTTCGAAGAGATTCCCGTACTTCTCGGAAATTGTCTTCTTGCCATCCCGTTCAATAGCATCACGAAAGTCAAGATAAACAGCACGTCCTGTAGGTCCGACCCCCATTCCTTCATCACAAACAATCTTGGCATTACGTGAAGCCACGTCTCGCGGCACAAGGTTACCAAATGCGGGATACTTCTCTTCCAGATAGTAATATCGTTCGTCTTCCGGAATCTGATTTGGCGGGCGGCCATCCCCTTTTTTCTTGGGAACCCACACACGTCCGTCATTACGAAGACTCTCACTCATGAGTGTAAGCTTAGACTGATAATCCCCGGAGACCGGAATGCATGTGGGATGGATTTGAACATAACACGGGTTCGCAAACCCTGCTCCACGTTTATGACAGCGCCATGCTGCAGTTACATTTGAATTCTTTGCATTCGTTGAAAGATAAAAAACGTTGCCATAGCCGCCGGAAGCCAAAATAACAGCATCCGCCATCCATCTTTCAATCTTGCCGGAAACCAGGTCACGTGTAATTATTCCGCGCGCTTTGCCATCAATGATAACCAGATCCAACATCTCATGGCGGGTATGCATCTCGATTTTGCCTTCATGCACTTGCCGCATCATAGCTTGGTAAGCGCCTAAAAGCAATTGTTGCCCTGTTTGCCCCCGTGCATAAAATGTACGGGAAACCTGCGCGCCGCCAAAGGAGCGATTGGCCAAAAGCCCTCCGTATTCTCGTGCAAAAGGAACGCCCTGTGCTACCGCCTGATCGATGATCTCATTGGAATTCTGTGCCAGGCGATAGGTATTAGCTTCACGAGAACGATAATCACCTCCTTTAATCGTATCGTAAAATAAGCGCCAGACCGTGTCACCGTCGTTGGGATAGTTCTTGGCAGCATTAATGCCCCCCTGGGCAGCAATACTGTGCGCACGGCGAGCAGAGTCCTGGATACAGAAACTCTTTACATTGTAGCCAAGCTCTGCCAAACTTGCTGCAGCAGAACCACCGGCCAAACCGGTTCCAACTACAATGATATCGTGCTTACGCTTATTGTTAGGCGCAACCAGTTTAATATCGTTGAGATGTTTGGACCATTTTTCCTCAAGTGGTCCTGAAGGAACTTTTGAATCTAAGTTCATGAATAAACCCCAATTAAATTATAGAACGCGAACCATATCGATAACATCGACAGATTCGGGTTTTGATCAATAAGAAATTAACGCTCCGTGTCCACCGGTAGCAAAGATGTATAGCGGAATAAATAAAAATCCAACAGCCATCAGTATCGCAAAGACTACTCCGACCGTATAAATAAGTTTTGAAAATCGTTTGTGTTTCATAGATAAAGAAGTAAAGGCACTCCAAAAACCATGTCCCAAATGGACGCCAAGTAATATCATCACAAAAATGTAAGAAAAAGTATAAAGCGGACTCTGAAATGTACTTATTACCAATGCCTTCATATCGCGCATCTGTTCGCCGGCATGCCCCGGTACCGGAATCATTTGCGTATTACCAAACTTAAAGGTGTTGAGATGAATCACTAAAAAAACAAGGAGTACAAGTCCCGTAAGTATCATACTCTTGGCAGATATTGTCTGGTGGCTCGGCCCACCCTTGCTTTGATACTTGTGGTAAGCTTCGGGCCTGGCTTTTCTTCGGTTCAAATAGATAGATATTCCAAGAAAAGCATGATAGATAAAAAACAAAGCCAGCCCGGCCTCGGCGATATACAACAGCCAGCCCATACTTTCTAAATCATAGGTGTACATGTTGTATGCCTGAGAATCTGCAAACAAAAGTAAGTTTCCAAAGAGATGCTCAATGATAAAAATCATCAGGCCCACGCCCGTGATTCCCGTAATATATTTTCGTCCAACTTGAGACTTTAGCGCTTTAAGAAATGATGGCATCGTTAAGTCTGGTAATTAATTCTAGCTGTTTGTTGATCCGCTGCGTTAAAGCCAACGTCCGGATCCTCGTTCCGAGTGGTTGAAGATGGGGTGAAATCAGTAAAAAGGCAAGGCTACCTCCCCGAGTTTAGCGACTAATATCTTATTCAGAAATATTCTAAATTGTGGCTGGTATTTCGCTATCGGTAATGAGTTGCCTGAAAACTGTTAATAATCATTAATTATTAAGAACTTAAGCATTGAAGACTGTCCAGGACATTTCACAGGAGACCTTTCGTGACCGGGGATCGAAGTTTATAGGCTATCTTTTCCCCGTCTCCTCTGTGGAACAGTTTGAGAGTGAACTCAGAAAAATCAAATCGAAGTACGCGGATGCAACACATCACTGTTACGCCTGGCGGATGAATCCCAATTCAGTTACGGAATTTTCGCAGGATGACGGAGAACCTGCCGGGACGGCGGGTCTGCCTATTCTGAATAAGCTAAAGTCATTTGATCTTATAAATGGTGGTTGTGTTGTGGTCAGATATTTTGGCGGGACCAAACTGGGTAAATCCGGACTGATTCACGCATACGGTTATACAGCCGAGCTATGCCTTTCCAAGGCTTCATTACTTACGATTGTACCGACAAAAAACTTCAGGATCACTTATCCTTATAATCAGCAGTCTCAAATTGACAAATTGAAATACCGTTTTGATCTCAAAGAGCTGGATGCCCAATACCTGGAAAATGTAACACTTGATATGGCATGCAGAACAGAAGAGGCGAATAAATTTACAACTCACTTAGAAAAACTGGAACACAAAGGAATTGAAATAGAAAAAATAGGATCCGGATTTTTGACCATGCGAACCTAGGTTTTGGAATATTTAGCATAGGCTGCAATTTTAATCTTATAAATTACCGTAAGATCCATGATTTCAATTTTTCAACCTGAAAATCTGCTGTTTGCTCCTTACTTTTAGGCTAATTGAATTATTATCTATAAAACATCATGAAGATATATACCAAAAAAGGTGATTCAGGGGATACCTCTCTTTTTGGGGGAGAACGCGTCTCAAAGTCAACTGAACGTATTGATGCTTACGGTACCGTCGATGAACTTAACTCCCTGGCAGGGCTAGCTGCCAGTTTTGGACTTTCGGAAGAGGGAACCGGCTACCTCCGTAAGGTTCAGGAACTATTGCTCGTATTAGGTGCCGACCTTGCAACCCCTCCTTCTGCAAAAACCCGAATAAATCGGATTAAAAAAGAAGATATCCAGTTTTTGGAAACGGCTATAGATAATATGGATAAGCATTTGGACCCTTTAAAAAATTTCATCCTTCCGGGAGGGACAAAAACCGGAGCTACCTTGCATGTAGCACGAACCGTATGTCGTAGGGCAGAACGGTCGGCCGTTGCCTGCCAAAAAACAGACGATATTTCCGATGAAACGATTAAGTTTCTGAACCGCCTTTCGGATTTCCTGTTTGTACTGGCCCGATATGAAAATAAAAAGGCGGGCGCTCCCGAGGAAGCCTGGAAACCGGAAAGGCAGTAAATTGCCAGTAATCCTTATTTCAATTCACTTATATTTGCTTCAACCGGCATTGCCGAAGAGCGACAAACCTCCGTTTGAATAACAAAAATAGAAACTGATTACTAAATTAATATGTCATTAATGATTTCTGTCTCGGGTATCCGGGGCATTTTTGGAACTGATTTGACACCGGAAAATATTACTCGTTTTACCGCTGCTTTCGGTGAATGGGCTCAAAGAGAAAAAGTTGTTGTCGGAAGGGATACGCGTGTAACAGGAAAAATTTGCGAAGATATTGTTGTGGCTACACTCCAATCTGTGGGTTGTACTGTTATTAAAGTTGGTGTGGTACCAACACCTACGGTGGCAATGGCAGTCCTTAAGCACGATGCCGATGGGGCAATCATAATTTCAGCCAGTCACAATCCGGCAGAATGGAATGCTCTTAAACTTTTGAACAGCAGCAGCGAGTTCCTTGATGCCAAACAAGGTGAAAAAATAATTGAGATCAGCAACGATCAATCCTATTCTTACCAAAAGTATGATCAAATTGGAACCGTCACAGATGATGAGGAAGCACTGAATTATCACATCCAGAAAATACTCAACCTCCCATATATCGATAGCGACCTCATCCGTTCCAAAAATTTTTCAATTGCTATCGATCCGGTAAACGGGACCGGGGCCATTGGGATACCTGCTTTGCTCAAAGCATTGGGTATCAATCAGATCCATCAAATAAACGAAGAGCCGAACGGACTATTCGCCCATAACCCGGAACCCCTTCCCGAACACCTTGAAGACATTTGTTCACTCGTAAAACAAAAAAACTGTGACCTGGGTATCGTTACCGACCCGGATGCCGACCGTCTGGCACTTATCACTAACAAAGGCAATATTTTCGGAGAAGAATATACCCAGGCAGCTGCTTTTGACTTTATGCTAAGTAAAAAAGAAGGAGCTTGCGCTACGAACCTTTCCTCTTCAAGAGTTGCAGAAGACATCGCCCATAAATACGGACAGAAATGTCACCGGTCAGCAGTAGGTGAGATTAATGTGGTTAAGAAGATGCAGGAAGTAGATGCCGTTATCGGGGGCGAAGGCAACGGAGGAGTCATCAATCCCGACTTGCATTATGGACGTGATTCGCTTGTAGGTGTTGCAATGATGCTGCAACTTTTGGCCGAACGCGATATTACAGCAGACGTATACCGCAATAGCCTTCCGGATTATTCAATGCGAAAAAGCAAAATACCCCTGGCTGGTATTGACGGGGATGCCGTACTCGAGAAAGCTAAAAATAAATTTAAAGCCTATAAACCAAATACAACAGACGGCGTAAAAATTGATTTCGAAGACGGCTGGGTACATCTCCGAAAATCCAATACAGAACCCATAATACGCGTATATTCAGAAGGAACGTCCGCTCAAAAGGCTGCCGAGCTTGCCGAAAAAGTTATAGCGTCTATACACTAGGTTATTTTATCACGCCCTATACTTTCTTATCTTAGGGTGCTAAAATTAATTCTCAACGGGTACCCAAATTTTATGATTATTTCAATGACGGGGTTCGGCCGGGGTGAAGCTTCATGTGACGGTATCACTGTGACAGTAGAGCTAAAATCAGTTAACAGCCGATACCTTGATATATCCTTTCGACTCCCGCAATCGCTCCAGGATAAGGAGCTTGAACTCAAAGAGCAGTTACAAGAACAAATTGAACGGGGAAAAGTTAATGCAACTGTCAGAGTTGACAAAGCAGATACCGGTGAGCCCGATATAACATTCAATGAGAAGCTGGTAGCAGGCTATAAAGATATGTTAAATAAACTTCGGGATGCGGCGGGAATAGAAGAACCAATAAGCCTTAAAACGTTTCTCCAGTTTAACGATATCTTTCAATCAAGAGAGCAGGACGAAGAGACCCTCGAATTAATCTGGGAGCTTACGCGCAAGTCTACCGAAAGTGCAGCCAAAGAATTAATGGTTATGCGGCGCCAAGAAGGTCAGCAGCTTGAGAATGACCTTAAGCAGCGGATATCCCATATAGAAGAGATACTGAATATCATTAAGGAAAAGACGAAATCCCGCGCGTCCCAAACGAAAGAACAGCTCCTGGAACGTATTAATAATTTGATTGAAAGCGACAAAATCGATCCAGACCGCCTTGAAATGGAAGTAGCCGTATTGGCGGACAAGATGGACATCACTGAAGAAATTGTGCGCACTCAGTCCCACATTAAGTTTTTTCGGAAAGCGGTTAATAACGATGATTCGGTTGGCCGGCGCCTTAATTTTCTAAGCCAGGAAATCAATCGGGAGATTAATACCATTGGATCAAAAGCCAATGATTCTGAAATTTCTCAGTATGTTGTACAGGCAAAGGAAAGTCTCGAACAAATCAGGGAGCAGGTACAAAACGTTGAGTAACAAACCAAAGGGAAAAGTCATTGTTGTTGTTGCTCCGAGCGGGGCTGGCAAAACGACCATAGCGCGCCGATTGCTCGACGAATTTCCGGAAATTAAGTTTTCTGTTTCGGCAACCACCAGGCCAGCGCGAGAAGGCGAAGTTCACGGAAAAGATTACTTTTTTCTTACCGAAGAGGAATTTAACCAAAAAATTGAAGATGGAGCTTTTTTAGAGTGGGAGGAATACAGTGGCAATAAGTACGGTACATTACAGTCAGAAGTTGATAAACTTGTGGATTCTGGGTATTTTCCCCTGCTTGATATCGAAGTTAAAGGAGCACTGAATGTTCAGAGGTTCTATAACTCGGATGCCATTTCGATTTTTATTCAACCTCCAACAATGGAGGAATTAAAGAAACGTCTCGAGAATAGAGGAAGTGAAGACAAATACTCTATCCAAAAACGTTTGAAACGGGCCGAAATGGAAATGAATTACGCTGATAACTTCGACTTTTCAGTTGTTAATGACGATTTGGATACTGCTTACGCTGAAGTTAAAGCAATTATTGAACCCTTTATTACTGACAAAAGCTAGTAACGATATGCCTATTAAAACACTTGATATTGAAAAGCTGAATAAAAACACTGGTAATCAATACGAATTGATTACGATTATGTCTAAGCGAGCTCGTCAAATTGCCGCAGAAGAGAAGCTTCAGCTTGATGAAAAACTGAAATATTTTGAGGGTTTTGAAGATGAGGATGACTTTTCTTTCAATGAGGAACAGGAAAATATCTCTAAAGAATTTGAAAAACTGCCCCATGCCACGCAACGTGCTATTAACGAAATGAGGCGGGGAGAAATTTATTTCCGTTATCCTCAAGATGAAGAATAATAAATTATGTTATCCGGCAAACGGATAATACTCGGTGTCACCGGAGGAATTGCAGCCTATAAGGCTGCTTTTCTTTTACGGTCTTTACAGAGAAAGGGCGCCGAGGTTCGTGTCGCCATGACTCCCGACGCCACACGTTTTGTGGGAGTCGAAACGTTTGCTTCTCTTTCTAAACATGAGGTGGCTGTGGAAGTTTTTCCCGAGAATAAAGCATCTACCGAATCATGGACCCAACACATTTCCTGGGGCGAGTGGGCCGATCTCTATGTGATCGCTCCATGCACGGCCAATACCATGGCCAAGATCGCTCACGGCATTTCGGATAACATGCTCACAGCCACCGTACTTGCCGCACGTTGTCCTTTGTTAATTTGTCCCACAATGGATGGAGAAATGTATGAATCTCCCGCAGTACAAAAAAATCTCAAATCCATAAGTGAGTTTGGATATCATATTCTGGAGCCCGAAGAGGGATACTTGGCCAGTGGACTGGAGGGAAAGGGGCGTCTACCAGAGATTGAAGCAATCCTTAAGAAAAGTGACCAAATCATTTCAGAGCATCGAAGTACAGGCCCGCTTTCGGGGAAGAAGGTAGTTATCACGGCAGGGCCTACCCGGGAACCCATCGACCCGGTACGTTTTATTTCTAATCCCAGTTCCGGAAAAATGGGCTTAGCTATGGCTGAAGCTGCTCAAAAGCTGGGTGCTCATGTAACATTAATTCACGGTCCCATCCATATCCCAACCCCGGACGGAATTGAAACGATTGAAATTAATACGGCTCAGGAACTTTTTGAACAGGTGAAACGTCATCACGACGCAGATGTGGTCATCATGGCGGCGGCTGTTTCTGACTTTTCTCCAAAAGTATTCCATAATCAAAAGGTTAAAAAAGATACTGCGGACACCACGCTGGAGCTTCGAAAGACTCCTGATATTCTGGCTTGGCTGGGCAATCACAAAACGGATAGACAAGTGTTGATCGGCTTTGCGATGGAAACGGAAAACCTGATCGAAAATGCACAAAAAAAGTTAACGGAAAAGAAATCCGATTGGATCGTCGCCAACTCTTTAACCGAACAGGATGCCGGCTTTGAGGTGGATACGAACAAAGTTCATCTCTTGGGAAGGAATGATAAAGTAAGCATCGAAGGATCGAAAAGGGAAGTCGCATTGCGGATCCTGCATAAAATTTTCAACAAACCCCAAGCATCTCCGTCATAAAACTTGTTCCGTAGTAATTTCTACTCAGTAACCAAATGCAGGGTACTACTGCCGCGCCGCTTCGTTTTAGCGAAACATACCCTGAAACAGCCGCCCTTATTATTTTTCACCTTTAGCTCACCACCCAATTGCTGGGTAAGCGTTTGGATGAGGTTCATCCCTATAGAGGTTTGGCTTTCAATTGAGAAATCGTCCGGAAGCCCGATTCCATTGTCTTTAACCTCAATTATAATCTGTTTCTTTGAATCTTTCATATTGACCCAAATAGTACCCGAATCCTTCCCTTGAAACGCATGCTTGTAAGCATTGGTCAACAACTCGTTTATAAGTATTGCACAAGGAATAGCTTGGTTAATATCCATCGAAACACCTGCGGTATCAATGTTAATCTCTATGTGCTGATGGTCAAATGGCAGGGTATTCTTCATTGTATCAATCAGCTTATTAACATAGACCTCAAATGAGATATCGATGAAGTCTTCGGACTGATAAAGCATCTCATGGATAATAGCCATGGATTGAATTCGCAATTGACTGTCATTAAGAACATTTCTTATTTGTTCGTCTTCGGTCTCAAACGATTGAAGCTGCAACAATCCCGAAATAATGGCCAGATTATTTTTTACCCGGTGATGTATCTCTTCGAGTAACACTTGTTTCTCTTCGAGTGACTGTTTTAATTTTCGCTCGTATTCCTTTTGCTCAGTTATATCAACATAGATACCGAAGCCGGCAATAGGCTCATTGTCAAGATAAACAGGGATGGCCCCCAACAGCAGATCCAGCTTCTTTCCCTCTTTGGTATAGCGTGTGACATCCGTATAAAATTTACCCTCTTTAAAATCCTTTCCCGGCATCCTCGGCACCGAGTTGAATTCTTCTTCGGCTACAATTACACGGTCAAGATCCTGGTTAAAAAGCTCTTCTTGAGTATATCCAAATAACTCTTCAAAGCTATGATTTACCATTTTCACCCTATTTTCTTTGTCCACCATAATCATTGCACCGGGAGCTTTTAAAAAGAGTTTCCGGAACAGTTGCTCACTTTTCCGAAGTTGATCCTGTGCTTTTTTCTGTTCAGTCAGGTCACGTACTATTGCTTGCACAAAGACTTCATCCCCAAGCTCCAGCCTATTTAAACTGACTTCCACATCTATGGGAGTGCCATCTTTTTTCTTATGTTTCCATTCAAAAACTTGGGGTTCCCCATTGAGTGCCTTATTTATTTTATCTTTGGCTTTTTCCTTCGAAGCTTTCCCATCCGGCTGGTAATCAGGTGAAAAATCGATGGGGGTTCTTCCTAAAATTTCATTTTTTTCGCAGCCGTAGATATTACATACCTCATCATTGCATTCTACAAATTTATATCTGTCCATAATGAAAATGCCGTCATTAGCATTTTCAAACAGGCGTTGATATCGCATTTCAGTCTTTTTCTGTTCAGTAATATCCTCTATGAAAGTTAATACCGAAATAAGAGAACCATCACTATCACGCAATACCGAAGCATGGATGCTCAGATTTACAGAAGCCCCGTCCCTCCGATACATCTCTGTTTCAAAGTTAGCCTTGTCTCTCTGTCCGGAAATCAGTAATTCCATATTATTTTCGACAACTGCCAGATCCTCTTTGCTGTTAAAACGAAAAAGATGTGGAGTTTTACCGACTACAGTTTCTTTGTTATAACCGGTGATCTCTTCTGCCCTTTTTGACCATTCAATAACCCGAAATTCCGCATCCCACTTGATCATGGCCAGTGGGCTGTGATTTACATGATGATGTAACTCGTCAAACGCTTTCTGCGCCTTTTTCTCTGCATTGACCCGATCAGTCACATCATGTATTACAACCAAACGGGCGTCCTTATCATCGAAAGTATATGCATGAGAATTGACTTTGACATAAAATATCTCCCCCTTTTTTGAACGATGACGGACAACTTCAGTTTCATTTAATCCCTCTGGTTCCAAATTGGAAAGTACATTTTGCAGCATCTTAATATCCTCGGGGGGACGGATATCCTTAATTGTTAATTTCTCCAATTCTGAAATATTGAACCCGTATTTCTGCAAAAAGGCTTTATTAGCATCCAATATATGAAGGGAGCCGGTAGCATAAATAAGAACCGGGTTGGGATTTAAATGAAATAAAAGCTGATCCATATTCTCTAATTTACACTCAATGATCCACAAATATAATGATCTTTCTATCTGCCTCTTAATTTTAAAAAAGCTAAAACTCCCATTTGTAGGTCCTGTGCGTCTTATGGTGATAGCAGCCAAGCGCTTCCAGACTACGCTGCATTAACCAATTTTTTTCGCTCACCCAGGCTCCTTCGAGGTATTTCAAAGACGGAGCGGCGGCCTTTGTATATTGTATACCTCTTGTAAAGGTCAATGCTTCCAGCCCCATCTTCCTGAATTTCGGCCGGGTCCCATAGACCAATGTTCTTAAATGTTTTGCACGCCGTTTGAACCATAATAATTTGGGATAGTGCCACCAGCGCAGTCTTCCGCCTGTTTCCTTTGAAATTTCATTCAAATCAGGTACACAAACAATAAATGATGCCGGCTCGCCGTCAACAAAAGCAAGAAGTACACTGTCCGGTATCATCACGGGTTTGAGCTTTTTAACCATCGTTTTGATTGTATCACGGGTAAGCTCTGTAAATTCATTTTCTCGTTCCGAGATATCCTGATCACTCCACGCTTCATTGTATATCTGACGCATGTACTCTGCATCTCTGTAAATATTATTCATGTCAATGGGACGAAACTCCACTTCAGGGCGGCTTTCAATACGATCAGTAATACGTTGTAAGCGGTCTGGGATCGGTTGGCTAAAGTCCCTTTTATAGCTCCAGTGATCATCAAGTTTCACCGCTCCAGTCTGTTCCAACAAAGTCTTATAATATGGCGGATGATAAAACATACCGTAAATGGGGGGAGCATCATAATTTTCAACCAACAGCCCCCAATAGGTATCATTCTCCCCAAAATTAATTGGCCCTCTCATCGCCTTATACCCCCGCTCTCGGTGCCAATCCCTCGCAAATCCTACAATTCCATGCGCAACTTCTAAATCATTTTCCATCTCAATAAACCCGATCCCTCCCATTCTGGGGTCAAGCACTTTGTCTCGTTCAGGAGTATTCATAACAGCAAAACGCCCTACTATTCGACTTCCTCTGCTCACCAAGAAACGCTCACACTCTCCTTTGGAGAAAAATGAATTCTTCTCCTCATCAAAGATATTTTCTATTTCAAAGCGAAATGGTGGTGCCCACTTTGGATAATCCTTATATACCCTAAATGGCAGCTCATGGAAAGCCTCCACCTGTTTGGATGATACAACAGAAGCAAAACTCAAAGCCATATTTATATTATCGTCGTGTTTATCTAAACTTTAATAGCAAGCTATTTATAATATTCTACCAATTTAAGATAGATTTACAACAGAATAACAGCTATTATAACGCGGCTCAACTGCCAACTAAATATCTATATCTGGCTTGAAGGAACAAAAGAAAAAAAGGCTTATTGCGATACTGCTTTTTGTATCGTGTTTAATTAGCGGATATATGCTATTCATTTCCTCTGAAGGCGGATCAAGACAACTCAGAAGTCTTGCTCAGGCCGATACACTTATTCAAAGAGAGTTAGCAGCATTTAATATCAGTGATCAACAACTGCGCGTAACAACTTTAAAAATTAATTCCAATTTCAGCCGCAAAATATATCATGTTGGTGTTCCGTTTGAATTTTCTAAAACCCAGTTACACGCTGAATTGAACAATACATTTTACAACTTCGATATTCAAACCCCGGCTCGTGTTTCCTTCCCGCAGAAAGACGTTCATATTGAACTGGTTTATCAGGGCACTGTAATTCGGACGATCTCATTGCAGACAGATCCCGACTTAATTCTTAACAAAAATAAGATCAACATTTTGGTGTCCTTTAAGGACATCCCCGACGAGGAATTAATTAATCAATTGGCCGCCATGGGGGAACCTATACCCATTGTGCTACAAGTAGAAAGCCCTATGGAAGCCAATGAACTGGCCAAAAAACTTAAACCCCACTACCGGCACATTCTATTTTGGCTTCAAAATGGAGACGGAGAGGATTTGATAAAATCCAGTCCGAATGAAGCTGTCAACAAATTAAAGCAAATAGAAGATATAATGCCAAATGCCAGTATGCTGCTATTGAGCAAGAGCCCCCAGACTGAAGCGCATAAAGCCGCCTTGGTTGCCAAAACAAATATTGCATTTATTGATGCCAGTAGTGCTATGATATTGAATGAGGATATGGGCAAAGCATCTTTCCGGGAAGGGCTCGACAAATTAGCAAATGGCTCTTCATACTCAATGGCCCTTATCATGGGTAATGAGACTACCTTGTCCTGGTTAAGACGAAAAATCCCGGAACTTAAGAAGGCCGGAATTGATATAACATATCCTCCCAAAACCCACTTATAATATGATCGAGCGATTTGACACCGACCGTTGGCTAAAAAAGTTTGAGTTGAATGAGTTTCCCGAACCCGAGATTGTCCGGCTCAAGCACCCGGTACTTCTTTGCCACGGATATGGGGCAATCGCCTCGCTTGTTAAACCCTCCCCCCTGTACGATGTTGCGCTACAGCTTCGGACCCATAATGTTTTGGCTTTTGCCCCAAATATTGTGCCTTACGCCAAAATCGAAACCCGGGCCAGGAGTTGGGTGAAACTCATCGATGAGCTTACCCAAACAATACCCGGAGGCAAAGTTAACATTATTGCCCACAGTATGGGGGGACTGGATATTCGTTATGCCTTGTCAAAACTTGAAATTGCTGAACACGTAGCTTCCTTGACTACCATTAGCACTCCACATCGGGGAACGAGCCTGGCTGAATTGACTTTGAAAACCCCGGAAGCTATCCGTGATAAACTAGCCGACTTTCTTGACTGGATGGGAGATCGTATTTATCCCCACACCAAAAGTGATTCTGTGGCTTCCGCCACGCAACTTACACGGACGTATATAACCGAAGTCTTTAACCCACAAACTCCCAATGTTCCGGATATACCTTATTATTCATACAGCTCAGCTGTTGGAAAGGGTACAACAGAACCTATACGAGTCATTACTCGCTATCAGAACAAACATATCTATGAGCAAGAAGGCCTAAATGACGGGATGGTCTCGGTAGAAAGCGCCATGTGGGGTGACCATATAGAAACGTCATCTCTTTCACATCTTGAACAAATGAATTTGAGGATCAAAGATGACCGTAAAATACTATTTCGAAATTTCTGGCTGGGAGTCGTAAAAATGCTTGAAGCAAAGGGCCACTGAGAAATTGGGATTGCGCTAAATTTCTTTCCCTTCTTTTTGTTTTAAAAGCGAGTAGGCCGTCATATCATACTGAATAGGTGTCAAGGAAGCATATCCTTTTTCCAGCACTTTAACGTCGATATCTTCGCCTTCCTCAAGCAACTCCATTCGGCCCGTTAACCAGTAATATGATCGATTATTAGGATCAACCCTGCCCTCAAATTCTTCAACATAACGACTGTTGGCTTGCCGCGTCCATCTGATCCCTTTGAGAGGACCTGCAGGCACATTTAAATTGAGGGTAATCCCTTTTGGCAACCCTTCCCTTAAAACATAGCCAATTACCTTTCTGGCAGCTTCTTTAGCCCCGGATAAATCCGCATCTTCACCATAGTCTGTACAACTGACAGCAATAGAAGGATACCCCAGGATAGTTCCTTCGGTAGCCGCACTAACAGTCCCAGAATAGAGAATGTTAATCCCCGCATTACTGCCATGATTAATACCGCTGATGACTAAATCAGGCTTCCTTTTCATCAGCTGGTCATGTGCCAATTTCACCGAATCAGCAGGGGTACCGGTAACTGCCTGCCCACTAAATCGCCCATCGATCTGAAACGCTCGTGATCTCAGTGGAGTTGTAACAGTTACCGCATGCCCTACGGCACTTTGCTGACGATCGGGAGCAATAATCTCTACACTCCCAAATTCCGAGGCCACGTCTGCAAGTGCCCGTATACCCGGAGAAAATATACCATCATCATTACAAACTAGAATTACGGGACGCTCAGAATCACTCATTATCTTTGATTTTTTCTATGTATACAATATTTGATTAGAAGGAATCGGGAAACAGGCGTTTAAAACTATTTTCCATTTCCCTCGTACTGTTCTTCTTCATTGGGGAAATCACCCGATTTTACATCAGAAATATACCTTTGAACCGCCTCTGTCATTGTGGAATGCATATCTGCATAACGGCGGAGGAATCGTGGGTTAAACTCTTTATTCAAGCCCAGCATATCGTGGGTAACTAAAACTTGCCCGTCACACTCAGCTCCTGCCCCAATGCCAATTGTCGGTATAGTTAATTGCCCAGTAACCCGGGCGGCCAGTTTGGCCGGAATTTTTTCTAGCACCAGGGCAAAACAGCCGGCTTTTTCCAAATTCTTTGCATCCTCAATTAACTGCTCAGCCTCTGATTGTTCAGTCGCCCTGACTTTATAAGTACCAAATTTATAAATACTCTGCGGTGTTAGCCCCAGGTGCCCCATGACCGGGATGCCAGCTTCAACAATTTTGCGTACAGTTTTAAGCACAGGCTTTCCACCCTCCAGTTTAACGCCATGTACTCCGGCTTCTTTCATCATGCGTCCGGCATTGATCAATGCTTCTTTGGACGTGACCTGATAACTCATAAAAGGCAAATCCGCAATAACCAAAGCTCTGTCCACTCCCCGAACTACACAAGAAGCATGATATATCATATGCTCCATAGTCATTGGAACTGTCGTCTCATAACCGGCCATTACATTACTTGCGGAATCACCAATAAGGATAACATCAATCCCGGAATGATCAATTATCCGGGCCATGGTATAATCATAAGCCGTAAGCATACTGATCTTCTCACCCTGCCCTTTCATTTCAACAACAGTTTGAGTTGTTACTTTTTTGGGTCGATGTGACGTTTGTTGTGTACTCATTATTTACTCGTTTGAAACTATTGCTGCAGAGGCTTCCAATTCACAAACCACTTCGTCATCTACAGTGGCCACCCCCTCCATGGTAACAAAATTACGGCGCTGGTTTACCAGCTTGACTTCCATCCTCAACTGATCTCCAGGCACCACTGATTTACGAAACTTGGCTTTGTTGATACCGGTAAAAACCACAAGAGACTTTTCCACATCCTCTATTTGTCCTTTCATAAGCATAATACAACCACTCTGCGCCATGGCTTCTACTTGTAATACTCCCGGCATCAGTGGTTTACCCGGGAAGTGGCCATTAAAAAATTCTTCATTGGCCGTTACATTTTTCAGAGAAAGAATTCGACCTTCCTCCACTTCCAATACCCTGTCAACCAATAGAAATGGGTACCGGTGGGGAATGAGTTTCTTTATCTCTTCAATATTTAGCTGGTCCATATATCCAATATGTCTGTTTTAATGTGCTTTAATATAGGAGTTTTATTTAACGGTGCCCACATAAACATAGGCAATGCCGCCCGTAAGCCTTTCAAACATCTGAGAGCTAAAACAGGCGGCTTCTTTCATAAGCTTAACAAACTCATTTCCCGCAGGAAATGCTGCGCTTGTTCTTGGCAAATAGGTATAAGCCTCACGATTACCACTGATCCAACCGCCCAATGCCGGCATAATATACTGGCTGTAAAAATCATAAGGATATTTAAGTAATCCTTTCGGCTGACCGAATTCCAACACGACCACTGTTCCTCCGGCTTTTACTACGCGAGCCATTTCTTTAAGGGCTTTCACAGGATCATCAACGTTACGTATTCCAAATGCGATACTTGCAACATCAAACCTGTCATCCTCATATGGCAGATTCATAGCATCGGCAACTTCAAAATCAACTTCGAGATTCCTTTCCACCGCCTTCTGGGGAGCATGTTCGATCATCTCTTTACAGAAATCGGTACCCAGTACATACCCTTCATCGCCTACCTTATCCTTAAATTCAAGTGCCAAATCGCCCGTCCCGGTTGCACAGTCCAAAACGGAATCCCCACGCTTCGCTCCGCTTAACTGAACGGTCCGCGAACGCCAGCCGTGATGCACGCCGAAAGAAAGGATAGAGTTCACACGATCGTAATCTTCGGCAATATCAGCAAACATGCGCCGTACTTTTTCACTCATAAATTTTATATCCTTTGAGTTGATTATTCAAGATGCAAATTGATTAGGCCTTATAAGTTTTGACTATTTATCTCCAGCTCCAAATGTTCGGTACAATGAAGGTAAACCGGCTCAAAATTTTTGCCGTCCCACCGGATGTGATAAAGAGCCCCATTGCTATGTTTCACACGATCCATAGAAGACAAGCCGAATTGCAGCCAGTGAGCCAATAAAATACGAATCAGCCGTCCGTGCAGAACGAACAATAAATTGGCCTTCGGGTGTTCCTCCAAAATCGATTTTATTCGTCCGGAGGCCCGCTCCAAAACTGCTCGCGGACTTTCCCCTCTTTCCAGGGCATAATCGATGTTTCCGGATTTCCAATGCTCATGCAAGTCCTGCAGTTGCATTTTTATTTCTGATAATGTACGCCCCTCTAAAACACCGAAATTCATCTCATCTAAATCTGAATGGGAAACCAGATCAAGGTTATGTGCCCCGGCTACAATCCGGGCAGTCTCACGTGATCGCTTTAGGCTGCTGCTGAATATTTTGTCGATCTTGGTTCCTTTCAAGTACTCAGCAATTGCCTGTGCCTGGCGTAACCCCGTTTTATTGAGTGAAGCATCAATCCCGCGGCCCTGAATCTGATTAAGCCGGTTATATTCGGTTTCACCATGTCGAGCCAAATAAATATTCGTTGATTTCACTATTTTGAATTTCTTGCCTTTCTGCTGGTTGCCAGTTCCTGGAACTTGCTTTCCATCTTTTGGACTTCCGCAGGTGCTAAATTGTAGTACATGCCGTATTTGAGTAATATCATCTTAAAGACCCGGTCGTTGAGGGTAAGTTCTTTCTCGACCCCTTTATCAATTTTGTCCCACAAACGCTTGAGCAGGCCGAGTTTCATCACAAAAAAGAAAAGAAGTCCGATTACGGCAGCCAAATACTGTCCACCCATGCCAAGGGCACTTATTATAACCAGAGAGGTAACCAACAAGTAGCCGTCGGTATTTAATAACTTTAACAATTTACCCAAATAAATGGTGACAAATGCACTTTTAGAACGATACCAGAAAAAATGAAAAGCGACGGTGATTGTCGCAGCTAATATCGGATGAACAAACAGCAACAAGACTAGCAATATAGTCATTGCCAGGCTGTCGGCACTGCGTACCCAGGCGTTGGCTTCTTCCACCAATTCGTCGAGCGAACGTTTATCAAGCAGGCCGGGCACAAATTCCTCGATATGCTTAGAGGTCGTGTGAAACCAATCCCCATACCGGGTTATAATGCCCATCTGCGTTTCAAGGTATAAGTCTTGTGATCCTGTAGGTGTTTTCATAGCCCTAAAAATATCTTTCTTTTTGCAAAAAATGAATTTTATGATTGCCAAAAATTAAGCCTGGGCTATAGTAAGAATCACAACAGGGCCGGAATTCGCTTTCTGAATTGTCTGAGCCAGCTCAAATGTTGTTGCACCGGTTGTAAAAACATCATCAATTATGACAACATGCTTCTCTGCAACAGCCTCCTCATTGTTTACGCGGAAAGCCTCTTTTATATTTTGACGCCTTCTTTCCAATGAGAAACCAGTTTGGGTGTGCGTATTTTTGGTCCTGGCAACATCTTTTATTCCACAAATAGGTATATGCTTCCAAACCTCCCGAAATCCTTTTGCCACTTTGAAGGCCTGATTAAATCCCCGAAAACGGTACTTAAGATAATGCAAAGGGACGGGCAGGATGACTACCTCTTTGTCATTTAACACTTTATTAAGTATTGGATGCTTTTTTACTCTATGGCCGAGTTTCCTGCCCAAATCAACGCCAATAGTTGTCAAATATTCGTATTTCAGTTGATGCAGTAAATTCTGCAAACTCCCGCCTTTGTCAAACTTCCACAAAGCGTGCTGAACCAAAACCCCCTCCGGTAACAGCGTATCGCTGGATACTCTGTGATTAGCAGGGTTGGCGTCTTCAAACCTTTTCTCAAGACAAAAGCTGCAAATTTGACGTTCTTCCTGCGTATTTTCCCTACCGCAACATACACAAACATTCGGAAAAACAATCTGAGACACGCCGCGTTTAATATTTTTGACCATCTGAATAAATGTTCCCACGTTCACTTATTTGTGACAATCGAGTTACTTGTTCTCTTGTATTTGTAAGACCTCCGCTAACTTGGATCCTTACAAATTTCCCAATAGAGCAAAAAATTTTTGCCGACCACTATATTTGTTTAGATTTACGGTGCATAAAATGCTCCTGATTACTTTAAAACTGATAAATCATCTATGGCATCACTAGGAAATGATCTAGCCAGCATCCGCAAGGAGAAGAACTTAACTATCGATGATATTCATGAGGCAACAAAAATTCCCAAAAACCTCATCGAAGCCATAGAAAACGGTTCAATTTTCTCAGACTACGAGGAGAATAAAACCTATATTCGAAGCTATGTCCGAAGTTATGCCAAGGTGCTTTCTATTGATGAAAGAGACATTATTTTTGCCCTGAACAAACAGGACAAAGGGGCCTATGCCGGTTCGCTCAGGAAAGAATCAATAGAGTCGGAAAAAGAGATATTCAATAGTGATAACCAACATTCAGAAGAAACAACCGAAAGTGATGAACCCGACAGTGATGAAGAAGTAAAAGCCCATTCGCCGGTTTCAAGCCATATAGATTCAAATACTTTTTCAAAGCCAAAAGAGACCACTGGGCCGAGCCAAAAACCCCCAGAGGTTGGCTCTGTTGACTGGGCGGATATGGGGCGCCGCTTCCAACCCTTGAAAACAACTCAATCCAAAGTTTGGATGGGTGCAATTGTAATGCTACTGATCGCTGCCGCCGGAACCTTCTTTTATTTTTATGACGCAGGATCTCCCACACCGATATCATCGCAGGCTCAAAAAGATGCCGCCTCATCTAACGCATCATCAGATTCCATTCAACTACAGCTCGTGCCACCGGCTGCTGAAGATAGTACCCAACTTGCAGAAAATGCTCAAAGCACGGGCAATAATCAGATTAGTGATACCCTTCCGGACACACTCAGCCTTGTTGTTTATGCCGCTTACGGGAAGCTGGAACCTGTGAGGGTATATACCGATATTATGGACAACATAAATCCCTATTGGATTGAACAGGGAAGTGCATTGCGGTTTAATTTTGTGAATGAAGTGCGTATTCGGGGACAGTTTAGCCGAATGGTGCTGTTGATGAATGGGCATCTCGTACAAAATTTCAGAGAACAGTTTTACAATCCTGATACACGTCTCCTGGAGATCCACCGCTCATTTTTTGAGGGTGATCCGAAATGGCTACAAACGCCCCCTGACTCTTTGGGAATTGCTGCCCCTCCCCCTACCATTATAAAACAACGACCAACTTTTAATTGATCGAATTTTCGTTTTTACAATGAACAAAAAACAGGCGACAAAACGCGTAGAGAAACTGCGCGATCTGTTGAACAAAGCAAATAAAGCTTACTATCAAGAGGCCCAGCCGTTCATCTCTGATAAGGCGTTCGACGATTATCTTGAGGAATTAAAAAGGCTTGAAGATCAGTTCGATCTTCAGGATCCTGCTTCTCCCACGCAACGTGTGGGCGGCGAGCCCAGCAGCGAATTTGAGACTGTCGAACACCCCATACCCTTGTTGAGCCTCGATAATACCTACAATGAAGAAGAGCTCACTGACTTCGATCGCAGGGTACAGGAGCTTATCGGACATACGGATTTTACCTACCTCATTGAACTCAAATTTGATGGTATTGCCCTCAGACTCCGATATGAAAATGGTGAGCTGGTACTGGGAGCTACAAGGGGTGACGGGGAAAGGGGTGACGATATCACTCAAAATGTTAAAACAATCAAGGATATACCGCTTCAATTATCAAACAGTTACCCCGATATCGTTGAAGTACGAGGAGAGGCTTATATGGAGCGTGAAGCCTTTATGCGTATGAATGAACACCGCGATGAACAAGGGCTTAATACCTTTGCAAATCCGAGGAATTCGACGGCGGGATCACTAAAAATGCAAGACCCGAGAGAAGTGGCACGGCGTCCCCTCCGGTTTTTCAGTTTCGATTTAATTGTGGATGGAGAACAGGATACCCTCACCCAATTTGAGAAAATGGAGCTACTCTCCAAGTATGGCCTTCCTGTATGCGATCACTTCAAAAAATGCAGAGATATAACCGAAGTACATTCACAAATTGCAAAATGGAAAGAACTCCGCCATCATTTACCCTTTGAAACTGACGGGGTTGTGGTTAAAGTGAACGAGGATAAATTCAGAGAACTGCTGGGTACCACTTCAAAAGCACCGCGCTGGGCTATCGCCTATAAATTTGCTGCTGAACAAGCTGTTACTACCATCGAGGGTATTACGTTGCAAGTTGGGCGGCTGGGGAAAATTACCCCGGTAGCTGAATTGGAAGCCATAGAATTGGCTGGAACTACCGTAAAGAGAGCTTCCCTGCACAATGAAGATGAGATACATCGCAAAGATATTAGAGCTGGCGATCAAGTTATTGTTGAGAAAGCCGGTGAAATAATTCCTCAGGTTGTCAGCGTTGTAAATCCCGATCGTAAAGACCGTGGGCCCAGATTCGAGATGCCGAAAAGCTGTCCAGCCTGTGATGAAGAGCTGGTTAAACTGGGAGAAGATGTCGATTGGCGCTGTATCAACCCGGAATGTCCACCTCAAATTCGCCAACGGATAGAACATTTTGCTTCCCGGGATGCGATGGATATCGAAGGACTCGGCGAAGCAGTTGTAGATCAACTGGTTACGGCGGGCCTGATAAGTAACTATTCTGATTTGTATGACCTCAAGAAAGAACAGTTGCTTCCCCTGGAGCGTATGGCCAAGAAAAGCGCTCAAAATTTGCTGGATGCTATTCAATCAAGCAAGAAACGTTCTTTGGACCGATTAATCTATGCACTCGGAATTCGTTTTGTCGGAAAAACCGTGGCCCGGGATTTGGCTACGGCTTTCCGAAGTATGGGGGCATTAATGAGAGCTGATAAAGAATCAATTAGCGAGGTTGAATCCATAGGACCTAAAATTGCGGAATCGGTCGTAACTTTTTTTGACAAGGAACATAATCAACAAATCGTTTCATCCCTTCGCAACCATGGACTTACCTTCGAAATGGAAGAAAAAGAGCAGGCCTCCCAAAAACTGGAAGGGAAAAAAATCGTACTAACGGGCAGCTTACCTTCGTTAACACGTAAAGATGCCACAGAATTGATAGAAAAACATGGAGGTACTACAAGCTCATCGGTAAGCAATAACACCGATTATGTATTGGCAGGAGATTCACCAGGAAAAAAATATGACAAAGCTCAAGAGTTGAACATACCTATTATAAACCAGGATGAATTTCTAGAACTAATCGGTGAGTAAGACTTTATAATAACAATATACAATAGTTTGGTAATATGATTATGGGTTGGTATAATTTCATAATCGAATTATCTTATCAAAACAACATAATGCCTGAAAAAGGCAGACTCTAATTTTTATTATGAGTATCCTCGAAAAATTGGGTTTGGCTCCCAAGAAACGTCAGGGAGTACCAGTGATCGGTGAGAAGAAGAAAAAGCAGGAAGAGGCTTCTTCTCTAAAGCATAATTTTTATATCCGCATACTTATACTGGTTGGATTTGTGGGTGTCTTAATCCTTTCGATTCCACAGAGCTCGATTAGAGAACCAATCAACTATAACGTCGGTGAGCCTTGGCGATCGGATGATCTAACCGCACCTTTCACCTATGCTATTCAAAAGAGCCCGGAAGAGATTAACCGGGAACAGAACCGAATCCGTGAATCAACCCCTCCCATTTTTCACTTGGACCATAGTGCACAGGTAAATATTCAGTCTAAACTGGATTCCCTTTTCCAAAGCCTACAAACGCTTAAGACAAGCTATGAAAAATGGCAACAGTCAAAAAGACAAGAGAACCAAAATAGTGGACGTGACAGTTTGCGGTTTAGCCAGCTTAAAGCAGGGTCCCCCATTATCCTGTCAGACAGCGCATGGAAAACCCTGATGGAGAATTATCAGGCAATACAAGGACAAACTGGTCCTGCAAACAGAAGTTCGAACGACGAGTTTGCAGCCGCTAATTTAAGAAAACAGCTACAGGATCTCATTACGGCCATGCTCAATGACGGCATTATCAGCATCAGTAAAAACGAGTTGGCAACCGATGAAATCACTGTCCGAGATCTTAAAAACAGAACCGAACAGACTCTTAACTTGGCAAATGTCCGGGATCTTTCCGAAGCCAAAGAATACGCCAAATATCGTCTGTCCCGCAATTTTTATGAAGAGATAGCAGATATTGGTACGGAAATTTTCAGACAAGTGATACAGCCTAACCTGAACTACAATGAAAAAGAAACCCAGGCTCGCATTAATGAGTCAATGGCTGACATTTCCAAAACCAAAGGGGCAGTAGCCCAGGGACAAGTTATTATCCGTCGGGGAGACATTGTTACCCCGGAAAAATATAATATGCTGCAAAGTCTTGCTGAAGCCCGAGCCCAAAAAGCCTCTGCTCTGGAACGGTGGCTGCGATATGGTGGGGATATCCTTGCTATAATCGCGATTCTTACCATATTCTTCTTTTACTTGTATTTATACCGGCGCTATATATTTGTCAACAACTCAATGCTGTTACTTGTGCTGCTCGCCCTCACTATTATCTGCGTAGCAAGCTCAATCGTTTACCAGCTGGATATTTCTCCCTATATAGTTCCGGTTGCCGTCGCTCCAATTATTTTAACCATTATCTTCGATTCCCGTGTAGGGTTGATGTCGACAATAACGCTGGCCTTACTGACAGGGCTCATCAATGCCAACAACTTCGAATACGCAACTGCAACAACCATTGCCTGTAGCCTTGGATTATTTTCTGTTCGCGACATCAAAAAAAGATCACAGTTTTTCTTTACTACGCCGGGCATTGTCTTTATTTCCTATGCAATTGTGATACTTGGATTTAGCATGACAACTTTTAACGGGTGGAGTAAATTGGGGAATGAAGTATTTTATGTCGCAATCAACGCTATTTTTATCCTCTTTACGTATCCACTTATTCTGCTTTTCGAAAAAACGTTTAAAGTAACAACCGACTTCTCCCTTTTAGAGCTAAGTGATACTAACCTGCCACTGCTTAAGCAATTAATGACAAAAGCCCCGGGGACTTTCCATCACAGCTTACAGGTTTCAAATTTGGCTGAGGCGGCGGCCGGAGCTATACGCGCAAACAGCCTGCTCTGTAGAGTCGGAGGTTTGTATCACGATATCGGGAAAATGGAAAATCCCGGCTATTTTACTGAGAATCAGACCGACCATAATGAGCATGATAAGCTTAAACCGCGTATGAGTGCCCTCGTCATTAAGGCTCATGTATCGAATGGGGTTAAATTAGCCGAGGAATACGGATTACCGGCAGTTGTTATCGACTTTATCAAAACCCACCACGGCACTTCCCTGATTAAGTTCTTTTGGGAAAAGGCAAAACAGCAGGCTGATACCGATAAAAAGGAGATCCGTGAGGAGGATTTCAGGTACGATGGCCCCCTTCCACAAACAAAAGAAACAGGCATCTTATTACTGGCTGACTGTGTTGAAGCTTCATCCCGGGCTATGAAGGAGCCGAATTTTCAAAAATTGGAAAATCTAATAGACAAAATAATCGATGAACGTGTAAATGAGGGACAGCTCAGTAAAACACCACTCACGTTTCAGGACTTAAGAACCATTAAAGAAACCTTCTTGAATATCTTAGTGGGTATTTACCACAGTCGGGTAGAATATCCGGAGGGTGATGAAGACAAAAAGAAAGAACAGAAGGCGAAAAAGCAGCTGGAACAAAAACCATCCAAAGATTCCAAAGAGCATGTTCCGGAGCATTCCGATTCCCGCGAAGCCCCCCCATCTGTAGATGAATACTACAATTCCTGATTTTCATGCATTACAACAAGGAACTGCAACGATATCTGCAATTCATCAGGCTTGAGAAGAGTCTTTCAAAAAATTCTGTTGTCTCCTACAAAAATGACCTGGAACGATATCTTAAATTCGTTGCCCGGGATCTGCGGATCACTAAACTCAGCGGGATCTCATTAAACCATATCGAACAATACCTTGAGGAGTTGACCGCAATGGACTTATCCGTAAGTTCTATTGCACGTAATATCTCAAGTGTTCGTAGTTTTCATGAGTTTGCTGTTGTTGAAGGGATGGCCGAAGCCAACCCTGCCGAACTCATTGAGCTACCCAAAAAAGCCAAAAAACTACCGGAGGTTCTCAACCCGGAAGAGGTTTCTGCTATTATAGATATCCCGAATCGCGAGACCGCCGCCGGTATACGGAATGCGGCTATCCTTGAAACACTCTATGCTACCGGCATGCGGGTAAGTGAGTTAGTGAATCTCGAACTCGACAACCTCTTTTTTGAAATAGGATTTATCCGGGTTCTGGGTAAAGGAAACAAGGAAAGGCTTGTGCCGGTTGGTGAAATGGCTCAGACGGCACTGGAACATTATATAGAAACAGTCAGACCCAAGTTTCAAAGCAAGAAGAATCCACAAAAAGCCCAAAACAAAATCTTCCTGAGCCAGCGCGGCAACCCATTGTCGCGCATGAGCATCTGGAATATCGTCAATGATGCTGCCGAACGGGCCGGAATAAAGAAAAATGTATATCCACACATCTTCAGGCATTCATTTGCCACCCATCTGCTGGAAGGTGGTGCCGACTTGCGAGCCGTACAAGAAATGCTTGGGCATTCCTCAATAATTACGACTGAAATTTACACTCACGTGGACCGCTCACTCCTTCACCAGGTTCACAAGGAGTTCCATCCCAGGGGATAACCGCTTTCAATATTTTTAAAGCGGTTGCTTTTCATATTATCAAGATATAATGACAAAAAATTACCGTTTTCTACATAATTTTGACCCTATTAGCACAGAACTTTCGCATTTATTATCAAATGGGGACAAGAATTTAGCAGATGGACCGTAAACGGTGGCATAAAATCGAGCGTACAATCGATAGTGCATTGGAGCCAAAGAGCAAGCCGAAAGAGAGCATTTACTCAGGATTCTTGTTCTGAAGAACTTTATTTTGAAGTAAAAAAACTATCTTCAAGCCATAGAGAAAGCAATTAAGGTTAATTTTCTAGAAAGAGATTAATATCCTTTTCCCATCTCTCTTTCTTATCAATCCCAGTTCTTCTTCCCCTCCCTAGACAGGATTTAGAAAATCGCGGCCTCGCGAATAACAAAAATATTTGAATTATCAATAAAAAAATTATTCATTAGAAAACAGCGGCTTATAAAAATTAGTCCATTCTCATAGAATCGGTTAACATATCAACACGATTATTAAGATTAACAAATCCATAGGAGGCATATGAAACGAATCATATTGTTACTGCTGGCCATTGGGATTTTAAGCTTCATTCCACATCGCTCAGTGGCTCAATCAACTGCTACTATCCGAGGAACGGTTACGGATGCAAACGGTCAAGCCCTCGCGGGAGCAAATATTTTATTAATAGAAAGCTCTCAGGGTGCAGCAACCGATACAGACGGCGCCTATGAAATCGATAACATTGATCCCGGAACGTATACCATCAGGGTTACATTTGTCGGTTTTCAGCGCATACAACAAAAAATAACCCTTGAAGCAGGTCAGACTCTTACCAAAGACTTTGCGATGAAAGCGACTTCAGTAATGGGAGAGGACATTACCGTAGTAGTAGGTTCCAGGGCTCAGCATACTGCGGCAGATGAGCTTGCTGTCCCGGTAGATATTTTTACGCCGGAACAAATAACAACACTTGGTACCACGGAAACGTCCCAAATATTGGAGAAAGTTGCTCCCTCAGTTAACTTTCCTCATCAAACTGTTGCTGACGGAACCGATGCAGTTCGGCCTTTTACTCTTCGCGGTTTAAGTCCGGATCATACGCTTGTTTTAATTAACGGCAAGCGCCGGCACCCAACCGCTTTGGTTCACCGACTGGGTTCCGGAATCCAGGAAGGTTCAAGTGGTGTAGACCTAAATGCGATTCCATCCAATGCAATAGGAAGCATGCAAGTACTGCGAGACGGGGCTGCTGCACAATATGGCTCGGATGCAATTGCCGGAGTGGTAAACGTTGTTCTTAAAAGTGGAGCCATAGCACCCCGATTTACCGGAAAAATCGGTGAATACGCTCCGGATTCTTATGATGCGGATGGAGCAACCTATGATATTACCGGTGAGTACGGCTTGAACCTTAACGACAAAGGTTTCTTGAATGTATTTGGGCAATATCGTTATCGCAATCCAACCAACCGGGCAGGAGCCGATCCAAGGGATCAGGTGGTTGCCGGCGATGCCGACGTCGTAGATGCTAATGGAAATGTAACCCAGAAAAATAACCCGGTACCGCAGCCTAACCATCACTGGGGCGACGGCAAAGCGGAAGATGCCTACATATGGTGGAACGGCGAATACACCATTGACGAAGATTCAAATACTAAATTGTACTCTTTCGGGGGCTACAGCCATCGCAATAGTTTAGCCCAGGGGTTTTACCGTCGTTCCATGGATAGCCGCAACTGGCCTTCCATTTATCCAATAGGGTTTCTCCCAAATTTCGATACTCCGGTTGTAGATTACTCGGCTTCTTTGGGACTTAAAGGTCAATGGGGAGAATGGAATTATGACTTGAATTCTGTTTATGGTTATAACAATTTTGAATTCAATATCACAAATTCACTCAATGCTTCATTGGGCCCCAATATCCCACCGAACCAAACAAGTTTCTATGCAGGGGCAGAAGCGCTCAAGCAGTGGGATAATACCCTCGATTTTTATCGATCAGTGGATATTGGGCTGGCTAAACCTATGAATGTTGCTTTAGGTGCAAGCTTCCGTTATGAAAACTTCTTGGTTGATCCCGGGGAACCGGCATCATATGAAAAGGGTTCCTTTGATAACCAAAACGGCGGAGATGCTGCTCCCGGTGCACAGGTATTCCCCGGCTTTACCCCCCAAAGTAAAGTTGATGAGTCCAGGACAAACCTCAGCCTCTATGCTGATTTGGAAGCGAATCTTACGGAAGAATTCCTGGTAAATGTCGCAGGTCGGTTCGAAAGTTACAGCGACTTTGGTGAAACGGCTATCGGTAAGTTGGCCTTGCGGTACCAGCCGGCAGAAGCCATTACTTTCCGTAGTGCAATTAGTACCGGCTTCCGTGCTCCGAACTTAAGCCAGCAATACTTCTCTAAGGTTTCCACCATTTTCCAAACGGGTCCAAGCGGGGGTACCATTCCCTACGAAGTAGGCTTATTCCGCACTGACAGTGATGTTGCTAAAGCACTCGGTGCCAAGCCTCTTACCGATGAAAAGTCAGTAAACATCAGTGGTGGACTGGCCGTTACTCCTGTTAGTAACCTTACCCTTACTGCTGACTATTACTTTGTTCGAATTAATGACCGAATTATCCTGTCAGGTACTCTTAGTGGGCCAGAAATTGAAGCACTCGTTTCACCTTTTGGTGCTCAGAGAGCCCAGTATTTCTCGAATGCGATTGATACCCGTACACAGGGAATCGACATTACAGGAAATTACAGAGTCAACTTAAATTCCAGTTCCACACTGAACTTTAATGGATCTTTCAATTACAACAAAACAGATATCATTGGACAAGTTCAGAATCCTCCGCAACTCGAGGGTTTCGAGGAACAGATCTTCGGATTCGAAGCCAGGACAAAGCTGACCAAAGAGCATCCTGAAACAAAAGCCCGACTTACGGCACGGTATAAAAACAACCGCTTTAACGCTATGTTAAGTGGAACCCGATACGGAAAAGTTGTGGATGCTGACGACACCCCATCTCAGGTTCAAACCCTTTCATCAAAGGTTCTTTTTGATCTTGAAGCCGGTTATCAGATCGTCGACGCGATAAAACTTTCAGTCGGGGCAAATAATATCTTTGATATCTTCCCGGATAAAACCATCGATGCCAACAATTTCCTTGGTATTTTTCCTTATCCAAGATCATCCCCCTGGGGATTCAACGGAAGATTCATCTATTCAAAGGTTGAAATCACTCTTTAATCTTAGGCAATTCTGTTATCAAAGCCCTGTTCAAGCAGGGCTTTGATATTTTAAATATAAATTTCCCACATTTCTTAAAACAGAATTATACTTTTGGAAAAACTCTTAGAACAAACCTGTTGATATGAAAACTTTTTATCACTTCCTCAGCTATTTCTGCTTAGCTATTTTCTTATTCGTTTTACCCGCCCAAAGTCCGGCCCAAGTCGGATCAGCAGAATCTTACGAGCATGGTGTCGTTGTCTCGGCTGAACGAAGGGCATCCGAAATAGGGCGGGACATACTCAAGCAAGGTGGTAATGCCGTTGATGCAGCTGTAGCTGTACAATTTGCCCTTGCTGTTACGTTGCCGCGTGCCGGGAATATCGGGGGCGGTGGATTTATGGTTCTTCACATGGCTAATGGAACCGACAAAGCATTGGATTTTCGTGAAAAAGCTCCACTAAAAGCTTCCGCAGACATGTATCTCCGGAATGGGGAATATGTGCCAAATCTTAGCAGAGAAGGAGCCCTTTCCGTAGGGGTGCCGGGTGTTGTAGACGGCATGATCAAAGCTATTGAACGCTATGGGCGCCTACCCCTTGAAACGGTTATAAAACCGGCGATTGAACTTGCCCGCAATGGTTATAAGCTATCATGGGCGCAGGCTAATGTACTCAATGAATACATCGATGTATTAAAAAAGTATGACGGCTCAAGAAAATATTTTTTGAAGGAAAACGGCGACCAAAAATGGCATGAAGGGGACCTGTTCGTCCAGAAAGACTTGGCGGCCACCCTTGAGCGAATTTCCAATTTAGGCCGTGACGGTTTCTATTCCGGTAAAACAGCTGACCTGATCATTCAGGAAATGAATAAACAAAATGGCCTTATTTCGTACAAAGATCTTGAAAAATATGAAAGTGTCTGGAGAGATCCGGTAGAAACTTCCTTTCATGGCTATGATCTTCATATCATGCCGCCGCCCAGCAGTGGTAGTATTGCTATCCATCAAATTTTAGAGATGCTGGAACCCTACGATCTGAAAAAACTGGGATTTAATTCTGCTGACTATGTCCATGTGGTCACTGAAGCCATGCGTCGTGCCTTTGCTGACCGTGCTTACTTCCTTGGAGATCCGGACTTTGTGGATATCCCGCAAAAAAAATTAATGAGTAAGGAATACAATAAGAAGCGTATGGAAAGCTTCAGCTGGGACCACGCATCTTCTAGTGACGAAATAGGCCATGGCAATATCCCAACCTTCCATGAATCTATGGAAACCACCCACTATTCTATTGTTGATGAAGATGGTAATGCCGTTGCGGTCACCACGACCCTTAATGGTAACTTTGGAAGTAAAGTAGCTGTGAACGGTGCTGGATTCTTCCTGAATAACGAAATGGACGACTTTACCGCCGAGCCAGGCGAACCGAATATGTTTGGCCTCATCCAGGGCAAGGCAAATGCAGTAGCGCCGGAGAAACGAATGCTCAGCAGTATGTCTCCCACCGTTGTCACAAAAGACGGCAATGTGCGGATGGTTCTAGGAGCGGCAGGTGGTCCAACTATCATTACGGCAACCCTGCATAACTTTCTGAACATGGCCGTTTTTGGAATGAATGCCCAGGAAGCGATTTCGGCCCCTCGTTTTCACCATCAATGGATGCCGGATAAACTATTTTATGAAAATTATGGACTGAGCCCCGATACGCAAAAACGTCTGAAAGAGATGGGCCATAATCTTGCACCCATTGAAAGTTTAGCTCGAGCCCATACCATCTATGTCGATGATAATGGGATTAAATATGGTGCCCCGGACCCTCGTGGTGACGGTGATGCCGCAGGCTATTAAAACAGTTAAAGTTCCAGGAATATATTATCCCGTTACGATTAGCTTTCGTAGCGGGATAACGTATTTTATTGAGGCATAAAGCAGTAACGAATTCAACTCAAATCATAGTTTTTAAAGCGGTTATTACTGCTTACATTTGGAACTGTAATTCCTGAATGTAAACAATTCTTTATGAGTAACAATACAGATACGGCGATCCAATCTATTGAATGGCGAGACGACCATATCAGGATCCTTGATCAGACCTATCTTCCCAATCGCGAAGTTTATAGTGATATCCGGGATGTGGGACGTATGTGGGAAGCAATTAAAAAATTACGCATACGGGGAGCACCTGCCATAGGCATTGCTGCAGCTTACGGCTTTTATCTCGGGATAAAGGAACTGCCTGAAAATTCTTTTGAAAGCTTTTGGGTAGAAGTGGAACGAGTAGCAGAATACCTAGAATCGGCCCGTCCAACGGCGGTTAACCTATCCTGGGCACTGGATCGTATCAAAACAACGATACAAGCTCACAAAGACAAAGATATTTCTGAGATCAAAGATATTGTTCTCAAAACTGCCAAAACCATTCATGATGAGGATAAACGAACTTGCAAAAAGATCGGTGAAAATGGGGTTGAATTAGTCAAGAAAAATGCACGCATTCTTACCCACTGTAATACCGGCAGCTTAGCTACCGGTCAATACGGCACGGCCCTGTCGGTTATCTTTCATGCTCACGAAACCGGAAACAAAATTCAAGTATGGGTTGACGAAACACGTCCCCTGCTCCAAGGCGCACGACTGACGTCATGGGAACTGATGAATGCCGAAATACCAATGAAACTAATCACCGATTCGACCGCCGGCTCACTTATGCGGCGCGGAGAGGTAGACATGGTCATCGTTGGCACCGATCGTGTGGCAGCTAATGGGGATACAGCTAATAAAATAGGCACCTATCCCCTGGCAGTGCTGGCCACAGAGAATGACATTCCCTTTTATGTAGCAGTTCCTCTTTCTACGATCGACATGGAATTAAAAAACGGTGATGATATTCCCATCGAGGAACGCGACGGGGATGAAATTGCCAGTTTTAATGGCTCGCAGGTGGCTCCTAAAAAAGTTGAAACCTTTAACCCGGCATTTGATGTGACCCCGCATAAATATATCACAGCTTTTATAACCGAAGAAGGGATTATTAAACCGCCGTTTGACAAAAATTTTAAAAAACTTTTTGAATAACCAGACATAGAAGATCTGGGGTGATGGGGAAACCTCCAATATGCTAGAGAAGGTAAATCCACTACTCCTTGAGCAAATCTGACAACTCTGCTATGATTTTATCTTCTTGTATCTCCCAGTGTGAGCCGTGCCAAATAACTTCTCCATGCTTCATCATAATTACTTGGGGCGACTCATGACGTATACCCAATTCTGAAGAAATATGATCTGAAATTTCCCGCTGATTTACTACATTTAGAAAATACAGGTCTATCGAATTACTGATTCTCTTTGCAGCTTTTTGGAGTTCCTCCCGGGCCATAATGCAGATACTGCAACGGTGACTGTGTTTATAAATAAGCTGTAGCCGTTCTTCGGATTTAGCCAGGATTGTTGCTAAATGCGTAGGTTGCGCAATGGCATTCCAGTTTTTATCTGTAGCCAAATCGTAAGATCGACCGGCAAATGAGTCAAAAAATCCCATAAATAGTAGACGATATCATTAAAAATTATATTCAGCTGAAAACTAATCACCAAGGCAAATGCCGATATCCCTGGCCGTCTGAACGGTATCACTTTCCAAGGAAATAAACTTCATCTTACCCGATATGCTGGTGATGGGGATACGGGTCAATTTGTTATCCTGTAGCACAACCAGTTTGTTAAAATCCCTTTCCTGGACACAACGAATGGCTGCGGCCCCAAAACGGAGTGAAATCAAGCGGTCATAAGTTGAGGGAGAACCGCCACGCTGTAAATGCCCGAGTACCACCGATCGAGATTCCTTGCCTGTCCGCTCAGATAGTTCTTTGGCTACATGATTGGCAATGCCGCCCAATTGCACCTGTTGCCCAACCGTCTTACCCTTTGTCACAACCTCACCGTCTTTTTCCCGGGCCCCTTCAGCTACAACGATCATAGTATATTCTCTTCCCTTTGCCTCCCGCTCATTGATTTTTTTTACAATCGAGTCGTACGAAAAAGGAATCTCTGGAATCAAGATGACATCGGCCGAAGCAGCGATTCCCGAATATAGTGCAATCCATCCTGCATAGCGCCCCATAACCTCTACTACCATCAGCCGATGATGAGATTCAGCCGTAGTTGTAATCCGGTCAATCGCTTCTGTAGCGATGCTTATTGCAGTATCGAATCCAAGGGTCACGTCACATCCATAAATATCATTATCTATAGTCTTGGGAACCCCCACTACATTCAGTCCTTTCTGAATAAGCTTGCTGGCGATATTCATTGATCCGTCCCCGCCAATGGCAACAAGGGCGTCAATTCCATAATCCTCGAAAGTTTTAACTAAGTGATTTGAAACATCCTTGGTTCCCCATGACCCATCCTTCTTTTTATAAGGCATACTAAAAGGATTCCCGCGGTTTGCCGTACCCAGGATTGTGCCTCCCTGCATGGTAATACCCCGAACCTTTTCCGCATTCAGCTTTACAAAAGGCTTATCAGTATAGATAGAGCCGTACCCATTTTGAATTCCAAATATTTTCCAACCTCTCTTATGTGCCGCAAGGGTGGCCGCCCGAATAGCAGCATTGAGCCCGGGCGCATCGCCTCCACCAGTATTGATAGCTATTTTCATCTGTTATATTTTTTGTTCCAAAGGTTCACGCTGTGTCCGAAACACCTCTTCCACCTTTTCAATTCCAAGCCCCCGTCGAAGTATCTTTGTATTGTCGTCTGTCATATC
>JASFMR010000025.1:0-36777 GCA_050117475.1 Balneolaceae bacterium | reverse complement strand
TTACTTTCATATACTCTCCGTTTTTATTCATTTTATTTCCTCCTGATTTTTTATTTGATGCTAACGATGCTCTCTCATGCAGTTTAAAACATATTTTAAAAATTGAATCTGTCATCCAGACAGTTTCGGTACGTTTTCGGATCGTGGTGGATTTGAAGTTTTAACCGACCCAACATAATCTTCTACAGCCGGCAATAGCCCCATTAAACAACCGAGATAAATCATATTACGGTAATAGTTTACCTGGAAATCAAAACATGAGGCTACCATTTGATTAATGATGGCAGTAATTATAACGAGTACAATAACCTTTAAATAGGGGTCAGAAATTTTTAAAAAAACCTTGATTCCCTTCGAGGCAAAGACATTAAAGAAGTACCAAAAAGCCAAAAAACCCATAAAGCCTGTACGAACCAATATCCAGATAAATTGATTGGGAATTGGGTTCAGCTCATAATTAAAAGGTGCCGGCTGTACGCCATTATCATCTTTTTTATTAAATCCGATACCCAATATCGGATTAAAATTCAGGCTCTCTATAATCTCAGTTGTGGTATTTCTGTCAAAATATGAAGTATAATCAGGAAGTTTTGAGATCTCATACTTAATTATTTGAACCGGTCGAGCTAATATGGAGTCACTTCTCCAAAATATCGCTCCATAAATCCCAAATAAAAGGAAGAACGGCAAGATATACTTTGTAAATTTCCACTTCACAAAAGCAGGCAAAATCATGAAAAAGATAACCAGAGAACTAAAAAAAGAAGCATATGCCATTAGCTGCATGCCAAAATAAAATCCCATCAAAAGTGGAACCAACAAAATGCATAACCACAATCGCTGTTTATTTCTTACATTGAATATTATTAGGCCTATCAGAAAAATCAGCAACGTAACCATTATCACAGGATCCTCACGATTGGTTAACGTTTCCAGTCCGCCGGTTGTAAAACCCATTTCAATAAACCGAACGATAGCCTGAAAAGCTTTTACAGAAATCCCTACAATAAGAAACCAAAATAAAACACGTACCTGATTTTTTGTTCGGACAATCTGTGGAACCAGCAGATACAAAACAAAAAAATAAAAAATTGCTCGTCCCCCCCACAGGGCATTCCAGAAAGTCTCATTCTCCAGGCTATATAACATGGACCCCAAAAATGAAAAAAAGAATAGCAAGAATGGGAAGAAAACGGGTATGCTTTTCCAGCCAAAGCCTTTTTTAAAACTTAGTATAAAGAATATTGCAAGAATTAAAATAAGAAGATGTAAGTCGAAGGAATTTATTACCCTCAATTCCGGGATATTCCAAACCTCTTGCAGGTTTTTGAAATAACTAATTTGATATGTCAGTGAACTAAACTTCGGAATTGGAAACTGGTCGAAAACCAGGGCATTAAAAGCCAGAACATAAAAGCTGAAGTCTACCCGTAGAAAACTTAATACAAATTTTCCGACCCAATATAATAAAACTAAAACGACCGGAACGTCTCCATCGAAATACCAAAAACCCCAGATTGTTATGCCGCTTATCAGAAGAAGCAGCCAAATAACCAATGCATTATCCCGCTGCAATCCCAACGGTTGCAGTACCAACCGTTCAAATAGAGTAGGCCGTATGTTATAGTCGGCTGTATTCATTTTGAGGGAATCAGCGTAGGGGGAAATTCTTTAGGAATATCGTCAAAACAACGAAAATAGTGAGACAAACCGTTAAGAAAAGCACAGAAAAATAGGGAACCCTCTCTCTGTCACCGACCTTGCTTCTCATAATAACCAGAGCGTGGAAAAAAAATATCCCAGCTATTATCTCCATCTGTATTTACTCGTTACTTTACGCGGTTAAAAATATATCCTATGAATCTTTTCTCGTCTACATGCTTGTATATTTTGTCAAGGTGTTCCTGTCGCGTATTTTGGGCATCAACTACCGTAATCAACCCATCTATCTCATTAATAAAATGAACCGGAAACTCCTCGAATGGAAAAACGGCTGCCATATCAACAATGATGAAATCAAATTCACTCTTGAGGGTATAAAGTATTTCCCTGAGAGCCATAGTATCCTTAATACCGGGCTCATACTGTTTGCAATCTCCGGCAGAAAGCAAAAAAAGATCATCGACCATTGTAGGAGTTACCCGCAGCATTCTATTTTGCATTGCCTCAGCCAAACCCGGCTGCAACTGAGCCCCAAAAACCTTGTGTAAATTGGGATTTTTGAAATTTAGATCAACCAACACTGTTTTTTGCCGATAAGCCTTAGCCAAAGAAACAGCCATGTTGGATGCTACAAGTGTCTTTCCCTCCTTGCTGTTAGCACTTGTAATGCCAAGAGAAATATTCATCTTATTCAAGGATTGCGGGAGCTTAGAAAAGTTAAAGTTATTGTAGAACTTTTTTGATACCATTCGGCTGTCTAAATGATCAAGCCGGTCATCCGAAATTGTCATGGGTACCAGCGAAGAATCGTATACAAATGTTCTTTTTTTCTCTAAACTTTCACTTAGCTTTAGCTTCTCCTCTCCCTGTCCCGAAACGATTATTTTCGATTTAGATTCATCCATCTGTAAGATATGCAATTATGGGTTTTTCAATTTGGAGATCGTTCTCACTCCGTATAGTTGTATCGAGTGCTTCTGCTAAACCGGCCAATAGCCAGCCAACTATCAAACCGATAAATAACCCTGCTCCTATTATGACTTGGCGATCCGGTGACGAAGGTTCTTTGGCAATAACCGGAGGATCCAACACCATAAACTGTTCAGAGGCTTTATTACCGATATCCCGGGTCATACGTGCCTGTTCCAACTTTACTTTCATATCGTTATATAGTTGCTGGTAAACATTATAATTAGACTTTTGGCTGTGAGATCGCTGCGCAGCTACGTAGGCTTGTTCCATGTCGTCTATGACCTTGCCCCTTTGAGAATTTAAGCCCCTGCGTTGCATCCTCAGTGTCGATAAATTTGATTCCAATGCCGGCGGAATCCGTTTGGCTAACTCAAGAATCCTTAATCTCAGAGACCGAACATCCGGATAGCTGTCAGTATATTTCTGCCTGAGCATATCAAAGTCGCTTAACAAACTGCCAAGATTATCTCCTAATGGGATCTCCTTAAGAGATAATTTATATAGCGGTTGAATTGAAATTTCAGTACCCTCCTGACTCAGGAAATTCCGTATGATCTTTAGTTTATTCTCTTCCTGAGCAATACGCCAGTCTAGGTCATCCAGTTGTTTATCGATAGACTGCAGACGACTTTGCAAGGCGGTCTGATCAACGGGTATTTTTTTCATCTGATCCGTCGCCGTATTAACAATCTTTTTGTGTTGCTTATCCACCACATCTTCCAATTCATCTAATTTAGACTGGAAAAATTCTACCGTCTCGTTATTCCTTTTATTTTCCAGCTTCATCCTGGTTTGGATAAAATGATTAGCCAGAAGTGCCACTCCATCCCTGGCTCTTACCGGATCAGTATCAAAAAAGGTTATTTTAAAAGAATCAGAAGCCCTTGAATCTGTTTGAATATTTTTGCGAAGATCGTCTACCAACTCCTGTTTTTGAACCTCACTTTCTATATTCTTGTCCAAATGTAGACTGTCGATAAGTATTTCCATCGTTGACCTGCTATAAATAATTTCATTAAACGATTTCAATCTATCTTCGGAAGCAACTTTCCCGCCCATTTGGTAAAGGGTAATAGGATCCAAGGTATCTTCTTTTTGAACTAAAATAGATATTGATGACTCATATTTTGGCTGAATGAGGCGAAGTGCTCCATAACTCAGCAAGGCAAAAAGTATGGGCGTAAATAGCAACAACCGTTTACGTCGCTTTACAACTTTCTTCACGTCTTGAACGATTTCTTTAGTCGGATACACGCAATTATTGATCTGGTTCTTCATTAAGTTCAAATAATCATAACCACAATAGCTATGCCAAATCTTTTAAAGCCCAATCAAAAGTTCTATAGATCTTCTGAATTATTTAATCTTTAATGAGAACCCGTACGATCACCACCTAGCTCCGCAATTATTTGATGGTAAACCATTAATTTTCCCACCCGGCTTATGAAACATATTTACACAAGACAATGACTAAGCTTTGTGAAATTTATTCACACATCTCTGGCCACTTTCAATTCGGCTGATTTAAAACCTTCCTTCATAAATTTCAATTTATCAGACCACCGACCTTTCATGCCGCATCATACCTGCCGACAATTAGATTGGCACATTTGTTGTAATTACTTCCTAAGACAAGAAGAAGGAAAAATTCTCTTAACTATGGCGACACAGAACCATGAGTTTATTTAAATCAAACAAGTTTATATGCAGTTTGTTTTGTTTCCTTGTGCTCTTGATGTCCGGGTGCATCTCCACACAAAAGATGCAAGAGAAGAACACTCGTAAACTCATATCCTCTAATTCGGACCAATTTACTACAACGACAGATTCACTATATAGGATCAAGAGAGGTGATGAAATCGAAATCCTGGTTTGGGAAAATCCAAACTTCAATACCACAACTACGGTCACAAATTTCGGTACCATAGCTGTTCCTCTGGTTGGAGAAATTCAGGCAAAGGGTATGACTCATGATGAGTTTAAAAAAGAATTACGCCAAAAATTATCAAAATACATCAAAGACGATATTAATCTGACAGTTTCGGTTCGTAACACTGATAATATGCTTGTCTCTGTCTTTGGAATGGTAAGCCGACCGGATAATTATCCAATAGTAGAACAAACCTCGATCTTTAAAGTACTGTCTATGGCCGGAGGACCTTCTGAAGATGCCAACATCCGAAGAGTCAGGATATACCGTAAGAATGAGAATCCAGAATATACTACCCTTGATCTGACTCATTACCTGGACACCGGGCAAATTAATTCGGCCTTAATGGTCAATCCGGGAGATATTGTTTATGTCCCAAAGAAAAATAACGCAGTACGTGAGGTGTCCGGTTTTCTGGGAGATGTATTGTTGCTTTTTGGAATTTTCAGATTTATAAACTGATGAATAAAATCATCAAATATCACTTCATTTGGGGATTATCAGCTCTTTTTCTGCTTTTGGTAACCGTGCCGTTAGTCGAGGCGCAGATCACAGATACCACAAATACAGAGTCCGGACGAAGAGGTGCTCCCAGAGTTTACAAATACAGTACCCGGACTACGGCTCTTGGTGATGCTACCGTTGCAGACCCTCACGATTTGTCAGTGATCAACATCAACCCGGCAGGACTTTCGTTCGTTCGCGACATTAAGGTTGCACAGTTTAACCTTCATCAAAACTGGAATAATAATTTAATGTATGAGAACTTCAGTTTTCCGGTTTTTAAGATGTACAATCATACTATAGCGGCTCAATTTACAATGCACCAGAGAGGTTTTCAATCTACAAATATTCTGGGTTCCAGTCCTTTCCCCCAGCCTCAGATCACCATGTACCAGTTAGACGTTGTCTATTCTTTTTCTATTGGAAATGTTTTGAGTCTGGGGGTTTTAAATAATTTCACCTTGGCTAAAAATCAAATAGCCCAATACTGGACCTACTACCCTACCCTTGGACTTATGTATGCCCCTACACAGTCCATTAGTTATGGTATTGCCTTCCGCGGGTTGGGCAGAAGTATTGTTTACCAATTCCCTGGCAATGACATAACAACTCTCGGCAGCCAGGATTTAAGAGAGAGCCTTGAAATAGGAGCGACGCTTTACTTCCCCGTTGACACCGACCGAACTTTCCTATCCATATCAATGGCCAATGAAAAAAGGTTCGGAGAAAAAGGAATGTGGTATAAAGCCGGTATGGAATTAACCAGCATACCACACATTGCTCTTCGTTCAGGATTAATCGTGCACCCTGAGGATAATTTATATGCTCCCCGATTTGGTATTGGCATAGACTCGAATGTTATAGAAGTGGATTATTCTATTTCTTACGAGAAAAGGTTATATGAACGCTTTCACCAATTGGGCATCACTTTACACTTAGATAAAATTTAATAATATGATGACCGCCACTTCACCACATATCAAAATAAGAGACCCCCAGCTAGATGATCTGGAAGGAACATCTGAAAGCCTTCTTATGCAGGATATACTCTATAAGATACTTCGCATTGCAAAACTAAATTCGAACGTATTCATTGTCGGCGAAATTGGTTCCGGAAAGAAAAGGCTGGCGCACCTTATCCATAGAAAAAGTAACAGAGCCCACAATCCTTTTCATTCATTCTATTGCATTGATATTGATGAACACGAATATAAAAATGCATTTTGGGGACAGCTGACATTTGAAGAAGAATATTTAACCTTAAAATATGATGCTCTGGAAAAAGCCAGGGCAGGCATCCTTTACTTGGATCAATTCTCTGAACTTTCTGAATTCTATATGCTCAAAATAGTTGATTCCTATTTAAAAGGGTGCACCCAGTTGTTTCGATATAATAAAAAGGAGACCCCGCGGCTTATTCTCTCCTTCAATCAAGAGTCATATCAGGATCTTGTAAATACCAAAACGTGGAGTTCTCTTTTGGATCAACTAAATCCAGTTGTAATCATTTTGCCCCCCCTGAGAGAACGAAAAGAAGATATACCTCTCCTGATTGACTATTTCTTAAACGAGATTAAAGAGAATTATAAAGAGTACAAGGACCTCAAAATATCAGCAAAGGCACTTTATGAATGCTTTAACTATAGCTGGCCCGGAAATATCAGGCAACTGAAAAATGCACTTTTACAAGGCGCTATACTCTCTTATGGAAAAACCATCGAATGCCGTCATCTTCCTTTTTCAATGAGCTGGCAGTTGCCATATGAATTAGATAGCAAGAAAATGAGCAAATAATCCAAAAACCACAGAGACAGTATGATTGTTGTTTTTATTATATCGTTCCTCATACCTGTCGTGATATCCATTTTGATAACTCCCGCAGTTATTAAATTTGCTTATCAGATTGATGCCGTTGATCGACCTGGTTTTCGTAAGATTCACAAATCAGCGACTCCCCGATTAGGTGGGTTAGCCATTTTGTTAAGCTTTGCTATTTCATTAGCCGTTCTTTCTTTTCTTTTTCCAACTTCTTTTAACATAGACCTCGCATATAATTCTAATTTTTTTGTAATTGGCTTTTGCCTTTTCGCCATCTTTGTCCTCGGTTTCTGGGATGATATCACCCCTCTCAAACCAGGTATCAAGTTTGGTATTCAGTTTTTGGTAGCCGCAGTGATATACTTTACCGGCTTTAAAATTTCTAACCTGACGAATCCCCTTGGAACAGGGATACTGAATGTAGAAATAATTGATTTCCCCCTCACGCTCTTATGGATTGTAGGCATCACCAATGCTTTTAATCTTATCGATGGCCTTGATGGGCTAGCGACCGGTGTGGCAACAATTGCTTGTGTATCCTTTTTTGTGATAGCTGCATTTAATCAACAAATCTTATCAACGTTACTTTCGCTTATCATTGCAGGTGCGTTGGTTGGTTTCCTGCAGTATAACTTTAGCCCGGCTAAAATTTTTCTGGGCGATTCAGGAAGCCTTCTCATCGGTTTTTCATTAGCCTTGATGTCAATACATACAACAACAAAAATATCAACCGGTTTTGCTCTCCTGTTCCCGATAATTCTGCTTGGACTTCCCATTATGGATACTATTATTTCAATGATGAGGCGATTCCTGGGTAATTTTATACCTCAGAAATCCAATAAATATTCCCGGTCTTTGAAATACAAATTTCATCAGATATTCACACCGGATCGCTCCCATATTCATCATCAACTAATTTCTATGGGCTTAACCCATCGCAATACGGTATTATTGCTTTATTTTATATCCGCCGTTTTTGCAACTGCCGCATTCGCAATAACTCAGATAAGTACTTTTGAAAAAGCCATTATCATTGTTCTGCTCATTGGAGTGACCATATTTTTAGGTTTAAAAAAGCTCAGATACCGAGAAATTGCAATATTCAACAACGGGATAATTCTACCCATTTACGAACGATGGATCATAAACAAACGAATTTTTGTGAGTCTCATTGATTTTGTATTTATCGCTGTTTCTTTTAGCCTGAGCTATAAACTTATACACAGTATCAATCCCCGATCGGTTGAAGCCCTTGAATTTGAGCAAAGCTTAATGATAGTGGCATCGCTTCAGTTATTAGTTTTTTGGGTGAGCGGTATCTATCGGGAAACGATAAAACAAATGGGGATAGGGAATGCGTTACGAATAACCGGTTCGGTAGGATATTCAATACTAGCTACAGCACTCGTATTAATCCTTTTAAACACCTTTCCATTTGTTTCCGGAATTCAGCTACTTGTTCTTGATTTCTATTTTTTGCTTACATTCACTCTGGGCATTCGTATTGCCTACAAAGCTTTAAGCTACTGGTTCCACAAGGATAAAAATTATGGCGAAAAGGTACTTATTTATGGGGCTAATGAAAATGGAAACATGATTCTCCATAAGATCAATAATTCAACTCACAGTAATTTAAAAGTTCTGGGATTCTTGGATGACAATCCAGATTTGGAAGGGAAACTTTTAAATGGATATCCCATTCATGGTGGACACTGGAAATTATCCAAGATACTCAGAAGTACAAATGTGGATTATATATTCATCTGCGAAGAAGACATTAAACCGGAAAATTTTAACCGCCTTAAAGCCCAAGCCAGACAGAAGAATATCAAAATTAAGCGATTACAAATACGATTAAAAAATATTCTGAATGATTCTATCAATGAGAATCGTATTGCAACCCAATTTGATCAGAAAAATATATTACAACTTTGAGTTTCTTTAGCCGGGGCAATCCATCATATAAAAAAGACCGGTAATTTCCGGCCTTTTTTAAAATAATAGACTAATTTCCAAATCAGAACATTATCCCGATTGCATTTTTTCGCGGTCATATTTGTCCAGTTTATTATGAAGGGTCTTTCGGCTGAAACCAAGTATCTTAGCCGCTTCTGTTTTATTATTGTCGACAGAATACAGCGTTTGATCAATAACCCTCCGCTCTACTTCTTCTAGACTTGTACCAATAGGTATTTGGATAATATTGTGATGAGCATTGCCACTACATACCGGGTAAATATTCTCTCCCCGATGAATACGGCTTGGAATAGCTTGCAGATCAACTTGATCACCTTCAGATAAAACCACACAACGCTCAACAACATTCTTCAATTCACGAACATTTCCCGGCCAATCGTAAGCCATAAAAATTTCAAGGCAATCATCGGTAAATTCAATATCATCCAGTCCGTATCGTTCTACAAAATGATTTTTGTAATACTCAACAAGCAATGAGATATCCTCCTTTCTGTGTCGTAGAGGAGGTACATATAATTCAATCACATTAAGCCTATAATAGAGATCTTCCCTAAAGCTGCCTGATTTAACCTGGTCAATTAAAATTTTATTGGTCGCAGAAATTAAACTGACATCTACTTTAACTTCTTCTTTTCCGCCTACTCTGCGAAAAGAACTCAATTCAACAGCCCGCAATAATTTTACCTGTATTGATTTTGGCATTTCGCCTACCTCATCCAAAAATAAGGTTCCTTTGTCAGCCAGCTCAAAGCAACCTTCTTTACGGGAACTTGCCCCGGTAAAAGCACCCTTTTCATGTCCAAAAAGTTCGCTTTCTACTAGTTCAGAAGGTATCGCACCGCAATTTATTGCTATCATTGGTTTCTTATTCCTGGAACTGTAGTAATGTACCAATTGGGCCAAAACCTCCTTGCCTGTTCCATTTTCCCCAGTCAAAAGTAGCGTCGCTTTTGTCTTAGCCACCAGTTTGATCTTAGAAAGTAATTCCTCCATTATTGGATTTTGCGTAATAAAAACTGGTTTATCTGTATTAGACGAGCTCTCTTTATTTTCCGATACAGTAGCTCTATTATCTTCTCTCATTTAAACTCCCTCCCACATTGCCAAGTTAACTATTCAATAAGCTTTTGTTAATTCAATAAGCCCTTAAAAGCATTCTTAATAGTATTACTAAAAACATTTTTTGTTTTTAACTCCTAAATCTCTTTTCACTTATGAAGGTCTCTCTGACTACATTGAATTAAAAAACTATAATAAATTCTAGAATATCATAATTAATATTTCTTAATGATTGTGTGGGGAAATATCCCCTTTTTCTCCCAAATATATGGCAATCATCCTTTTATGATCCAAAAAACTTCGTCCGACAATCTGTAAAGACACAGTACTATAATATAATTTTAAGAAAACGGATGATATCGGGAGAACTTTTAAAATCTTGTAGTAAGATTCTCTAATCAATCAAATTCTGCTTCATCGCATACCTAGTGAATTCCACATTGGATTTAAGTCCCATTTTTTCTTTGATGCGTGATCTATAAGTGTGTACAGTCTGAATGCTAAGGGCTAGTTCTTCAGCTATCTCATTGACTTTCTTTCCTGAAGCAATCATGCACATTATCTGGTATTCACGATCAGATAACGATTCATGCAAAGGCTTTTCTTTACTAAGATCTACCCTACTGGCCAATTGCTCGGCAACATCTTGGCTAATATATTTTTTCTTTTGAGTTACTATCTTACGAATAGCAGTTATCATCTGCTCTGATATGCTGCTTTTATTCAAATAGCCTGCGGCACCAGCTTTTAACGCTCTAATTGCAAAACGATCTTCGGGATGTATACTTAACATCAAGACGGGCAAATCCGGGTAAAATTCCTTAATCTCTTTAAGAGCATCCAATCCACTTTTACCGGGCATTGAAATATCCAGTACAACTATACTTGGATCGGTTTTTCGAAGTATTTCCATAAGCTCATTGGCATTCGATGCTTCTGCAATCACTTTTATATCAATCGTACTTTGATCCACAACCTTCTTTAACCCTTCCCGCACTAAAGGATGATCATCCGCAATTACCACTTTTATCATAACAAATCGCTATTGTTTTTAGAGTTCTTTTTCGTTGGTCAACGGTATCCGCAGCACAACACAGGTCCCACCATTGCCATCTTTGGTATTAATTTGAACATCTCCGCCCAAGAACCTAGTTCGTTCATACATCCCGATAATACCAAAAGAAGAAGGGGATCCCTTCTGAGTTTCAGTAATTCCAATTCCATTATCTTCTACTGATAAAATCAAAAACTCATTGGTCTTTTTGAGTTCAATATCAACTTTTGAAGCTTCGGCATGACGTATGACATTATTCATCGCCTCTTGAAAAATCCGGAATAATGTCGTGGATTGGTCATTATTTAAAAAATCTGTCTGTGGCAATTCGGATCTAAAATTTATCTCAAGTTCCGTTCTTTTTTCATATTCGCGTGCCTGCCACTGAATAGCTTCCGAAAGACCGAGATTATCCAGTACCTGTGGCCTTAATTCAGTGGTTATTCGTTGTACAGATCCAATGATTGTATTTATCCTCTTGAGAATTTTTTCAGCTTCCTCATTAAAGTATTCCAGTATATCATCAGGAACTTTTTTTCTCATTTCGTCACTCATCATCGAAATATCCATTTTCAATACGGTAAGCATTTGTCCTAGCTCATCATGTATTTCACGCGCTATCCGAATTCTCTCCTCCTCCCTGGTCCTTTCTACACGTTCCGATAGTTTGCGAAGGCGTTCACTGTATTCTCGAAGTTTCTGTTCCTTTTCCTTCTGTTCGGTTATGTCTTGGGCTATCCCGATCAGTTTGACTACCTCCCCATTGTCATCAATTATGACCCGCCCCCTATTAAGTAAAGTCCTGGTTCCTCCATCCAAACGAATTATTCTATGTTCAAAGGAGAATGGTCTTTGCTCATCTATTGCTATTTGAATCTTTTTTTCGACTTGCGCGCGATCAGCAGGATGTAGTTGCGTTAAAAATGTATTATAGGAACAATCAAAATTACCCGGACTAAAACCATATATTCTGCACATTTCATCAGACCATTCTAAGGAGTGCTCCCCATTTATAGTCCATTCCCAACTACCTACTTTTGCAATTTGTTGGGCTTCAGCAAGTTTAGATCGATGTTCTTTTAATTTCTGAACCCTCTGTATACGAGTTGTAATATCACGGGAGTTGATAACAATGATTGCGCCGTCAGGACTTTTAGGTACATGCTTAGCAAAGCTTTCAAGATAAATCCATTTTCCCTTTTTATGCCGGAACCGGAATACTGCAGACCGCACAGCATTGGGTGACTTTTTTATTTCGTTAAAAATCTTTTCAACAACCTTGACGTCATCAGGATGAACAAACAGAAAGGCATTATTATTTAAGATCTCATCTTGTTTGTATCCCAGAATCCTCTCCACAGAGGGACTGTTATATCTAATAACCTGATGAGTATCTAAAACAGTAATTATATCTTGTGCATTTTCAATCAGCGTATGAAAATAGGTATTGTTTTCTTGGAGCTTCTCTTGAGCTTCTTTTCTTCTGGCTATCTCTTCCTTAAGTTGTTTATTCTTTTTATTCAACTCCTCAATCAAAGCACGATAACTTTGAATTTTAACCTCATAAGGAGAAATCCATTCTTTTAAATAGGCTGAAGCTTTTTTGATTTTACTTTTTCTATCCGATAACAAACCATTATCCAACAAATCACTTAATATTTGATGGTGAAGGGTAATGATATCAAGTTCACTAAAATCCTCCTTAAGCAACTCCCGGCTTTGTTGATAAGCGGCGGTTAAGATTTCTTCGCTCCCATACACCAGGTAATCCTTTAAACCCTTGTAATAAATTTGTTTTATTTCTCTCTCCTTTAACATCATGAAATGGGTCATGAGATTGACAATTTAATCTCATAAAATCATATTATTATTCTTCAATGATTTTGACATAATTAAAGTAGTCCCCTCTCCTAATCGGGTCTTAATTTTGAAGGTATCCATTATGCGTTTTGCCCCGGGTAACCCAATACCAAGTCCTTTACCAGTAGAGTATCCTTCCTGTAATGCTTTATCTACATTTTCGATACCCGGTCCCTCATCTTTAACAATGATCATTATCCCGTTTTGATCCGGTTCAATCCTTACCTTTCCACAATCAGCATGTTCAATAACATTCCGACAAACTTCAGAGATGGCGGTAGCAATTAAGGTGCGTTCATTTTCGTCAAATCCAATTTTTGTAGCCAAAAACCTTCCATATTCTCTGATTTTAACCAGATCCTCATCTTTGTTAAGCGATAACGTTTTCCCGCTGACTCTGCTTTGTTTTTTTTTCGGGTTCAATCTCACTACCTCCGCACCCTTTAACTTTCTCTCTTGATTTATACACTAACATTAAAATACTGTTTTCTTTACATTTATAATTTATTACACACAAATTATTTTTCCAATAGGAACTTTTTTCAAAACCATTAATTAAGGCATTAATTCCTCAGAGAATACTATTAAGCTTTTGCATCCCTTCTTCCATATCGTGCGATACCTCAAACTTATTTATATGAATACCAAAAAGGGACATTGTAAAAAGAATTTCAGGTTTAATACCCACAATGGCCATGGGTACTCCATGTTGTTTCAGCGTGTCCGAAATATCACCGAAAATTCGGGTTGCAAATGAGTCAATGACATCCAGCCCTTTTGCATTTATTATAACCCCTTTAGGTTTTACCTTTTGCACACATTTCAAAATGCTAGTCTGTAATGTCAATAATTCGCTGTCTGTGAGGGAAGAGTTAATCCAAGCTACTAAATAGTTGTCTTGTTCAACTATTGATACATTCATGGGGTGATACCTTTAATGTATTATTAGTTATTCAACAAATCCTTAGCTGGTTGAGAAGCCGACTAATTTTACCACTTAAATCGCTTGATAATAATAAAGGATCAACAGAATGTTGGTAGTAGGAATTGCCAGATTGTTGTCCAAAGTTTTATTACTATCGATGTGAGAGGCAAGAATAAAAAAAACGGTAGAAACGTAGTTTAACTTGCTACATTTAATTAACAGTTTTTTTGATTTATGAATTGATTACTAAACATTAAAGTTATGGGTAATTAAATTTTGCTACCGAGAGCGCTCATATAACATGATGATTGAAAGGTCCGGTTTATATGCCGGGCCTTTTAAAATAAGGAGGAAAAGATTGAAGCCGAACCACAAACCACGAAGTTATTTCAGCTAAGCACTTCCAATGCGCGATGAGCAGCTTTTTGCTCGGCTTCTTTTTTACTTTTGCCCTTACCCCGTGCTATGGGTTTTCCATCCACAAATACTTGAACCCCGAAAGTCTTGTCGTGACCGGGACCTTCCTCAGAAATAACATCGTATGTTGGAATCTCCATTTGATGGGCTTGGGCAAACTCCAACAATAGGCTTTTGTAATTATCGAGCGTATCAATGATTTTTTCAAAATCAACAAATCGCTCAATCACCTTACGTACAAATTTGGAGGTAGGTTTATATCCAACATCGACATAAAGAGCACCAACCAATGCTTCGAAAACATCTGCCAAGACACTTTTTGATTGTTCTATACCTTGCCCCTGAACACGCTCCCCGAGTAGCATTAACTGACTTAAGTTCAAGTTTCGAGCATACATTGCAAGCGCATCTCCTTTGACAAGTTTTGCTCGCAATTTAGTTAAAAAGCCTTCATTTTTTTTAGGAAACAGATCAAAAATAATTTCGGTAATGATAAGATCTAACACAGCATCTCCGAGAAATTCCAATCGCTCATAGGAATCAGTCGAAGAATAATTATCATCTATGAGGGTAGAACGGTGACGAAGAGCTCTTATATATATAAAGGGATTGTCGATTTTAGTTTCGATAATCCCTTCCAGTTCTCTAATTCTTCGTTCATATTCGGGCTTTAAATCACGATCAGTCTTGAAATATGCCCTAAGTCTATCGAACATTGCTACTCTTCAAATTTTTTAAAAACAAGAGTAGTATTATGTCCGCCAAATCCAAAAGCATTGTTGAGTGCATACTTTACGTCACGTACTTCCGCCTCATTGAACGTATAATTCAAATCGCATTCAGGATCTGGTGTCTCAAAATTAATGGTAGGAGGAATCATACCATGATAAGTTGCCAACACAGTTGCTATAGCCTCCATTGCTCCTGCAGCTCCAAGAGCATGGCCTGTCATCGACTTCGTAGAATTATGATTTATCTTATAAGCGTGTTCTCCGAAAACTTTCTTGATTGAATTAGTCTCCGCAATATCGCCCAGCGGGGTGGAGGTACCGTGCATATTGATATGATCAATATCCTCAGGTTCAATATTTGCTGAATCCAAAGCCCTATTTAATGCAAGGATGACCCCCTTTCCATCCGGATCAGGAGCTGTAATATGATGCGCATCAGCTGATAAACCATATCCAACAATCTCTCCGTAAATCTGGGCTCCCCGCTTTTTGGCATGTTCATATTCTTCGAGAAACAAGATAGCCGAACCTTCTCCGAGGACAAAGCCGTCCCTGTTTTTATCAAAAGGTCTCGAAGCTCTTTGCGGATCATCATTACGGGTAGACATGGCTTTCATAGAATTAAAGCCGGCAACGCCAATCCTTGAAACCGGTGCTTCAGAGCCCCCAGAAACAGCCATATCACACTGCCCATTTTTAATGGAATCATAAGCCAGTGCAATATTGTGCGAACCTGTAGCACAGGCAGAAACTGCACAAAAGTTTGGCCCTCTGAAACCATATTTGATAGAGATTTGTCCGGCAACCATATCGGGGATGAGCATCGGAATAAAGAATGGAGAAACTCCCCGCGGTCCATATTCATGAAAGGATATAGACTGATCATAGAAAGTGATCATTCCTCCAATGCCAGTCCCGACAATGACCGCAACCCGATCCTTATCGATCTCCTCCAAATCGAGCCCCGTATCATTGATTGCTTCCTCCGAAGCAATCAATGCATATTGACACACTTTATCCATGCGACGGGCCTCTTTACGATCGAAATAATCCAGTTCATCGTAATCGTCTATCTGGGCTGCAAATTTTGTTGGAAAATCAGAGGTATCAAAATGCTCGATTGATTGAGCGCCGCTCTTTCCCGATATTAATCCATTCCAGAAATCTGGTGCCGTCTTACCGACGGGGGTAAGGGCACCGATTCCCGTAATGACTACTCTTCGATTGGACATGCTAAATTATTTAGCGAGGTGAATAGTTTATGAATAAAATTAAAACTTATACCTTTTCCTGCAGGTAATCAATTGCATTTCCTACAGTAGCAATTTTTTCTGCATCTTCATCAGGAATGCTGATATCGAATTCCTTTTCAAACTCCATAATGAGTTCAACGGTGTCCAAAGAATCAGCTCCCAAGTCATTAGTAAAATTAGCTTCTGGGGTTACTTCTGATTCATCAACACCCAATTTGTCAACGATAATTGCTTTTACTTTTGATTCAACGTCTTGTGACATAACTGTTTAATTAGCTTATAGTTCGAATTATTAGAAGATAAATTAATTGCCTGCTTTGCTTTAAAGCATGGGCAGAAAATACAATTAAAATTGATAAAAATACACCTGAAGAATCTTGTATACAAATAACTCCATAACCTCAGAGGATTTCCTACATTGCCATACCGCCATCAACGCGGATTGTTTCGCCAGTAATGTAAGAACTATGATCAGAAGCTAAAAATAACACCGCTTGGGCCACTTCTTCCGCTTTGCCGGGCCTCCCGATCGGAGTTTCAGATTTAATAGCTTCCAGCACCTTTTCATCCAGATCTTCTGTCATTTCGGTTGTAATATAGCCAGGCGCAACTACATTGGCTCGAATATTTCTTGATGCCAGCTCTTTAGCATATGACTTCGTAAATCCAATAATCCCGGCCTTAGAAGCCGCATAGTTACTCTGCCCTGCATTACCGCTGATCCCAACAACTGAACTTATATTGATAATAGAACCACTGCGGTTACGCATCATCGGCTTCGCAACTGCCTTGCTATAGTTGAAAATACTTTTCAAGTTCGTATCGATAACCTTGTCCCAGTCTTCTTCACTCATTCTGAGGATAAGATTATCCCGGGTGATTCCAGCATTATTCACCAGGATATCGAGTTTGCCCCAATCTTCAGTCAACTCAGCTACAACTTCTTCCGCTTTTTTCAGATTGACGGCATCCGCCTGTATCGCTTTTGCTTTAACACCTTTCGCCTCAATCGCCTGTTTTACTTCATTGGCAGCATCGGCTGAATTCGCATAGGTAATGGCCACATCTGCCTCATATTGTGCTAATGTCAATGCTATTGAGCGACCGATACCCCGACTTCCGCCGGTCACTAAAGCTGTTTTTCCTTTTAATGATAAACTCATACGAAATATTTTTATTGATAACCGTTAATTTCTACATTTTTGAGCGTGCGTTTTACCAATCCCTGTAATACCTTACCGGGCCCCACTTCTACAAAAGTATCCGCCCCCTCTTTACCCATATTTTGGAGTGTTTGTGTCCAACGTACGGGATTTAACAACTGATTGAGCACATTCGACCTAATTTCTTCGGGATCTGTGGTTGGCTTCGCCGTATAATTACTGTAAATGGGACATTCCGGCTCAGAAATCTTAAGTGCTTCAAGGCTTTCCTTCAATCCGTCATAAGCAGGCTGCATGAGCGAAGAATGAAAAGCACCGCTCACAGGTAACAATTTTGCTAACCTGCAACCCTGATCTTTTAGAAGCTCAACAGCCTTTTTTACAGCATCAATATTCCCAGAAATAACAAGCTGTCCCGGGCAGTTATAATTGGCTGCAATGACTTCTTTACCAATTTTATCACTAGCCTTTTTGCAGGCATTCTCCACAACTTCATCATCCATACCAATGACCGCGGCCATTGTTCCCGGATTTTGTTCACCCGCTTGCTGCATTAATTCGCCACGCCTTCGCACAATCTTCAGGGCATCTTTGAAAGCTACAGCTCCACACCCTACCAATGCAGAAAATTCGCCCAGACTATGTCCGGCAACCATATCGGGGTGTGCATTCAGCGTATTATAAAGAGCAACAGAATGCAGAAATATGGCCGGTTGTGTATATTCAGTTTGTTTTAATTTATCTTCGGGGCCTTTAAACATAATTGCTTTAAGGTCAAAGCCTAATATGTTATTGGCCTGATCTACAAGCCCGGCAAACTTCTCATTCTCTTGGTAATGGGCCTTCCCCATTCCAACAAATTGTGACCCTTGTCCGGGAAAAAGATAAGCTTTACTCATTATTTCATCCCCCATTTCAGATAAATTGAACCCCATGTATATCCGCCACCGAAGGAAGCAAGGATTAAGTTATCACCATGTTTAAGCCGGTCTTTCCAATCGTATAAACAAAGTGGTATGGTAGCTGCCGTTGTATTACCATATTTATCGATGTTAATCATCACTTTTTCGCTGTCAAGCCCCATACGATTAGCGGTTGCATCGATAATCCGCAAATTGGCCTGGTGCGGAACTAACCATGCAATATCATCCGCTGTAAGGTTATTCTTCTTCATTATCTCAGCCGATACATCTGCCATACCTACGGTTGCTTTCTTGAATACGGCACGTCCGTCCTGTTTTACAAAATGTAAACGATCGGCTACTGTTTGTGGGCTGGAAGGATTTAAACTTCCCCCCGCCGGTTGATACAAAGCAAGATCTGTATCTCCTTCTGAACGGTGAATATAATCAATAATCCCGGTATCATCTTCCGAAGCCTCAAGCAGCACAGCACCGGCACCGTCACCGAACAAGATACATGTTGTGCGGTCGGTATAATCAATTATGGAACTCATTTTATCAGCACCTATAACCAATACTTTACCGGCTCTGCCGGACTCTATCATATTTGCACCTGTTGTCAGGGCATAAAGGAACCCCGAACATGCCGCAGACAAATCAAAGCCGTAGGCATTTTCAGCCTTTATTTTTTTCTGAATTAAACATGCAGTTGCCGGAAACAAATAATCAGGAGTCACCGTAGCGAGAATGATCATATCGATTTCATTCGCTGAGATTCCTCGCTGATTTAGTACTTCCTGTGCTGCTTCTGCCCCCATGTAGGCAGTTGCCTTTTCTTTATCTCTAAGGATTCTTCGTTCCTTAATACCCGTCCGGGTACGAATCCATTCATCATTCGTATCCACCATTTCTTCCAGGTCGTCATTCGTCAAGCGACTTTCCGGCAGATAATGTCCTACTGCCGTTATTACTGCACGTTTCGTTTCCGCCATGTAAAAGGGTTATTTAATTGAGAGATGCTACAATTTTTTCATTGATATTGTGGGTGACGCATTTTGCGGCACCCAATATCATATTTTTCATTGCCAAAGGTGAGCTGCTTCCATGTCCTACTATGCTAACGCCGTCAACTCCCAAGAATGGTACACCGCCAACCCGATCAGGGTTAAATTCTTGAAGTGATGCTTTTAAAACTTTACCGACAAGCTGTGCTTCCTGCTGTCCAAGCTGTAATTTTTGAACCCCCTTCTTAATGAAGACCTCCAAGGCATTGGGAATAGATTCCCCTAATTTCAACAATAAATTCCCTACCAGTCCGTCGCAAAGGAAAATGTCAGCCTTGGCAGAAAAAACATCGCGACCTTCAATATTACCAATAAAATTTGGCAATGACTTCAGCTCTTTAAAAGCTTCTTTGAGATCTTCCGTTCCCTTTTCTTTCTCTTCACCAACATTGAGCAAACCAACTTTAGGATCATCAATTCCCATTATTTCAGTAGCAAAGATAGTCCCCATCTGCGCAAATTGAACAAACATCTCGGGACGTACTTCCAGGTTTGCACCGACATCAAGCATCAAACGAACACCCTTTGTCGTTGGATATACTGCTGCAATCGTCGGACGACTGACCCCCTTTAGTTTTCCCAAAAGAAAAGTAGATGCCGCTAACAAGGCACCGGTATTCCCGGCACTTACAAAAGCGTGGCATTTGCCGGCTTTGTGCATGCCTACCCCTTTAACTATGGAGGAATTTTGTTTGGTCTTTACTGCCTGGGCAGGAGACTCATCCATCTCAATGACTTCAGGAGCATGCTGCACCAATATTCGTTGCTTGTCAAACTCATGTTTGGAGAGCTCCTTATTTATAAGGTCCTCAGGTCCCACCAGGACAATGGTTAGATCGTCCATCTCTTTTACTGCATCTAAAGAACCTTTGACCGGATTTTCAGGAAAGTAGTCGCCCCCTGCGGCATCTACAGCAATGATCATGAAATAGGGATTAAGCTATAAGTTACTTATTTACATTTAACACTTGGCGACCACGGTAATATCCGCACTCGGTGCAAATATGATGGTAACGGTGCAGGGCCCCACAATTCTGACATTCAGCCAAGGTTGGTTCACCAATCTTGTGGTGTGAACGCCGCTTATTCTTTCGGGATGAGGAATGTCTACGCTTTGGATGTGCCATTTATATACCAGTAATAATGTTTCAGTTAATTCTTAAGTTTCTTCAATTCTTCCCACCGGGGATCTATATCCTCAGTGCCATTATCTTCGGAAATATCACCGAATGATTTCGTTTCGAAATTTGTAGGTTGCCCCTTTTCGTCTAAAAATCTCGGATGTAATTTCCTAATAGGGATATTCAACAAAATAGTATCGCGAACTTCATCTTCAATACTTAATGTGTTAGATGAAAAATTAAAGCGTCGAATTGCTCCATTTTCATCTTCTGATTCTTCTTGAACATCAACCTTGAAGACTACTTCATAGTCAGATTCAATTGGCTGAATATAAGATTCCAATGATCGATCACATACCAACTGCACGTCAGCATTTAAATGAAAGTTTACCCGAATAAAATGGAGTGTCCGATAAAATAATAAATCAATATCAGCTCCCTTAAACTCATAAGGAGATAAATCCAAATCCTCATCGGACAAGCCGACCGTTCGTCGGCTTTCTCCCTCGGGTATTTCTACTATTTTAAATTCAAGTTTTGACATATCCGCAATAGCTTGCAAAAATAGGAATAATTGGATTTACCTGCAATCAATTAAACAGACCAAATAATCGTTGCTCTATAAACTCGATAATACGTCCCAAATCTTCATTATTATTTACAAAATCCAAGTCATCAGTGTCTATAATAAGCTTTTCATGCGGATAGCGCTGTATCCAGTCTTCATATAGTCGGTTCAACCGCTCCAAATATTCAATGCGAATTGAGTTTTCGTAATCTCGGCCGCGCTGCTGAATCTGCTTCACAAGCGTCGGGACTTGCGCACGAATATAAATAAGCAGGCTTGGAGGCGTCAGGTAATGAGTCATTTCTTCAAACAAAGCTTCATAATTACTAAAGTCCCGGTCACTCATCAACCCCATCTCATGGAGGTTTTTAGCAAAAATTTCAACATCTTCATAAATGGTTCGATCCTGAATAAAGCGACCATCTCTTTCCAGCATCTTTTTTTGGTGCCGAAATCGGCTGGACAAAAAATAGATCTGCAAATTAAAACTCCAGCGACGCATATCATCGTAGAAATCTGATAAATAGGGATTGTCATCCACAGATTCATAAAAAGCCTTCCAACCAAAATGCTTGGCTAATAAACCGGTCAAAGATGATTTTCCAGCCCCTATATTACCCGCAATGGCTATAAACTTAAGATCGTCGGTCTCCATTTTGTTTGAAAGCTCACTCATGTGATCAATAATTACCTATTATTTACCAAGTAGTTGATACATTTCTTTTTTATAATCCTCTACACCCGGTTGATTGAATGGGTTTACATCCAAGCAGTAACAGTAAATTGCGGTCAAAAGCTCGTAAAAATATATAAATTCGCCAATATGCTGAGCATTTAATTTACTAAGCGTTATTACAACCGACGGTACTGCCCCCTCGGTATGGGCCTTCAAGGTTCCTTCAAAAGCCTTTGTATTAATTTCATGAAATGATCGTCCCGACAAATAATTCAAGCCGTCATGATTGCCTTCCTGTTGTTCTATCGTCAAACCATTTGATGCCGACTCTACAACAATGAACGTCTCCATCAGGTTACGCGTGCCCTGCTGCACAAACTGCCCCAGACTATGCAGATCGGTGGAATAAGAAGCAACGGCAGGAAACATGCCACGGCCTTCCTTTCCTTCACTCTCGCCCAATAACTGTTGTAGCCAACCGCCAAGTGATTTCAACTTTGGTTCAAAGGAGGTAATAAGGTCTATAGCCTTTCCTTTCCGGAAAAGGGCATATTTAACCGCAGCATACTCCAATACCTTCTCGGGATTCTTTTCCAATTCTTCATATTTTGATACTGCCTCATACAACAATGTCCTGATATCAATTCCGGCTACAGCAATAGGTAACAACCCCACTGGCGTCAATACTGAAAATCGCCCTCCCACATCATCGGGAATCACAAATTTTCGATACCCGTGTTCCTCAACAAGCACATTCAAAGCCCCGCCCTCTGCACTTGTGGTACAGACAATTCTTTCGGCTGCATCATCCGCAAACTTTTCGTTCAGCCATTTCCGCAATATCCGAAATGAAAGAGCTGTTTCAAGGGTAGTACCTGATTTTGAAATCACATTCAAGTAAACACTTTTGGTATTCCCCTCCTCATTCGGTTTTTCCAGGTATTCGATCAACCCTTCAAGATAGGCCCCGCTCATATGATGTCCCGCATATAAAATTTCGGGTCCATGGCTCCCGAAAAAATCAGTAAGAGCATCAATAACAGCCTTTGCCCCCAGGTAAGATCCGCCAATTCCACATACTATAAAAACATCAGCATCTTCCCGGATAGAAGAAGCCAAGCTATCCAGCTGCTCAAGGATAGCATCATTTGGATCCTCCAATAAATCTCTCCAACCTAGCCATTCCGCCCCTTCCCCGCTTTTATTTTGTACAGCTTTAAACGAATCCTGAGCTTTCTTTAACGCTGTCTCAAATTCTTCATCAGTCAAAAAAGACTTTGCTTGGCGTATATCAACCTTAATCATATTTCCAGGAATATCTTGAGGTTTCTATTCTTAATTTAATCCCTTGCTCATAAACAGGGGATACTATTATTCGTCTAATATCAAATTTATTTTGAGCACCAAAGGTAATAAATCTGAGATATAAAAAAGACTAGCATTGGAAATAGTTTGAAATCTTTGGCTCGAGGTCCTAGGAATCTATTCCCGGATAAAAAATATTCCAATCCCTTCTCAGTTTATCCGTTATTTCAAGGACATCTAAAGAATCCTGTAACGACATGACAGCCGATTCAAGTTCTCCTCGTTGTAAAACATTCATTACTTCCATTGCCTCAAATTGATAGCCGTTTCCACTATATGATAATCTCCGGGTCTGTAGCTGTTTCTTTATTGGAACTACAAATTTTTCTCTAACCTTCTGGGCCATTAACGAAATAACTGGCATTTGATGGATTTTGTCGCTCAGTCCATAAGTATATTTTTGCGCCGCGTCATAGGGTTCGGATTGAAGGATTCGATATTTATCAGGATGCGAAATAGGCGGTAAAACTTCTATAGAATCTGTATGTCCGCCAATCCAGAGCCCGTTATTTAGCTGGCAGTTGAACGTACTCCGAAGATCGGCAATTGCCCCATTATCAAAATGCATTGTGATTCGATTCAATGTATCCACACCACTTTCCGCCTTACAACATTCCCCCTCAACATACGCCGGCTTTCCCATCAGCATTAACGCAAGTGATATTGGGTATACTCCCAAGTCAAGCAAGCTGCCTCCTCCTTTTTTCAAAGAGAATCTGAATCGACTGGGGTTATAAGCTATCGGATGCCCAAATTCAGCGCCCAAAAATGAAATGTCCCCAATCTTTTCCTCTGATAACAGCTTTTTCACCTCCTTATAGACAGGAATAAATCGCGACCACATGGCTTCCATGCAAAAACGTCTATTCTCCTTGGCGGCTTCAATTATTTGTTTTACTTGTGCCACATTCAAGGCTATGGGTTTTTCAACCAGCACATGCTTTCCTGCCTGCATACAGTGAATGGCTTGTTGACAATGTAGGTGATTGGGCGTTGAAATATAAACAACGTCCAGATCGGAATCATGCAAAAAAGTATCAATATCCCGGCAGTTCTTGCGGAAACCATAATGGTCTGCAAAACCTTTTGCTCTTTCAAAAGTGCGGGAATAAACAGAGTGGGTAACAGCCTCCGGAATCAGATTTAATGCTTTAGCAAACTCATTGGCTATAAACCCGGTTCCCAATATCCCCCACTTGTATTTACTCATCTGCTGAACGTGCACTTATTTAGTTTGGATTGCTTATTAAGCTAATAAAATAATCAATCCTCACCTTTCCATCTTTGCCCTATCGGTGTGGAGAAGATGGATCGAGAAAATTATATTATGCACTTGTTCGTAAAGTAAGTTATTCCCTTTATATAATTTATTATATTGGGGGTTCAGTTTTAGCCTGCTGTCATTTATAAATCAACATTCAGTGCAGTATCACAAAATTCTTGAACCCGGTACATGATTGATACCCAGCTAGAAAAAGCGACCTCCTTTAAACGAAAGCATAAGAAAACCCTGAAAGAGATTACCAAACCGGTTTCTAACGATCTTTCAGAATTTCGAACCTTTTACAAAAAAGCACTTCGTACCGATGTTTTTGTGCTTGATAGGATTGTCCAATATCTGCTAAGACAAAAAGGGAAGGAAATACGGCCCACCCTGGTTTTTATGTCTGCCCGCCTTTTCGGCGATGTAACCGAGCGTAGTTATGTGGCCGCTACTATGATTGAGCTCCTGCATACCGCCACTTTGATTCATGATGATGTGGTCGATGATGCAGATGTACGCCGGGGATTTTTGAGCATCAACAAAGTCTGGAAAAATAAGGCAAGCGTATTGCTGGGAGACTTTCTTCTTTCGAAAGGCCTCCTTACTGCACTGGATTACAAAGAGTTCAAACTACTTGAAGTACTTTCTGACGCAGTAAAAAAAATGAGTGAAGGCGAGCTGCGTCAATTCAAAGCGGCTCGTCTCTTCAATATGGATGAGGAATATTATTTTAAAGTTATTTCCGAGAAGACCGCCAGTCTTATTGCAGCGTGCTGTGAATGCGGAGCAATTTCCACTACCGATAATCCAAACCTGCATACCCAAATGCGTGACATCGGAATGTGTACAGGAATTGCTTTCCAGATACGCGATGACCTGTTGGATTACGGTGTGGATGATATCGGGAAACCAAAACGTAATGATATCCAAGAGCGAAAAGTAACACTCCCCTTGATCAAAGCCCTGGATAATGCTTCAACGTTCGAAACCATCCGTATCCGCCACTTGATGAGGAAAAGGACAAAGAAACAATCTGAAATCGATCAAATTGTACAGTTCGTTCATGACAAAGGAGGTATGAAATATGCCAGATCCATCATGGATGACTACGCAAGCCGGGCACTTGACAAACTTTCAAAACTCCCGAATTCCGAGGATCGAAAAACGTTTGAAGATCTCATCAAGTTTATTATCGAACGGAAAAAATAGCACGGGGCTTTTTGCAGAATGGCACAACCTACCTTTGAACAACCAATGCTATTTCTTTCTGACGTGCATTTGGGTGGATTTTCGGAACCAGAAAATGAACGAATTGAGTCAGAACTCATCCAATTAATCAATTACTGTCATCGTAACGAAATTCGAATTGCTATCCTGGGCGACCTTTTTGACTATTGGATGGAATATCCAGGTTATGTTCCCGAGATAGGCAAAAACCTTCTTAACCGTTTTGAAGCCTTCAACAACGACTTGGGGCCAACGCTTTTTGTGACCGGGAATCATGATAACTGGACCCGTGGCCACCTGAAAAAACGCGGATTTCATCTCGAGCATGAACATTATTTGTTTACGATTAGCAATAAAAAAATAATGACATTGCACGGTGACGGACTTTCTGAAAAGAACCATAACCTGAGTAGGCCTATTCTGCACCGGATGTTGCGAAATGAGAAATTCATACACTTCTATCAACGCCTTCTTCCCCCCAAAGCCGGGATAAAAATGATGAAATATTTCTCGCGATTTACCCGATTTATGGAGCGGGAATCCAGCAGAACCGAAAAACTGAATACCTGGGCAGAGGAACAGTTACGAAAAACTAATACAGACATTATCTTATGCGGACATGATCATCAACCGAGACGGAAACAATTTCCTTTCGGAACCTATATAAATTTGGGTACCTTTTATAGCCATAAAACCATGGCATATTGTAATAATAATGCTATCTCCCTCGTTTGTTGGGAGCCGGTACAGCAGTCCCTAAAACAATTTGATAAAACGAATTAGATGAGTAATTCAGATTTCGATAACGAAATGGATCGCTATTTTAACGATCCCGAATATCGGCGTAAAAAAGCTCAGGAAAAAAATCATAAGCCTAAAGAACCGTCTTTTACGATATCGGATCAGTACAAAAAGAAACTATACAAATGGGGCGGCCTTACTGTCGCGGTTATTGCACTTGCAATCATTAGCTTTGTCATTTACCTATTCCAGGGACTTCCTTCCGTCAAACAACTTGAGAATCCTCAAACAGCTGTCGCTTCGGAGGTTAGAAGTCGGGATGGGGTAGTTCTTGATCGCTATTATACCGAAAATAGAACCTATGTTCCCATAGAAAAGATATCACCCCACGTAGTGGACGCGCTCATAGCTACCGAAGATCATCGGTTTTACAATCACTGGGGTATTGACATGATCCGCACTCTTTCGGTTCCCTGGCATCTGCTCAACGGCCGGGTTCAGGGTGGGTCAACCATTACACAACAGCTGGCTCGTAACCTTTATAAAAAAATCGGCCGCGAATTTTCGATCATTCGTAAGCTCCGCGAGATGATTACCGCTGTGGAATTAGAACACAATTATACAAAGCGGGAAATCATCGAAATGTATTTGAATACTGTTGAGTTTCCCAACAGTGCTTTCGGTATTGAAGCAGCTGCTCAAACACATTACGGCAAAGATGCAAAAGACTTAACTATTTCACAGGCTGCAACCCTCATCGGATCCTTGCAGGCAGTTTATCTATATAACCCCCGGATACACCCGGAACATGCAAAGAAACGACGTAATACCGTATTATATTTACTCCATGAAAGGGGGTTTATCAGCGATGCCGTCTATCAAAAGCTAACCCAAGACCCCATTGCCCTGGATTATCACCCCCCCTCGAACGCGGGACAACAAAGCAGATATTTTGGGCAGTACGTTCAACAAAAGGTAGAACAATGGACTAAGGAAAACGGTTATAACCTCTATACCGATGGTCTTACTATTTATACAACTATTGATTCCCGACTGCAAAGACATGCAGAGCAGGCATTACGTACAAAACTGGACTCGCTACAAACTATTTTTGAAGAGGAATGGACTTCACCCGGCGGTGATTATATGGATAAGCTTTGGAAAAAATACCCGCTTTTTCTGAAAAGCTTTCTCCGTGAAACTAATCGTTATAAAAACGGATTCTCAAACTACCATACTGATCAGGAATCCGTCGTTTTTGACAGTCTTTTTGCAGATACCACTTTTATTGACTCGGTCAAACATGCCCGGACTCGTCTCGAAGCCGGTTTTGTTGCAATCGATCCCAACAATGGAAACATCCTGGCTTGGGTGGGGGGATCCAATTACGGAAATGTACAGTATGACCACGTTTACCAGTCTAAGCGGCAAGCAGGTTCAACCTTTAAACCATTTGTGTATACCGTTGCTATTGATAATGGCTATAAACCGTATCATAAGTTCTCAAAATATCCGAGTGTTTTCTATGACCGATCCGGCAAGGCCTGGAAACCTAAAGATCCACACATTCCGTCAGGGCCCGAAATGGTCTCGCTTCGGCAGGCATTGGCCAGAAGTCTAAACAACGTAACGGTACGCTTGTTGCCGGAACTGGCCGGCGAACCAAATACAACAAAACTCGAAGATCTTATACCTGCGGCACGTAAGATAAAACAGATGGCTTCCAACTTTGGGATTGACATGTCTCATACCCCGGCGTACCCTTCTATTGCGTTGGGCACGGCAAAAGTATCACTTTTAGATCTGGTAAGTGCTTACGGCACTTTCGCTAATGAAGGGGTCCACATAGAACCAATGGGCATAGCGCGGATAGAAGACAAAGAAGGTAATGTCATCAAAGAGTACCACCCCCAGTATCCGCAAGAAGTCATCAGTCCCGAAACGGCCTATACTATTGTTGACATGCTCCGCGGTGTGATTCGGGGCGGCGAAGATTATTATGGAACCGGGGTCCGATTGCGAAATGTCTACAATGTGAGGCAAGATATTGCCGGTAAAACCGGGACGACTCAAAATGCAGCAGACAATTGGTTTGTAGCTATGACTCCAAATATTGTAATGGGAGCCTGGGTAGGTGGCGAAGATCGACGCATCCGCTTCCCTGTCAGCAGTCGAACCGGTCAAGGTGCCCACACGGCCCTACCTATTGTAGGAAGATTTATCAACCTTGTTAAAGATGATCCCAACGCTCCCTGGAGTTATGAACCGTTCACTCCTCCCCCGGGCTTTGTTATGCCCAAAGATCCGGATAGCACCGACACCGGCAGAACGGGTACCGGACGTATTGGTTGGTAACACAAAGAAAACAGAGAAAGCTTTTTCAGATCTTCCCATTTCGGGATACTTTCCTTATGAAGTGGAATTGATCAAAAATGAATCTCCCCAAACAGAACATACGGACACCGGACGGATTTGATATTCATCCAGAAAGAAATGCCCCTTATATTTATTTGTCCCAAAACTTATAATGAATCAGGACATGACTCCCCGAGGTCAACCCATACCCTTTAATCCAACAGTATGACCGAGACACTTCCCTGCTTTTTGCGCAAGGTGCGAATAGAATCTTAAAAGGCATAAAAAAAGGCGAACCCGGGAGGGATCGCCTTAAAAGAAAGTATGGGATTTGGAAGTACTTACTTTGTGGAAACAGAAATATCAACTGCCAGATTAATCCGATTTTCTGCCCGCTTTAATGCCTTGCGAGCCCGATCTTTATTAATCTTTGGATCATCGGATTCAAGACGTTCTAAAGCACGCTTTTTAGCTTCCCTGGCACGTGTAACGTCAATCTCTTCTACGAGTTCGGCCGCTTCCGCCAGGAGCGTAAGCTTATTATCAACCATCTCCACAAAACCGCCTGTGACGGCAAAGTGCTTGTTTTCTCCGGTAGCTTTGCGAACAAGGATTTCACCGATCTCAAGCGTTGAAATAATATTCGCATGAAGAGTCTTCATTTCAAAACTCCCCATCTCGCCTGGGACTTTTACTCCAGTCACCTCATCATCGAAGAGGCAACCTTCCGGCGTAAGAATTTGCGCTTTAAAACTTGTCATCAGTTACCTCTATTCTGCAGCTTCAGCTTCTTCTTTGGCTAAGAGTTCCTCACCTCTTTCTTCAGCTTCCTCAATGGTTCCAACCATATAAAAAGCATTTTCAGGAAGGTGGTCGAGCTCTCCATCCAGGATTTTTTTGAATCCTTTAACCGTATCTTCAATACTGATGTACTTACCGGGCTGCCCCGTAAACTGTTCCGCAACAAAGAACGGCTGGCTCAAAAATCGTTGAATACGCCGGGCTCTTGCCACCGTAGTTTTATCCTCATCCGATAACTCATCCATACCCAGGATAGCAATGATATCCTGCAGGTCCTTATACTTCTGGAGAATCTCGATTACACGTTGAGCCGTCTTGTAATGCTCTTTACCGACAATGTGAGGGTCAAGAATTCGTGAAGAAGAATCCAGGGGATCCACAGCAGGATAAATACCAATCTGTGTCAATGCACGACTCAAAACCGTTGTGGCATCGAGGTGCGCAAAGGTCGTTGCAGGAGCCGGATCCGTTAAGTCATCAGCTGGTACGTAAACCGCCTGAACGGAGGTAATTGAACCACTTTTCGTGGAAGTAATGCGTTCCTGAAGGTCCCCCATTTCGGTAGCCAACGTCGGTTGATAACCTACAGCCGAAGGCATACGTCCAAGAAGGGCAGAAACCTCGGAACCAGCCTGTGTAAATCGGAAAATATTGTCGATAAAGAGCAGGATATCCCGCGACACTTCTTCCCGGAAATATTCTGCCAGTGTAAGCCCGGAGAGGGCTACCCGGGCACGCGCTCCGGGCGGTTCATTCATCTGCCCAAAAACAAAAGTGGCTTTGGACTCTTTCAGGGCATCTTTATCAACTTTTTCAAGATCCCATTTTCCGTTTTCATAGGCTTCTTTAAATTCTTTTCCATAGTCAATAATATCTGCTTCAAGCATCTCACGGAGAAGGTCATTACCTTCACGAGTACGCTCTCCAACACCGGCAAAAACGGAAAGGCCACCATGACCTTTGGCAATGTTGTTAATTAATTCCTGAATGAGAACCGTCTTACCAACACCGGCGCCTCCAAACAGTCCCGTTTTTCCGCCTTTCGCATAGGGACAAAGTAGGTCGATAACCTTGATGCCGGTTTCGAGCATCTCAGTAGAAGTTGCCAATTCCTCAAAATCAGGTGCAGGTCGATGGATAGGGAATTTGCGATCTCCTTTCGGCGCTTCAATACCATCTATTGGTTCACCGACTACATTAAAAACGCGTCCCCGGATATCTTCTCCGACAGGCATAGAAATCGGGGAACCGGTGTCAACGACTTCCGTTTCCCGGACTAATCCATCGGTAGAGTCCATCGCGATAGTACGAACCCGATTTTCACCGAGATGCTGAGCAACTTCCAGATAAAGTTTAGATTTGTCTTCTCGTTCAATGTAAAGTGCATTTAGTACGGGGGGGATGTCTCCCTCGTCGAAATCAACATCCACAACCGGACCAATCACTTGTGCAACGGTTCCTTTATTCATTATCTATGATCGATTGAATGAGTTAAGTTTTGATAATTTTTAAAAAAAGTCGAGTTGTTCCATTCGTCTGGAAGCGGCAAAAGTTAGCGTTTTTCCTAGGCAAATGAAAGGAAAAAATTTGTGATTTCTTTTTCCCTGGCCGGTTAACCTGGGCATTTGCTTCGCCTTCTTTTTGTTAAGCACTTTCAGAGTCTTTTAATAATACTTACCTACTAGATGATTGGTCATTTTATCTTGTTTTCAACAAAAGAGAATCACTCAATATCAAGAATTATCAGTCTCAGTTAGGGACCATTAATTACGTATTTTGATATTGATAAATAACTATTATTAAATAACTTAATAATATATTCATTTTTTATTCCCGTAAAATAAAAAATCGGGAGGAAAACTATTCACTTAATACACGGAGGGATAAAAATGTACCCATCGAACTCGACCAAATACAAACAACTGTCTCCCTTTCTAATAGTTATATTCTGTATTTCATTAACCGCTTCCCAAGCAGCAGCCCAAAACCTTGACGTACCCTATGTTCCCACTCCGGAAACCGTAGTGGAGCGTATGCTTGATCTTGCCGATGTTCAACCTTGCGATTATATCATCGATCTGGGATCAGGTGATGGCCGCATTGTAATTGCTGCGGCCAAACGCGGTGCTACAGGCCACGGAATTGATCTCGACCCACAAAGAATTGCAGAAGCCAGGGATAATGCACGAAAAGCGGGTGTCGCTGATCAATTAATGTTTATGGAGCAAAATATTTTTGATACAGACTTTAGCCGGGCCTCGGTTATTACGATGTATTTATTGCCGTCCGTCAATAAAAGATTACGGCCCGAATTACTCGATAAGTTAGAGCCGGGAACCCGGGTTGTCTCCCACAGCTTCAATATGGGGGAATGGGACCCCGATCAAGAGGTGGTCGTCGAAGATGATGGAGGAAGTGAACATCAAATTTTTTATTGGGTCATCCCGGCCAAACTGGAAGGCACGTGGCAATGGTCCTATAATGGCACAACCTTTGACATGAATATTCATCAAAACTTCCAGCATATTTCGGTTACCCTTTCTGACGACAATGGTAACGGTTACGAAATTAAAAAGGCGGTGGTTCAAGGCAAACGAGTTTCCATTCAAGCGGCCAACGGGTCACAACGTTATATTTTGAGCGGAAAAGTTGAGGGAAGTAACATTGTCGGAATCATGCAGAATCACGATACCAATGAAAATTCTTTTGCCTCCTGGGAAGCCGTTTTGAAATAAAAAACTAACATACACTGCCGGTGAATAACATATTTATTAGAATATCCAAAGACCCGAAAACGGAAGGCCGGCCGCTTCCCATTTTTAACAATCTGAGCGCTATTGCCGTGGTTGTTGGGATTGTCATTGGCATCGGTATTTTCAGGCTTCCCCAGATGGTTGCTCAAAATTCCTCTACCCCTCTTCAGTATATCAGCTTTTGGATTGCCGGAGGGGTTATCTCGATCATTGGCGCCCTGTGTTATGCCGAACTGGCATCCAAGAAACCCGATGCCGGCGGTGAATATTTCTTTCTGCGTGAAGCATTTGGACCATCCGCGGGTTTTCTTTTTTCATGGGGAAGAATGACGGTAATCCAAACAGGATCCATCGCGCTGGCGTCTTTCATTCTTGGTGATTATGCGTCGGTCCTCTATCGTCTGGGTCCTTACAGCTCTTCGATTTACGCCTCACTTACGGTTATCGGTTTGACCGGTCTTAATATTTGGGGGACAAGCCCTTCAAAGAATGTTCAAAACTTTGTCACGACCATTATCGCTATAGTCTTAATTACAGCCGGAATTTATGGTTTGCTGATTGCTGCTGAATTCCCTGCGGGTTCTTTTTCAGATGTATTACCTAACAGCTCGGCCGGCTCGGCAATGATTTTTGTACTTCTTACCTATGGAGGGTGGAATGAAGGAGTCTATCTTTCCGCGGAGATCAGGGATGTTCGAAAGAACATATCCCGTATTCTTTTGATCGGGTTAGGCACTATCACGTTCATCTATGTATTAATCAATGCAGCCTATCTGCATGTTTTAGGATTAGAGACCCTGAGAAATTCCGACACGATTGGTGTTGCACTAAGCAACAAGCTAATTGGCAGCCGGGGAGCCGTTGTTATGGCCGTAGTAGTAATTATCTCTGCTCTTTCTACAGCCAATGCTACCATCATTACCGGCGCCCGTACGAATTATGCGTTGGGAAGAGATTTTTCAATGTTAAATTATATCGGACAATGGAATAGCTCTTTTAACTCACCTACTAATGCCTTGCTGGTTCAGGGTGCTGTTTCACTGGGATTGGTGCTAATGGGAAGCCTTACACCGGAAGCTGTCTCAACAATGGTTGATTACACTGCTCCTGTCTTTTGGTTTTTCATTCTGCTTACCACTGCTTCATTATTCGTATTTCGAAAATATTCAGATCAGGATGAAGATTCTTTCCGTGTACCGCTGTACCCCCTCACCCCTTTATTGTTTATCATGGTCTGCCTCTATCTTCTTTATTCAAGCATTGTTTTTACCGGATGGGGATCCCTGGTGGGTATCGGAATCTTACTCCTCGGTGTACCGGTCTATTTTGCTGCAAAAAAAAAGACAAAACCTAACTTTTAAAAGATATACTATTGTAAAGGCAATTAGAACAATTCATTTCCAAACAGCCTTAAATATTTAAATAAATAAAGGTATAGAACATTTCCTTCAACGATGATCAATGCTAAAAGTTTAATATTGTTTTGACATCGAAAAATACATACAAAGAACTACAATTATCCATTAGCAACTCCCCTGCTAATACCGTATTTTTGGCAACCTGTTCGGCCCAATTATTTTACAATCAACAGAGGAAACATGAGTTAATGTCCTAACAGACTATGGGCGAACTATTTATCGTTATTTACCCTTATTACTATTACTGAAAGTTTAACTTAAATGGATATTGCATTGGAAACTGAAGCATCTGCTCGTTCTGTCAGCGTAGAAATATTAATAGACTTTGATGAAAATGGTGTCCTTGATTACTCCCGTGCGGATGAACTTGAACCACGCGAACGCGCAGAGGTTCGAGAGTATGTTCAAAATATTTTACGTCGACGTTCATACCTAGATTTTCTCATTGACCAGTTTTCCAATGTGAAGATTGAAGAAATGAAATCCAGCCTCAAAAATATTCTGAGGCTCGGGGTGTATGATATGGTGTTCATGGACAGTACACCGGACTATGCAGCCATTAATGAGTCAGTAGAAATTGCAAAATATTCCCTGGGATCCCGTACCGGCGATTTAACCAATGCTATCCTGAGGAACCTGCAGCGCGATATTGACAACCTGCCTAAACCGGCATTTGACGACCGTACAAAACTAGTGGCTACCACCTTTTCTCATCCCGAATGGTTGGTTAAAAGATGGACAAATCGGTTTGGTGAGCGTGAAGCTTTCAAGCTGATGCAAGCCAATAATCAACGGCCCGTCTATTATATACGTGCTAATAATTTACGTACCAAAACGGAGAACTTTAAGCTGCGGATGACAAAAAATGATATTCCATTTGAAGAAAGCGATTGGCTACCCGGTTATTTTCGAGTGGAAAGTGTAGCACCTTTTATCCAGAAAGGCTGGTTGGGAAAAGGCTTTTGCCAGGTTCAGGACATTGCTGCCGGCTTTGCTCCCTTTCTGCTGGATCCTCAACCCGGGGAGACCATTTATGACCTTTGTGCCGCTCCTGGAACAAAAAGCATCCTGATGAGTGACCTGATGAATGGAGAAGGTGAAATTCTGGCTGTTGATATATCCTCGGAAAGACTTGACAAGTTGGCTGCAAGTGCACTTTCGTACCATGCTGAAAACATTCGGGTTCGGCGGGCCGATGTTACGGAACTCGCACTCGATGATAAAGCTGACGGCGTGCTTCTCGACGCCCCTTGCACCGGTACGGGCGTCCTGAGTAAACGAGCCGACCTTCGCTGGCGTCGCGACGAGGAGAGCCTCAAAAATGCCGTTGAATTGCAGGCAAGGCTTTTAGATTCTGCCGCCAAAATGGTTAAGACAGGCGGACGACTGGTGTACAGTACTTGCTCTCTCGAAGAGGAAGAAAATATGGAGCAGGTCATGAACTTCCTCGACCGCCACGAAAACTTTGAGCTGGAAACGGTTGAAGGTTATGTGCCGGAAGAAGTGATGGTTGATGGAGCCTTCGGCTATCAGACATTCCCTCATCGCCATGATTGCGACGGACACTTCGGCGTGCGGCTGAAACGAACGTCATAGGGACTATAGTTTATTGCCATCCATCAAATAACAGTTATTGCCGTACGGGGTTTGCCATGCGGCAATAACTGGAAGCACTGGGGCACTTTTAAGCTGAAAAACCGCGTATCCAGATTTAGTATTCTCTTGAAGCTGCCTCGGAGACTGGCTATTACGTCATGTTAATAATGGTGATATAAATAAACATCGATTTACTAAATCACTCTACATCTTCTGTCCTTTTTCGTATCTTCCCGCTCTTAAGAACTAAACTTCAACCCGTAAAACGAGTATTCAGTAATTTTGGATAAATCGACGGCTCAGCAAGAAATTCCGAAGCATTTTGACCCTAACAGTATTGAAGACAAATGGTACAGCTTCTGGGAAGATCAAGGTTTCTTCCATTCAGAACCTGATGACCGTGAATCTTATACTGTAGTCATCCCCCCTCCCAATGTGACCGGCGTTTTGCATATGGGACACATGCTCAACAATACCATCCAGGATGTGTTGGTTCGAAGAGCTCGCATGCAAGGGAAAAACGCATGCTGGGTCCCCGGAACAGATCACGCATCCATTGCAACGGAAGCCAAGGTTGTACAAAAACTGAGAAAGCAAGGAATTACCAAAGCAGATCTGACACGAGGCGAGTTTCTGGAACACGCCTGGGAATGGACAAAGGAACACGGTGGCATCATCCTTAAACAACTACGGAAACTGGGGGCTTCTTGCGACTGGGAGCGTACTCGTTTTACGATGGAGGATGATTTATATGAGTCCGTAATTGAGTGTTTTATCGAACTCTATAACCGCGGTTATATTTACCGGGGAAAGCGGATGATTAACTGGGATCCAGAAGCACAAACGGCCCTGTCGGATGAGGAGGTTATTCACCGCGAAGAGCAGTCAAAGCTATATCACGTACGCTATAAAATTAAGGGCGAAGACGGTTGGGTGACTATCGCAACAACACGGCCCGAAACAATTCTGGCTGATACGGCAGTCTGTGTTCATCCAGATGACGAGCGTTACAAGGATCTGATTGGCAAGACGGTGATTATTCCAGTTGTTGAGCGCGAGGTTCCAATAATCGCCGACGAGTATGTCGATATGGAGTACGGGACCGGCTGTCTGAAGATTACACCGGCCCACGACGAAAATGATTATAACATTGGCCAGAAGCACGATCTGGAAATTATCGACATGCTGAATGCGGATGGTACGCTTAGCGAAGACGCCCAATTTTATATCGGTAAAGATCGCTTTGAGGCCCGGAATCTAATTATTGAGGATTTGGATAAAGCCGATCACCTGGTTAAAGTGGAGGAAATGACCAACAAAATCGGTTACTCCGAGCGTACGGATGCCATCATTGAACCCCGGCTTTCACTGCAGTGGTTTTGCAAAATGGACAAGCTATCGAAGCCGGCACATGTGAACGTGATGAATGACAATATTCAGTTCCACCCGGCCAAGTTTAAGAATTCCTATAACCACTGGATGGAGAACATTCGTGATTGGTGTATCTCACGCCAGTTATGGTGGGGACATCGCATCCCCGCATGGTATTTTGGGGATGGAACCGAGGATTACGTGATTGCCAAAACGGAAGACGAAGCCCT
>JASFMR010000024.1:0-37291 GCA_050117475.1 Balneolaceae bacterium | reverse complement strand
GATCCTCTCCACGCAGGTACCACAATAATTCTAGGACCACTGAACGGAAATAAACCTTCTTGGTCGTCAACAGGGGGAATCCTTCGGAAAGATCCACTTTATAAAATTCCGAAAAGTTGGAAATGGTATCGATGCCGGTACGATTCGATTTTCGAACACCATTATCCAAAACACTCTGAACCAAATCTAAATATTGTCTCATCTGCTTCCGCTCTTATGGTTTAATAAGGTTATTAAAGGACGACTCCTTTAAGTAAGAAAATAGCTATAGAAAAATAAATAATTATTCCAGTCACATCACTTAGCGTAGAAACGAAAGGACCAGAGGTAACGGCCGGATCCAAGCCCATCTTTGAAAGAATAAAGGGAAGCATTGAGCCACTAATGTTTCCCCAGAGAACTACACAAATCAGGCTGAGTGCAACCACCAAGGCACTTAACAGGAGTTCCTGGGTGAAGGCATTGCTGACAAGGTATCCCCACCCAAGGATTATAAAAAAGCCCAGAACAGCCATGATACTCCCAAGCATCAGCCCAGAAAACAGTTCTCTTCTCAAAACTTTGAACCAGGCTGTCAATTCAATATCATCAGTAGAAAGTGCGCGAATAATAAGAGTAGACGCCTGTGACCCCGTATTTCCACCGCTTGATATGATCATTGGAATGAAGAGAGAAAGGAATACGGCACTTTTAATTACTCCTTGATAGGCCCCCATTGCTGTAGTGGTAAATAGCTGCCCCACGAAGAGGAAAGCGAGCCAGCCTATTCGCTTTTGAATCATCTGCAGGATGGAGGTTTGGGAGTAATAATCATCCAAGGCATCCATACCGGCCATAAGCTGCATATCCTCGGTGGTCTCTTCTTCAGCCACATCAATTACATCATCCACCGTTACGATCCCCACCAGTATGCCATCCGAATCTACAACAGGCATAGCCACCCGGTCATATTTACTCAACATTTTAACGGCGTCTTCCTGATCATCAAAGGCGCTTAGTGCTTCGTAACTTTCATCCATCAGGGTCTCGATCCTTGCTTCGGGATCTGCCAGTATAAGTTGATTCAGTCGAAGGTCATCAATCAGGTGCTCGCGCTCATCCACTACATAAATAACGTTTACGGTCTCGGCGCTGTGACCGAATTCACGAATGTGATTCATCGCCTTTTGAATAGTCCAATCCTTCTTAACCTTCACATACCGGGGGGTCATCAACCGGCCAACGCTTTCATCAGGATATCCAAGCAGTTTTTGAACTTGCTTTCGATCTTCCGGTACCATAGAGTTCATCACCCGCTGAGTAAGGTGACCCGGCAGTTCTTCCATCAAAGCTACACGCTCATCGGGTTCGAGATTGGACATTACTTCGCTCAGCTGCTGAGCTGTAAATTTATTCAACAGCTCAAGTCCTTTAGTAGAACTCAAATAAGTGAATACATCTGCCGCTTTCTGTTTCTTGAGTAGCCGGAAAATGACGATTGCTACTTCCGTATCAATCTCCTCCAGTAATTCTGCTACATCTACAGCCTGTACGTCATTGAGAATATCCTTCAGGGTAGCCCAGTCTTTGGCTTCTATAAGCTCGTCAAATTCAGGTTTTAGAAGATGAACAATCATAAGTATGACGCTTTTGACCGGTTCTCATTAACAAAAATTATTGAGGCATCACGAACAGGACTGATATCTGAAAAAATTTGCTCAAAATGTTATCGCTCTGAATGTAAGCATAGCAATCAGAATATCACAAAAAAGTATTCCTCCAGAAACGCTGGTCATAGCCCAAAATTACCTAAAGAATATTCGGTAACCAGTACTTATACGCTCAACAGCTTAAAAATGGATCCAATTTTTATCCTCAAGCCATTGGATCAGAGCAGGTAAAAAAGAGAGGGCGGCAATCAGCGTCATTCCAATGCCAATAAAAGCCATCTCTCCCAATGATTGCAAACCGGGATGATTCGTAAAAATAAGTCCGGAAAAACCAAGCATGGTTGTCACCGAGCCAATGGTGATATGCTGGCCCGTACTTGATAAAACATCCCACATGCTATTACGCCCTTCCTCCCTGTATCTATGCGCCAGATGCACTCCATTGTCCTCTCCTATACCCAGTATCGCCGGAAGTACAACCAAGTTATAAAAGTTGAACATCATGCCCGTCAGCATCATGATACCGAAAAGCCATAATAATCCTACAATCAAGGGTAGCATAGCAATAACTGACCACCGCAAGGAACGGAAGGAAAAGATCATCAGCAGAAAGACCATCACCAATGTGGCTGCAACCATCCAGGGGCTTTCACTACGCATCAGTTCAAGCATCTCAGCAGCAATGATAGAGGTACTGGCAGCATAAAAAGTTTTTCCGCTATCCAACGTTACTTCCCCCACATCATTTTTAAAAGCTATGGAATTTCGGCCATCAGCCAAACCAACACTGGGATACACAATTACAAAATTGCCGATCTGGCCATTCTTGTTAAGAAACTGGGTTTTAAAATAGTCGGGTATTTGGCTGATATTCAGTTTGGCCTTTGTTTCGGCAGCCGTTCGTAGCTTGTCGAGCTGCGGATCATCCTGATCTTTGATGAACGGGTCATTCAATAGCTCACGAATTTCAGCAATTTTACGCAGTTTGTTTTCGGCAGCGGTATCTGAGGGCGGAAAACGTTCCGGAAGAGCTTCCACATCCAAAATAGTGGGGCTTGTCGTGTCCGTTTTCATCTTATGCCGAAGCTTCTGTAAGATCTCAAGAACCTGGTCTTGATTATCAGCAATTATATAGGCCGGATTTCGCTTACTGGATTTGGAAACCTGGCCGGCTAATTCATTAAACTTTTGATACTGGGGGAATTCGGGCTCGAGCTGTCCAAAATCATACTGAAAATCCAGACGGTACGAATTCATGGTTACAACTACCGCAACCAGAAGTCCCACAATCACAATCGAACGGGCAAATGGAAAGCGATGGAACAAGGATTCATTAACATTCGGTTCTTCCTCTCGTTCATTAATAAGAATCCAATGCATGCGTTCAAAGATGACCAACAAGGACGGCAAGACAAACAGCATGCAAAACAGGGCCAATATTATCCCCGAACCGGCAATGAATCCAAATTCAGAAAAGCCCCTAAATTTAGCGATCACCAGGACAAACAGGGAAAAGGCGGTGGTCAGTGCGCTTACCACGATGGCAGAACCCGTCTTGTCATACGTTTCATACAGGGCTTGTTCAATGGGTTCCCCCTGAGCCCTGAATTCGATGTAGCGGGCATAAAAATGAATCCCATAATCAATGCCCATACCAAAAAGAATCACAAAGAGTACCGACGTCATCGTATTCAAAGTCCCCAGGATGAAGTATGTGAGCCCAAAGGTCCAAGACAAACTTATTACCAACGGAATCCCAATAATTAAGATTGGGACCGGCATGCGCAAGAGATGTTCCCAGAAACTATGTTCGTCGGCAAGAGTGTTCCCTTTCCTGTAATGAATGTACTTTTTAAAGAAAAAATATAGCATAACCAGCAACAAAACACTGGTAATTCCAGAAGCAAAACTGCTGTAGACATCATTCATGATGGAATCCAACTCTGTCAGATGTCTTCGCAGTCTCCCACCGTACTCCACTTCCATCTGACTATTATACGACTGTGGATTCATAGCCGTAAGCAATGAATCATATGAAGAAAACATTCTTCTCAGGTAACTAAGATTGCTTTTGGAGCCAGTAGGATAAAACTTGACGACCATTACCGTGCTATCTTCACTGACAGGATATTCGGTTGGAATTAATGCATCGTAACTTTCTTCAAATTGCTTAATGTCATTTTCTTTCGGATCTGTATCACCCTCATTGTCTCCAAAGTCCACAAAAAATGGGTTGGCTTCTTCCTTGGATTTTTGGATCTCGTCTTTCAGATAATCCTTGATGTCACTGAGCTCACTGGAAGTAGCAAAATAAAGTGCATTTTTTCGCAGAAATTTTGTTTCCTTTCTAAATTCTGCGCGTTCGAAAAAATAATTATCCAGGTTGTGATCATAGAGCTTTAGGGTCTTTCGGATCAGGTCCTGAGCAAAACGTTTGTTGTCCTCAAAACTCGGAGATTTAATGGCAACATCCATAGTCGTCTCCCCGCCAACCGTCTCTTTCAATTTATTTAATGCCAATACATGGGGGTTCTTACGGGGAAGCAGATTGGCCAGATCGGTATCGATTTTTAAATCCAGCGCATAATCTCCAAGAATAACAGCAGATATAATCGTAACGGCTAGGACCCAACCGGGATACGAATAATTAATGTTAATAAGTGGGCGAAAAAAACGAAGGATTTTCTCCATCAGATCCAGTACGTAAAATTATTTAAAATCGACGCTGAAGTTAACCATTTTAGGAATACTTATTTAATGATTTTTTCTACTCCGGTTTTAGTTCGATATCATCATATCCTGCCACCACCCTTGACTGAGTGTTATCCCCGTCGCTCAGAATTAGGATAGCCAGTGGAGTTTTAGGTGGATCATCCCCAAATAAGCGTTTGTAATCCTTCACAATGTTTCTTTTGAAAGATACCCAGTGACCCATCCGGTCAGACCCCGATTCCACTACAATTATCTTCTGATTACCAAAAAATTTTGACAACTGGGTCCCTTTCTTCAATGTTGTGCTCCAAGTATAGCGAATTGATTTGGGTACCTTTTTAAAAAGTGCTACACGTCCCATATCAAATACAACATAAATACTGGCAGCCGTATCATTAAAATCATCATCTTCTTCGTTGCCCCTTTCAGGTAATTTTTCAACCCTCCATTTCCACGATAAAATGGGTGTCTCATATATATTTATGTCAGGACGATTTTTCAATGGGAAGTTGAGATGACGGGCTTTGGTACCTTCATAACGTAAATACTTGTTTCCCATCTGTTCTGTTATATAATAACGAAATAAACTAGCTTCTTGTGCATTTTCCGCCGGCTTTATCTTGCCATCCCGGTTATACCATTCTTTCGGCAAATCGCCTAAACTGTCATCTTCAAATGTATCAATAATCTTACTCCCATTAGGTTTCGTAGCCAGCGGTGAGGAGGCTTTAACCGAAGACTGCGCAGAAACAACCTGAGATAAGAAAAAAACAAAAAATAGCGTCTGATAGAATTTCATTTTTAAACGTTTAATTAAATAGTAGCTGTAGACTATTAATACCGTAAGTAAATTTTTATATTACGGGATTTAAAAAGGGATAGTAAAAAGGAACGCCCCTAAAAAATATTTTATTTTTTAATAATCCTCACACCAAATTTATGTCAGTAGAACATACTACAAATCAACAACCTAAAGTAAGTTGTCTAATGGTTACTGCCAACAGGAAACATCTTATGAAGCGTTCCATCAAGTGTTTCCTAAATCAACAATATGACAATAAAGAGATGGTTGTTATCGATGATGGGGAACAAGATTTAGAGGAAGTATTGCAAGAGGTCCCCTCATCTCAATTGCAATATGTCAAACTGCAGAAAAAACCGGAAAATACATTGGGAAAACTGCGAAACCGGTCATTGAAAGAAGCAACCGGTGATTTCTTGATTCAATGGGATGACGATGACTGGTATCACCCCGAACGAATTTTGATGCAGTCAAAAGTTTTGAAAAACGGTTACGACGCCTGCTGCCTGTCCGGTGCACTGATGCATCTAGATGAAAAACCTTATATGGATCACCCTTACATCGGCTTTCTTCCTGATGGCATCCCCGGCAGCATAATGCACCGCAGAGACAACAATATTCAGTACCCTCATAAACGAAGGGCGGAAGATACTATTTACCTTAAGAAGTGGATGCAAAAGCGTTACCTGCAGCTACCTGATGAATACTCCTATCTTTTTATTCGCTGCTACCACGGGGCAAACACCTGGGAAAAGGAACATTTTTTACGTCGTATCCGTAATAATCCCAAAGATGCTGCTCTATATATCTGGCATAAAATGATCAAGGGTAATCTATTTGGGCATCCGCGATTTCAACTTACACAAAAAGAACAGGAAGCTTTCAGGATGTATATGGAAGATTCGCGAGCTACCGAATTGATCCCAGCTTAAGAGGTATAAAAACAGTATAGTGACAAATAACTCAACGTCAAAAATAAAGGACAGGCTCCTAACATACGGTCGTCTTCTGAGAATTAAACTGCAAACAGTCTCGGCCTTCTTCAAAACCGAGCGTGGCAAAATGATTGCCAAAGTTTTAAGGTATTCCTTCCAACTTGCTGTAATTACTTTCCTAATCTACCAACTTACAAACATTGGATGGAATGACTTTTTTGACTCACTTCCGACCCACCCCCTGTTCTACCTGTTATTTCTGCTGATATTTTTTGCCCTTCCTATCACTGAAATTTTTACATATAACTTGTCTTGGGATTTAACATTTCGCGAAGGTATTCCCGTATTTCTTAAGAAAAGGGTATTCAATAAAAGCGTGATGGAATATTCCGGAGAGCTGCATCTTTTTACCTGGGCCCGAAAGAAATTTAATATTAGTGATAAAGAAGTTTTCAAGGTGATCAGAGACAATAATATTATGTCGTCTGTAGCCTCTACTATTGTGGCGTTCAGCCTCTTGCTGGCATTTCTCCTGGGAGATCAAATTGCCTTAATGAAGTATCTCAAGAATAACGGGAATATCATCACAATTACAGCTGTTGCTTTTATTTCTGTTATTTTACTGGCGGTAGCCTATCGGTTTCGCAAGTATTTCTTTTCAATGCCAAAGAAGGTCGCTCTTTCGGTCTGTGGACTGCATATTCTACGGCTGATCATCCTGAATATCGCCCAAGTTATACAATGGCATATTGTGATGCCGGATATTCCACTGAGAATTTGGTTTACTTTTTTAAGCCTTCAGATTATCCTGAACAGAATTCCATTTTTACCTAATAAAGATCTTATTTTTATCGGTACAAGCCTCGAAGTTTCCAAACTTATAAACGTTTCTTCGGCGGGGCTGGCCGGAATATTAGTTACCCAGGGAGTACTGGAAAAAGTTACAAACGTCCTTCTTTATATTATTATTTCGATTATCGAGAAACGGAAAAAGGCAAAGACGCCTATAGATGAACAGCCTCAAGAGAAAATCTCAGAGCCAACTATGTGACGGTTAGAGGCTATTCAGTACATCATCGGACACAGTTCAATATCGTCGTAATCTGCTACAGCCCTGTGACCGGTACTGTCCCCATCACTCAAAATGAGGATGGCTAAAGGCTTCTTGGGGGGATCATCTCCAAATAATCGTTTATAATCTTCTACAATATTTCGTTGGAAAGTGTGCCATTTACCCAACCCCTCTTTGCCCGACTGCAGCACGATAATTTTCTGATTACCGAAAAATTTAGATAATTCCGTTCCCTTTTTAAGTGTGGAACTCCAGGTGTAGCGTATGGATTTAGGAACCTTTTTAAACAACGCAACCCTGCCCATATCAAAAACAACATAAATGCTGGCAGCAACATCATTTTTGTCATTATCATCCTCATTTGCACCTTGAGGGATCTGTGTAACACGCCATTTCCATGTTAAGATGGGGGTTTTATAAATATCGATGCCAGCTTTATTCACGATGGGAAAATTCATGTGCTTAGCACTCGTACCCTCATAATGAAGAAACTGGTTCCCACCTTCCCTCATAATGCGGTATTTATATGTTTGTTTTTCATCAGGAGGATAGTTTATTGGCTGTCGCTTGCCATCCCTGTTGTACCATTTATGTGGCAATGATCCTAAAGTATCATCCTCGAAATCATCTAGTATAATAGTACCATTTTTGAGATGTTTAACAGAGTATTTGGCCTTATCTCTTGATTGAGCCAGTGCATAATCCGCAGTAGCCAACTCGATGATTACTAACAGAATTAAAAAACTAATTGAACGCTTCATAGAGCTAATTTTCTCAGATTACTTTTTGTTTTCTTAATTTTGTAATAAAACTTCAATTGGTAACTTAAAATGGTAACTTCTAAACGTTGATAGAATATCTATATTCTTTGAGAAGCAGTAGAGACGCATACGATGAAAATTGTATTTATTCAAACTTACCCCGTTTATCACGATTTTCAAATGAGCGCCCAAAAATGGCTGAAATTGGAAAACCGTGATAAATGGATGCCTGCAATATTAGCCGCAGAAGGGTATGAGGTGGAACTATGGGGAGTCGCACAAAAAGCTTCAGTTCACCTATATCAAAATGATCGATTCCCCTCTTTCCCGATTCGATTTTTCCAGGTTTCTAAAAGTCACCGTCGTACAAAAAAGGATTATAGTATTGATTTAGTCGAATATGCCAAGAAATTCGATGCCGATATTTACTTCTTAAAAGGCGTGGACGGTGGTGCCGGAATTAAATTACTGGATCAATACATCCTTCCCCATAAAAAACCGTTTGTGTTTGTCATCGGCGGTAAATTTTACAATAAATATGTTCCAAGCGCCTCGGGTATTTTTTATGAAACTCCGCACCAAAAACACCAATTAATGCATCCGGGACTTGCTTTTTTTCGCCGTAAAATAGAAGAGGACAAATTAATATTTCTTCCAAAATCAATAGACACCGATCTTTTTAGGCCAATTACACAAGTTAATAAAGAATTTGATATCATTTCAGCAGGCAGGCTGATTCCAAGATATAAAAACTATGATCCCCTCGGAGAAATAAGTAACAACTTCAAAGTTGCATTAATTGGGGATGGGCCCATCAAAAAAGAACTTCAGAAAAAATATCCCCGGCTACATTTGCTTGGCCATGTATCCAACAATGAAATGCCCAAATACCTTAATAAAGGGAAGATATTTTTCCATACAGGAGTTAGGGATTTTTTTCCAAGGGTCATTCCGGAAGCCATGGCTACAGCTCTTCCCTGCATTGGATTTAGAAACGCAATATCTGAAGAAGTGATTCCCAAGAAATGTGGACTAAGAGTTAAAAAAACTAACTTTGTTAATCCCATAAAACGGTTCATTGAGCAACCTGAAAAGATTCGGGAATACGGACAAAATGCACGAAATCATGTTATTGAACATTTCGGGCTCTACTCATCTAAAAAACCCATGCTCAACCTGCTAAATCGCCTAAATATTTTTTTAAGTGAAGAGGATATTTATGTCGGACAATAAAAACGGATGGTGGGCCAAAATCAAGACACTGATTTTACCTTATTATGAGATTTTTAGCAATTTCGCGGAATCAGAGAAGGGTAAGCTGACCGGAAAAGTTATAAGTTACACAATTCAGGCTGGGATTATAGTATATCTGGGCTATCAGCTTACGCAAATCGGATGGGGTAATTTCTTAGCCGCACTGCCTGTTAATCCCTTATTTTACCTGCTTTTCCTGGTCATTTATGGCGCTCTGCCTGTAACAGAAATATACTCTTACAAACAATCCTGGAATATCGGTTTTTGGGAGAGCATTCCAATCTATATCAAGAAAAGAGTATTTAATAAAAATTTTATTGGGTATTCAGGCGAAGTGTTTGTGTATAGCTGGGCCCGAAAAAAGAACTTTGGAACTGATAAAGATATATTCAAAGTCATCCGAGATAATAATATAGTTTCGTCACTGGCATCTACAACTATCGTTTTTGGACTCCTTTTGGCTTTTATTATCAGTGGCCGAATCGCTTTCATAAATGAAATAACCAACAACTATGATACTTTCACGATAATTAGTGTTTCCATTATCGTAATCATACTGGCAATATTCGCATATTATAATCGGCAATATTTTTTTTCGATGCCCGCTCGGATCGCAATGACCGTTTTCACTTTTCATTCTTTTCGAATGCTTCTCATAAATGCTGTACAAATTCTGATATGGCATATTATAATGCCTGAAGTTTCTTTTAGTATCTGGTTTACCTTTTTAAGTATTCAGCTCATAATCAGCCGCATACCTTTCCTGCCAAATAGAGATCTATTTTACATAGGGGCTAGCCTTGAAGTCTCACACATGATCGACGTATCAGTGGCCGGGATAGCAGGCTTACTGGTTGCTCAGAACGTCTTGGATAAACTACTAAATATGGGCCTCTTTACCATGATTACAATTCGAGAGGGAAAGCAAGATACAATGTTGCAGATGCCGGATTAACTTACCGTGCCAAATGGTCCCATCGAATACCTAATTGTATTCCAAAACGGTCATCTTTATATAAGTCTCCAACATCCAAAGCCACTGCAGCAGTTACACTCAATCCTTGTTGAGGATTCAAAAGATACCTTGCCTTGAACAAAGTAGAATATTCATCAACCCTAAAATCATGTAATGATATATTGGAAGAGGCCTGGCGCTGATCATTGACTGTTCCGTAATTTCGAGAATAGGTAAAAAAGAATTTGTACCTGAACCGGTCTGCTGGCCTACCCTTAATTCCAATGTGATGAGCGATAATAATATTGTTGTATATGTTTCTCAGTCCAACAAAGTTGGAATTAGGACGATCAAGCAATAAAGGATTTCCAATAACATTCCCCTCATATGTCCAGCCACTGCGGTATAAAAAATGGGAGTAGTAAGAAGCTGTACCTCTCGGCTCCCAGTCGAAGGAGTCCTGGCGCTTGGTATTCATGTGCTCCCACAGCACCTCGTTTACAAAGCTGTCTTGACTATTGAGTTCTATTCCAAGCCCCCACATTCCGTCCCATGGACTTCGAAAACGGGTCGACACCTTGTCTTCTAAGTAAAACAATCGATAAGCTTTGAGCTGAAATTTGTTCAAGTTCACATTAAGCCTGAAATCATAAGCTGCTACCGAATTTCCAATAACATTCGTCATCTCGCCATTGGGAGCATTACTTTCCTGTGATGCACCGAGACCTGTTACCACGCGAAGATAATCACTGAAGGAAGAGGGCAATTTACCAAATTGAGGATGAGTTCCCCCCCAAGTGACATTATGAATAATACCTCCTATCCCTTCAAAAATTTTATAATTCACTTTCAGGTATAAATATTTCTGGTGCAAAAAGGGATTACTGACATATCGGTCCTGCCCCAACCATCCGTGGGCCAACATTGCTTTGAATTGTACGTATCCCTGTGTCAGCGGTACATCCGTAAATCCATTCGTTGACAACTCTATTTTAGGAATGGGGGTTGCATTCCGGCTGACCTCCATAGAACCCATAGACAGATCATTATCATTCATCCCAATGGGGTTATAAAAGCGCCCAATAGTGAGGTTAAGGAAATGATAACCCAGCTGGCCATAGAGTTGTGTAAAAAACAGAGCATTCTTTTCAGAAAATCGTGAATAAGCTTGAAAACCCGATTCCAGACGAAGATGGGTTTTATCGTTCGAGAAAGAATATTTACTGTAGAAATTGGTGAGAAGATTGTTAGCCTCTGGGTCAACAGTACCGTCCGTATTGGCATACAGCCAAAAGGGAAGCTCATCTCCGGTACTGGCAAATACTGAGCTGCTGATTCCGTATGACACCCCGTTTTGCCCAAAACTTTTTGCAGGCAGTGACAAAATGAAAAAAAGAACAGTGGCTCCTAACAGCCAACGCGATAAATAAAAACGCATAACCTATAAATTTTCTACCAGCCGGTTTTTATCTTCAAGCAGCTCTCCGAATTTTTCTTTTTTAAGAGTATTCCATGTCCTTTCCGCAAATTCATAAAAGGGCTGTTTCTGATGATACCATCCGAAATGTAAACAGTAAGGTGTAGTTTTAAGATAATCACCTTTGCCCGGAAACAACGAAAGAAAGGAAATAAGTAGTTTTCGAAGCCATTTTATTTTTAGGCCTCTCAGGTTATATACAAATTTGTCGCAATAATATTTGCAGACAACATATTCAAAATCGGAGTCGTGAGAAGTAAGGTCTGCAATATAGTCTAGCTGAGGACTCGTATGTCCCTGCAACCACGGATAAACCGGCAAATCTAATTTTGACATGGCCATCGCTATACTCCATTCACAGGATTCTTCACTACGTCCGTGTTCAAGTGTACGACTGCGAAAATGCGTTTCCTGCTTGCGGTCTAGCATTTTTTGGGCAAGCTCACAAACCTTTTTTGTCAAATTATAATCCCTGGCGAAAATGAGTCCAGTCTGGACTCGGCTCAGATAGGTAAGCCCAAAATGGTTTAACGTCCGTTGGCGGCGCCGAAGAAAAATATCCGCGACTATACCGATATTCTTGGGCCCACCGAAAAAATAATCCGACACCTGGGTACCTGTAGTCGTAAATGGATAAGGCTCAAAAGACTGCCAGAGGCTATCGGGATCCTTGCACCAAATAATATCGCTGTCTAGAAAGATATTTTTCTCGAAAAACATAAACTCGTGAATATTGTGCTTAAAACCCACGATAGAAGCTCGTTCTGCCGGTAACAGATGAACGATATCAAAAACCCCGATTAAATTATGTTCTTCGAGAATCTTTTTATGTTTCTCAGTACATACCAGAGCCACGGGACGTTCCTCGTCATATCGACGCAACGATATAACAGAAGAGACTGCATGTTTTAAATATTTTGGATGACCGTAACTTGTATAGACATATCCCTCAGGCGCCAAATTCTTATATTGTACCGATCTCAGCATAATAATTATTTATAATTTTGTGCTAATATACGAGGATAATGCGTTTTTACTAAACGTTATCTTCCCGCTCTTTTACGCAGAATCTCCAACAATCCATCATATCCTTTCTTTCTCATTATATTCTGAAATTGGCGGCGATAAGAATCGGCAGTTGAAACATCATCAATAATCATATCCGTCACTACCCATTGCTTGTTATTATCTTCATAAAACATGTGATACGTTACCGGCGTACGGACTTTTTCCAGTTGGGCAACAGTCTGCACGGTTGCACTGTCACCATTAACTTTTATTTGTTTATAAGAAACATCTGCGCGGTAAATATCCAATTTTTTTAGTGACTGATCCCTTATAATAGTTGAAAACAAATCCACGAATTCTTCCTGTTGGTTAGAAGAAAGCGTATCATACGTGTTTTGTAATGCATACTGGGCCATAGACCGATAATCAATAATACCGTTTATTATATCCTTAAGCTGATCCCTTTGCTTTTGGGTATATTCGGACCCTTTCGGGCCCATCAGCTCCTTAATTTCATTATCTCGTTCTTTCAAAAGTGCCAATACCTCAGCACTATCTTTCGATTGAGCCCGGCCGCGTGTAGGAGAAAAGAGGATGAGATTCAAAAAAATCAGAAAAAGGGTAAATCCGCTTATCTTAAAATACTTCATATCATTAATTCTTATTGACAATTTCCATTATAGGTAATCCGGCTTTTCGATATAATTCAGCCATGTTTTTATTAAACTCAAACGTTTCGCGTTTTAACTGGACTCTGAGTTCCAGCTCCTTTTTCATAGCGTCAATCAAATCTTTGGTCTCACCTATACCAAAATCGTAATCCAGTTGTTCCTGGCGCAGCCACTTTTTACTGGTAACCAATGCTTCATCAGTTTTATCTACTTTTACTTTAGATAAAGCCGCATTCTTATAGGCCTCATTAATATCGAGAACAATACCATCAACGGCAGCGTCTTTTAAAAATTTTGCCTGCCGGTACTGAATTTTACTTTTCTCTACATCAGCCTTCATACTCAGGAAGTCCAGGTTTTGCCGGATTCCAATGCCGACGGCACCAGAGGCATAATTAGTACTGTTGATTATAAAGGGATTGCTCTGACGAGGCCGATTTGGAGTATTGGCATAACTGCCCGTCAATCCAAGAAACAAAGTAGGGTAGTTTTTCATTTTTGTAGCCTTTAAACCATATTCAGCAGCATTTATTCCGGCTGTGATTGCCGCCATTTCAGAACGATTTGAGAGCGCACTCATCCGGTAATAGTCTAATTGTTTGAGTTCTTGCGGCACCGGATCCAAAAAATAGGTGTCGGGTACATAAACAGTACGCTCATCCGCCTGCAAAACATAATTCCAAATGTGTTGAATCATCTTAGCATTTTCACGAACCTCCGCAGCCTGCATTGCAAATTCTGACTGGTAAACCTTGAACTTGAACACATCAGACTGGTCGATATCAGAATCGGGCTCCTTAAGTTTTTCATCGATTTTGTCCTGGATCTCTTCAATCTTACCCTCAGCCTCATCAAGGAGATTTAATATCTCACTGGTCAGTAAATAGCTTTGATATAGATCATATAGGCGAATTCTCAAATCACTCTTTTGTTTTTCAAACTGAGCTTCGGCAGCTACAGCCGCTGATTTTGCAGCATTAACAGCATTTTTCAATGCCCCCCATGAAAATATAGGCTGTATCGCCGTCAAGTCGGCCCGTGTGTAGATCGCCCAGTCCTCCCAGTCATTTTCCAGGTTGGGATCCAAATAATACTGATCCTCCGGAAGATTGGTCTGACTAACCACACCGGGTACTACACCGTGCTGGGTATTCAATTCAAATCTCGGGAGAAATCGTTGTGCTCTTACCTGGTCGACTTGGTTTTCTGCCAGGTTGACCTTTTGCTTTTCGTATTTAACCTGTCCCGAATTTTCAATGCCCCGTTCGATAAAAGACTGAAGTGAAACTTTGACCGTATCCTTTTTCTGGCCAAAAACGATCAGGGGGAATGAAAGTATGATCGAAAGTAGCGTTATTTTTTTCATAATTTATTTTTTCACAGCAGTTTTAGAGCTAACAACGTTCTGCGATAAAATTTATTTAAATAAATAGCCCCTCCCAATCGGAAGGGGCTATCTTCTGGCGGAGAGAGAGGGATTCGAACCCCCGGAGACCATAAGGCCTCAACGGTTTTCAAGACCGCCGCATTCGACCACTCTGCCATCTCTCCGTTCGTAATACGCTCGGCTAATGATATCCAGGCCTATGCCTCTTGCAAAGCCTGGGCACCAGAAATAATTTCTGAAATTTCGGTTGTAATCGCACTTTGGCGAGCACGATTGTATTCAAGCCGAAGATCATCCTGCAATTCTTTTGCATTTTCCGTGGCATTATCCATAGCTGTCATCCGCGCACCCTGCTCCGCTGCATTCGACTCAAGGATAGCACTCCAGAGCTGCAAATTTAGATGCAAAGGTAATAATTTATCTAATATTTTGTCGACACTAGGTTCATAAATGTATTCCGTGCTCTGTGCATCTGAATTGGAATCCCCAATTAGAGTCTGTGGATCTATCGGTAGAACCGGTTCAACAATACGGTTCTGAGCAATGACGGATTTAAACTCGTTGTAAGCAAGTTTAACCTCATCATATTTTCCTGTCTCAAACTCAGAAATAATTCCTTTCATTATTTCCATAGCCTTGTGGAACTCGATATTATCAAAGAAATCCGGATGAGCAGCATGAACGTCATAACTACGCTTGTTAAAATACTTCACGCTTTTACTTCCCAGGCAAATCAGCGACAAGTTCCCGCTTTTATAATAGTCGCTATAGTTTTCCTTGATATTATTCTCAACAACTTTAAACAAATTGTTGTTAAATCCGCCACAAAGGCCACGATCAGAACCAATCACAATAAACAGAACTCGTTCCACCTTTTCCGGTTTACGAAGCAAAACATTCTCACCGGTAGTATTTTTGACCAGACGCCCAACCGATTCCTTCATTTTAGAAGAATAAGGCCGTGCTTCAATAATCCGGTTCTGAGCTTTCCTAAGCTTCGCAGCAGCAACCATTTTCATGGCACGGGTAATCTGCTGCGTATTTTTGATGGATTCTATCCTATTCCGTATGTCGCGAAGATTAGCCATCTATTATGCTTCTTCTGTAGCTGAGATTTGTTCAATAACGGAATTGGCAACTTCAATCAGTTTCTCACCAAATTCATCATCAAGCGTACCTGTTTCTCCAAGCTCTGACATCTCCTTGCCATACTTAACATTAACGCGCTGGAGAAATTCTTCTTCAAATTCCTGAATCTGATCAACCTCAAGTTTATCCAGCAGTCCTTCTGTATTAACTTTAAGCAGTGCGATCTGTTGCTGTACGGACAACGGCTGGTAAATATCCTGCTTCAATAGTTCAACGGTACGTTCCCCACGCTTTAGCTGACGCTGAGTAGCAGGATCAAGGTCCGAACCAAACTTAGCAAAAGCCTCAAGTTCACGGTACTGAGCCAGGTCAAGCTTCATAGTACCTGAAAGTTTTTTCATGGATTTCACCTGTGCAGAACCACCAACACGGGATACAGAAGTACCCACATCGATTGCAGGACGAACCCCCGAGTTAAACAGATCCGTATCCAAAAATATCTGACCGTCAGTAATGGATATCACATTTGTAGGGATATATGCAGAAACATCACCGGCCTGGGTTTCAATTATCGGAAGCGCTGTCAGCGATCCTCCTCCCTTAAGTTTGGGCTTGAGCTGTTCGGGGACGTTGTTCATCTGCTTGGCAATTTCGTCATCATCAATAATTTTAGCTGCACGCTCCAAAAGACGACTGTGCAGGTAGAAGACATCACCGGGATAAGCTTCACGTCCGGGAGGACGTTTCAACAGGAGCGAAAGTTCGCGATAAGCCACAGCCTGTTTTGAAAGATCATCATAAATAACCAAGGCATGTCGACCGGTATCACGGAAATATTCGCCGATTGCGGCACCCGCAAACGGTGCGATAAAGCGCATAGGCGCAGATACACTGGCCGGCGCCGACACAATTGTCGAATAATCAATTGCGTCATTGTCTTCAAGGGCCTTGGCAATTCCTGCAACCGTTGACCCCTTCTGACCAACAGCGACATATATACAATGAACCGGTTTGTCAGTATCTTGTGTCTGCTTCTGATTAATAATAGTATCAACAGCAACAGATGTCTTCCCTGTTTGACGGTCGCCAATGATCAGCTCACGCTGACCACGGCCTATCGGTATCAAAGAGTCAATAGCCTTAATACCGGTTTGAAGCGGTTCTTTAACCGGTTCACGATAGATGACACCCGGGGCTTTCCGTTCCAGTGGAATTCGAATGGTTTCACCGGCAATCGGCCCTTTGCCATCAAGAGGTCTACCCAACGGATCGATCACACGTCCGAGCAGGCCATCCCCGACATTAATGGAAGCAATATCTTTAGTTCTACGAACAGTGTCACCCTCTTCAACAGCACTTGTGGAACCAAAGAGCACAATCCCTACATTGTCCTCTTCAAGGTTCAATACCATACCGCGAACGGAATTGCCGTCTTCATCCTTGGAATCAGGAAGATCAACAAGTTCACCGGCCTGTACTTTAGACAAACCATAAACACGCGCGATACCGTCCCCTACCTCAAGGACAGTACCAACGTCATAAACATCCGCTTCATTTTCAAAGCCGGATAGCTGTCTTCTTAAAATTGCAGAAACTTCGTCTGGTCTTACTTGACTCATTGGTTAAAATATGATTTAAACGTATTTAATTTCTATTCTAAGGTGGCCGATAGAAACGACTCCTCAAGCTCTTCGAGCTTGTGTTTTACCGTCCCGTCAATTACCGTATCATCAATTCGAACGGCCATACCACCCTTGAGGCTTTCATCTTGGGTGATATTCATATCTACCGTTTTGCCTGTCTTCTCTTCAAGCATTTTATGAAGCGTTTCTTGTTGCGCGTCGCTTAATTCGCGTGCAACATACACTCCAACAGTTAAGATGCCGGCAAATTGCTTATATTGTTCAATAAAAGCTTCAGTTATTTGATCTAATAAACTCACCCTTTCTTTACGAGCCAAAAGCTTCATAAAAAGCTTGGTAGCCTCGGCAATTTCACTGGAGAAGAGCTCGTCAAGTACCGCAATCTTATCATCAAACTTGACGATTGGACTCTTAAGAAAAACTACGAGTTCACGAGATCCTTCCAATGTATTGTGGATGAATTTAATATCCGTCAATATGCGATCCACTTCGTTTCGCTCTTTAGCAAGCTCTAACAGAGCGGTAGCATATCTTCGGGCTGCTTTTTTTATAGGCATCTGCTTAATTTTTTGAGATGTCTTTTATGAAGTCATCTACTAGCTTACTGTTTTTCTGCTCATCCAATTCCGAATCAATAATCTTAGCAGCAGATTGAACCGCAATTTTGGCTACTTCGTCACGAAGCTCCATCAAGGCACGTTTTTTTTCCTGCTCAATGGTTTCGCGAGCCTGCTCAATCATTTTATCCGCTTCTTCTTTTGATTTTTCGATGCGTTCTGCACGAAGCATTTCGGCTTCTTCAATTGCATCCTTGCGGATTTGCTGAGCTTTCTTTTCAGCTTCTCGAAGAGCCTTCTCATTGTCTTGCGAAATCTTCTCGGCACGCTTTAAAGCTTCTTCAGCTGATTCGAGCGATTCCTTGATACGGCCTTCTCTTTCTTCGAGGGCATCCAGCAAAACCGGAACTGCGAATTTACCCATCACAAATAAAAATATGATCAGTGTAATGAGTTCCCAAATGGCAAACCCTGTATCAAAAGAAAGAATACCTCCGCCGGCTAATAATAGCATCATGACGCAAAATCAAAGGTTATTATTGACCAATTCCGAGAGCAATAAGAATACATACAATAGCACCGATAAGCGCTACACCCTCAATAAGAGCAGCCGTCAAAATCATAGCGCCGCGGATATCGTCTGAAGCTTCCGGCTGACGGGCAATACTTTCTGCTGCTGCTTTACCGATCATACCAATTCCGATACCAGCACCAATTGCCGCGATTCCTGCTCCAATTCCAGCTCCTAATAGTCCCATAGTTATCTACCTGTAGTTATTTTTGGTTTAGATTTAGATTTAGATTTAGATTAGAGTAATAAGCTAAAAGTTATAAGATCTTATGCGTGGGCTTCCAGACTTTCCTCGTGATGTCCGTGCTCCTCTACCGCCATGCCAATAAATACGGCCGAGAGCAAGGTGAAGATATAGGCTTGTAATACCGATACAAAAGCCTTTAGCACGAATAGAGCGACTGTAAGAGGTACAGCCAAAATAGTTGAAACCCAACCTGCTGCGTGACCAAAAATTTCAGCAAAAATAAAGATCAATCCAAGAATACAAATGATCATTATTTTTCCTGAAAGCATGTTTGCAAAAAGACGAATAGCCAAAGCAAATGGTTTGGTAAAAAGCCCAATAATCTCGATAGGTGTCAAAATAATATGCATCCAGCCCGGAACTCCAGGAAACCAAAAAACGTGTTCCCAGTGATCTTTTGAACCGTTCCATTGTGTGACAAAAAATGTAATTGCAGCCAGTGTTGCTGTTACCGTAATGTCTGCAGTAGCAGTAGCTCCCCAAGGCACCAAGCTAAAGAGATTCATAAATGTGATGACAACAAAAACACTAAACAGGTAAGGCACGAACTTACGGTACTTGTCTTCAGAAATATTATTTTTGGCTATATCGTCCCTGATAAAGACAAAAACCGATTCAAAGACATTCTGAAACCATCCCCTCGGCTCGGTCTTCCTTCCTTCTCCTCTTTTATAACGCACCACCATGGCAAACGTAATGGCCATCGAAATTAATACTGCTAACCACACATACACCAGATGGGAAGTTATAGACAGGTCAAGCGTAATCTCTTTCCCATCTGCCGGAACAAGCTGATGGCCTTTTTCTACAAATTTAGCCGACTCCAAGGCACTTTCAGTACTCCCATAAAAATACCATTCTCCATCTACCAGAAAGATTCGGGGTAATTCGAGATGCCCCCCCGGGTATTCCAACTCGTTATGATTTGAAACGGTGCCAACAACATCAATGGGTGCCCCTCCCGACTCTTGTGCTTCTTGTTCGGAAGCTTTCAGCACTGGGGTCACAAACAAAAATAAAAGTAAGGTAACTAAAAGTCGGCGACAGGCCTGCATCATCAAATTTTAATTATCGGTTTCCGGTAATTTGGTGATTGAAATAATTTCGATTAGAGAATGGAAAATATAAGAAATTATAAAACTAATCGTAAAGTAAATTTGATGAATTTTTATTGTTAACAACACAACCACAAATACGACGATAACCAAGACAAATCGCACGCCCAGAGAGATGAAAAATCTTTTATAAAAATCAGAATCTGAAAGGGCATGAAAATTACGTAGCACTAAAAAATTACTTCCTACAAAAAAGAAACTTAACAGGTATCCAACCGTTGGCGCCATCAGGTGTGCCTTTATCATCCCGTAAGCTCCCAGCATGAGAGCCAGAAAAGCGACAAAAGATAATCCCAAAAACTTATACAAAAGCGACAGGTAATGCTCGCTCACTAACTACTTTATTTTTTATTTAACCGTTTGCTGAGCTGGAATATAAGAATAAAAACATTCACTATACCTACTAAACATCCAACCAACAGCAACCATGGCCGACTTCCGAAATAATTATCCAGCCAGTAACCGATTAATATGGGAAGCAGTATTCCCCCGGCTATTTCTCCCCCGAGTGATATAAATTCAACGTAGTCAGTTGGTTTCTTATGTTCTTTCAATCTTTATTCACTGCTTTCTTTTCTTTTTCCTTTCCATTTTGATTTGACTTAAGTCCGGATATGCCTTTCTTAATTTCATTTTTAATATTTTCACTCATATGGAATGAGCCATTGATCTGCGCACCTTCTTCAGCCAGAATGGTCTTAGTATAAATATCGCCTTCAATCTTCGCGGACTTGCGCAGCACCAGCTTATTTGTAACCCGAACTTCTCCGTCTATATTCCCGGCAATATCGGCATCAACCGCTTCTATATTCCCATCGACTTTGCCGGTGGAGGCAACGATTACTTTTCCTTTAGCAGTAGCTTCACCATCGAGGGTGCCTGCAATACGAATGTCGTTTTTCGTTTCCAGGGTTCCTTTCAAGTACGTACCTTCGCTTATCATGTTTACTGAGGGCAAATTTTTACCTGAGGCATTGGAATTCATGGTCTGTGTGTTTGTATTTTTTTTATTGTTGTTGAACATAAAATTTCTACGATTTTATTAAATACGTATTAGGATTTTGTGGTACGCCATTTTTCCATATTTCAATATGCAAATGAGGGCCAGAACTCATTAGGCCTACATCTCCTACCGTACCCAGAATATCCCCCTTTAACACAATATCTCCGATAGACTTGGAAAGGCTGGCTGCATGCTTATATACCGTAATGATCCCATTACTGTGCTGTATATGCACAACAAAACCGTAATTAATTGTCCATTCCTCATTAAGGACTGCTCCATCTGCTATTGCTTTAAATGGGGTTCCGTTTTTGGTAGCAATATCAATACCATAATGGCCATTTTCGGGCTCGTATCCTCGAGTAAAAGTACCTTCTAAGGGATAATTAGCAGGAAACTGAGGACTGCCCTTAAAAATCTTTGAGAAAATTATCTCATTTTGAGAAAGCTTTCCCTTAGTTGTTACGTCAGAAAAGGTCTCAAGTTCCCAATTTTTCGGATTTTCTTCTGGAACAGCATTGCTAAAGTTTTGATCTACAGAAAAAGAAGTATCCTTACCTGAGGCGATAACCTTTTGTATTTCCATCAACTGCGAATCACGTGCCTGCAGAGAATCCTGTAGAGCCTGCACTTTTTTTGAAATTGCAATGGCACGCTGGCGCAATTGGGCATCTTCGCGATTATACATCAAAGCTCCCAACGGAGTAAACATGACTACGAGAAGGGCCAGCACTACTGCTAAAGCCAAAGAGCCGTAGAACAGTCTCCACAAACCGGAAGGTTTAAAATGGTATGATGTAGAAGACTCAGGCTCCTCATCGTCAAAAAGTACGAATGTCAGATCCCTATCCTGGTTTTTAAAAAGCCGTTTTAAAAAATCGAACATATCATTTTGGGATTATGCTTCCGGCGTTGGCCCCCGGTAGTTGAAGGGGACATCTATTTGATCGCCATTAGAAATCTTGCCATTTTCGTCTTCAAAACGTTTGATATTTTCCGAAAGTGCGTTAACCAGGCGTTTGGCATGATCCGGCGTCAATACCATTCGCTTAACAACTTTTGCTTTAGGGACACCCGGCATTACCGAAATAAAATCGAGTATGAACTCAGAAGCCGAATGAGATATCATCACCAAGTTCGAATACGTTCCGCTGGCTTCTTCTTCAGGTAATTCAATCTGGATCTGGCCTTGATTGAAATCTTGCGTTTGGTCGGGCATGATGGAAAGTTTATTCAAATTTAGAATTTATTATTCCTCGGAATTCAGAAAACCGTGCTCTTTCATCCACTCATCGTTGAAAATTTTAGAGACATAACGTGTTCCGCTGTCAGGTAAGATTATGACCATGATATCATCTTCTCCAAAATCATTATTCCGCGCATACTCCAAGGCCCCAAAAACAGCTGCACCGCAAGACCCGCCAACAAATAACCCCTCAGCCCGGGCCAATTCTCTGGTAGCAAGAAAAGCATCTTTATCGCTCACCTGAATAACTTCATCAATCAAATCGAAATCCATATTTTGGGGAATGATATCTTCTCCGATGCCTTCTGTTAAATAAGGATGGATCTCACTTTTTGCAAATTCCCCGGTATCAAAATAATGCTTATATACCGATCCCACGCTATCCACGCCTACGGTTATGATTTCCTCATTTTGCTCCTTTAAGTACTTTGATGTACCCGAAATAGTACCTCCTGTTCCCATTCCCGCAACATAATGAGTAACTTTACCTTCTGTTTGTTCCCAAATTTCAGGGCCAGTACTTTCATAGTGAGCCTGTGCATTACTGGGATTATCATATTGGTTTGGATAATAGGAGTTTGGAATCTCTTCGCTCAGTCTTTTTGCAACCGAGTAGTAGCTACGCGGATCGTCAGGTTCCACATCAGTAGGACAAACTTTCACTTCTGCCCCCAGAGCACGTAGCAAGTCAATTTTTGATTTACTCTGTTTATCAGTTGTCGTAAAAATACAGTTATACCCCTTTACTACGGCGGCTAGTGCCAACCCCATCCCTGTATTGCCGGAAGTACCTTCTATAATAGTCCCACCGGGTTTTAACAACCCTTTTTTCTCGGCATCCTCTATCATCTTAATGCCTATACGGTCTTTAACACTTTGACCGGGATTAAAGTATTCAACCTTTACCAATATCGTTCCGTCAAGGTCTTTTGCCATATTATTAAGCCTGACCAACGGTGTATTGCCAATAGTCTCTAAAATGGAATTGTAATACATTTAAAATGTTATAATAGTTCTTTAAGATATTTTTTTGAGCATCAGAATATAGGGATTTTGTATAATCAACCCGAAATAAGATCCCAAATCATTTTACCTATAGTACTGAGGAATTTACGAAATTACTTTATTCAAAGAGTCAACTCTGTTATCTTCGACACAAATAAAAATCTAATACGATAGCAAGAGCTTAAAAGATGTTTGTAAAACAGGAAAAACCTAAGGATTTCGACTGCGGTTATAATCTGGACCGGATGATAGCGTCGCTACCACGAATTAAAGAAAAAGACCGCCGGATCGAATATGCTAAACGCGCAGTTGGCTTGATCAAACAAAGCCATCCTAATTGGGTTGATGAAAATGGAAGGAGCGAAGAAGCCTGGAACCACTTCTTTATGTTAGCTGAATATGATCCCCGGGAATATGGAATTTTTAATCCCTTTGAATCTGGTGGTAATGATGATGCTCAATAGCAGTTTTTTTAACCTGCTGCTAAGGTGAATTCTTGCTGAGAGGATTGATAATCACTCTCCAATATGCTAAAAATCAATTTATCGCAATAATCATCTTTTTTTAGTACATGCTCGCGCAGATGGCCCTCCTGGGAAAATCCCAATTTCTTTACACTGGCAATCCAGGAAGTATTAAAGTCAAAGGCTGTGGTTGCCACTTTATGCATGTTCTTCTGATTAAAACAATAGGCAAGAATTGTTTTTAGGGCTTCCACATCATACCCCATACCGGCGTATTCCCGATCCCCTATGGTACAATTGACAAAACACCGCCGGTTATAGCTATCAATGGCATGAATATCGACAATACCGATAAGTTTATCATTTTCTGCAAGATGAACTTCGAATAATTCAGCCGCCTCATTACGCTCGTCTAATACCGATTTGATCCGCCTCAAAAAAGCCTCAAAACTTTCGTGCTGATGAGGATAATCCGAATCGTAATAATTCAACTCTTTGTCATTGTTCCACTTGTAATGGATAGACACATTCTGCAGATCAAACTGCTTAATTTCAACCATGAGATTGTATGTAGATGATATTACCTGCAAATTTTATTTGCTGAATGGTCTTAATCTTAAACTAAACATGCAAATTCTTTTCATTTATTCCCGCAAATTTTTCACTCCAAAAATGTCACTAACCCATTATGTAATTATGAATTTTCAATTTATATTGAAACTTATGAAAGTTAGGTTCTAACCATTATAGACTCATGGCCGAAAGCTCACTATCAGATATTGACGTCTCTTCCGATAAGGTTTTTTCTTCCGCTGTTTCCAATGAATTAACTGATTTTATTAAAGGGCTTTATCAGAACAAAAATACCCGATTTGCTACGTTTAGTTTTGCAATAGATGCGATTGACCCCCTGGCTTACCTGGAAATGTGCTGGAATAAAGACTCCTATCAGTATTACTGGGAACAACCCGCTGACCAATTTGCCATTGCAGCAGGCAACGAGCTTCTAAGTATATCGGCATCAGGCAAGTCGCGCTTCAAAGAAACGCAATCCAAGATAGCCGACATCAGAAAAGATACTGCTGAGTTTTCTATGATCTCCCATCCCTATTCCGGCATGATGTTTCTTGGAGGATTTTCTTTTTTTGATACCATGCCTGAGACTCCATGGGAAGCATTTAAACCTGCTACACTAAGTATACCAAAATGGTTAATTATCAAAGAAGGAAAATTCAGCCTGGCAACTATTGCAGTATCATTAGAAGAGCATAACTCACCTGGCGCACTCAATAATTATGTGATCGAGCAATTCAATCGGTTAACAGCTTCCATTAAATCAAGCTTTTACCGGGAGACTACAAATGAAGGAAATACTAAAGCAATGCTTCCGGATAATGGCGGAACCGAATATAATCGCTGGATATCTTCGGTATGCAAAGCAAAAGAACATATCTCTCAAAATAATTTTAGCAAGATCGTATTAGCCCGACACATTGCAGTTTCAAATATCTCGGCTGTCGCACCTACCCAGGTTATCAATAATCTTCGTCAGCATTACTCAAATTGCTATAACTTTCTTATCCATCGTCCTAACGGTAATACCTTTCTGGGCTCTACCCCTGAGCGGTTGGGGGCTTTTCGAGATCGTATGATGCTGACCGATGCCTTGGCTGGAAGTATTAAACGAGGGCGTACGGCTACTGAGGATTCCATACTCGAAAAAGATCTCTCTTCAAGTCGCAAAAATAGAAATGAACATAATTTTGTTATAAGAGCGATTGAGGAGCGCTTAACTCCTCTTGCAGAATCGATTCACCGGAGCCGGAATCCCGAAATCAAGAAATTGTCAAATGTTCAGCATTTATATACTCCCATACGACTTAAACTCAAAAAGAAAATTGACATCCTGGAGGTAATCGGAAAATTACATCCCACACCTGCAGTCGGCGGTTATCCATGGCAAAAAGCAGCCCCTTATATTCGCAAACTAGAAGATTTCGACCGCGGATGGTATGCCGGTACGGTAGGTTGGCTGAATAGTACTGGCAGCGGGGAATTTGCTGTAGCCATACGCAGTGGACTGCTAACTCAAAATGAGGCACATTTCTTTGCCGGCTGCGGCATTGTCGAGGATTCAGATCCGGCTGCCGAGTGGGAAGAAACGAACCTTAAATTAAAGCCGATGCTCTCTGCTCTTCAATATGACTGATCTTACAGCGGGCAATGCTACATTTTATTGGACTACTACGTTCTTTCGAGTACTCCTAGAACAGGGCGTTAAACATATTGTAATATCCCCGGGCTCGCGCTCTACTCCACTTACAATGGCTGCTGCCATTAATGACCAGCTGCAAAAGCATGTAATACTGGACGAAAGATCCGCCGGATTTACGGCACTTGGCATAGGTAAGTCAACCAATGTTCCTGCCGTTTTAATATGTACGTCGGGAACGGCGCTGGCAAATTATTACCCGGCAGTTATCGAAGCCCGGAAGTCAGGCATACCCATGCTTCTGTGTACGGCAGACCGCCCCCCTCGTTTACGATCTACAGGTGCAAATCAAACCGCAAATCAGCTTAACGTTTTTGGCGATTATCCGGTATTTTTCCATGAGGTAGGCGAAGCTGTTATGGAGGGAGAAGATCTGGCTCGACTAAAGATGCTTGGCAGGCAGGCTGTAACTGTTTCAAAAGAACAACGCGGACCTGTTCATTTGAATTTTCCATTCCGCAAGCCGCTGGAACCCGATCCGGATTTTCTCAAAGAAGTTGCAGAAGAAAATAGCCGGATTAAAACACCTGAGACCTCGCAGACTTACACTTCAATCCGACTGCGCGGAGAAATTATCCGAGCTATATCCAATGCCGAAAAACCGGTGGTCATTGTTGGGCCAAAAGCCCCAATGGACGATACGGATTCCATCAGTAACATCGCCAACCGTCTGGCATGCCCCGTCCTTTCCGAAACAATGATCGATACCCCCAATGTAATACGTGGATATGAGGGATTTCTACGTGACGAATCATTATTAAGAAAACTTGAACCGGATCTAATCCTTCGATTTGGCTTTCAGCCGACAAGCAAAAGCCTGGAATGGGGACTTAGGAAATGGAAACCGGCACATCACTACCATTTTGCGAGTACGAATTCCTGGCAAGACGCAACCTTTTCAGAAGCTGAATATATCCCCTGGAAAGGAAAAATGATTGAAATTGAGAACCTTCCATCATTTACTGACAATAACTGGCTTAATCAATGGAAAAAAACTGAGACCGATTTTCACTCTTATGCGCAAAAAACAATTTTGGAGCAATCGGCATTAACCGACGGAAGTATCTATCACTATCTGACTCCTCAAATTGACGATGGTTTTATTGCTGTCTCTAATTCCTTCCCGGCGCGCGATATCCATCTCTTTGGAAGACACTCTTCAAAGATACCTCTTTTCCTGAATCGCGGGGTTAGTGGAATTGATGGCATCACCTCTACTGCCTTCGGACTGTCCATCGGACTCCAAAAAGCCGGCGTTCTATTTACGGGTGACCTGGCCTTTCTGCATGACGCCAACGCTTTGCTAAACCATAAGTTTATTCACCATCCGCTTACTATTGTCTTGATTAACAATAGCGGGGGCTCCATCTTTCGCATGCTCCCCATTGCGCAATATGAAGAATATTTTCGCCCTTATTTTGAGACACCTCAATCTGCTAACATTGAAACACTAGTCAGTTCTTATGGGCTCCCTTATCAGCGTATAGATTCGCTGGCCGAACTTCAAAAAGTAGACCTAAGATCCTGGCAAGAAAAAAATCCCGAAGCGTCAGTAATCGAATGTCAAACTAATGCAGATGCCTCTATGAAGCTTCGAAAGAAATTTTGGGATTTTGAGCAATGAAATACATAAAAATCAACAAAGAGACTTATGCGTATAAAGTTCATCAGTATGAGGAAAATCTGCCGTGGCTTTTGATGTTGCATGGATTTATGGGGGATCATCGCGTGTTTGATCATCTGATTGAAGATCTCGCAAGTGTTTGTAACCCAATTACAGTTGATTTACTCGGTTTTGGTCAATCTTCAACCCCTCTGGCCCCCGAACGATATGAGGAAAAAAGACAGATTCGCGATATGTTATCGCTTATAAACAAACTCAAGTTGAAACATATCTTCTTATATGGATATAGTATGGGCGGACGTTTGGCATTGAAAATAGCTCTAGATAAGCCAGGCCTATTTAAAGGGTTGATCCTGGAAAGCACAAACTGCGGAATCCCTGATGAGGCCCTTCGTAAAGAACGGCGGGAAAAAGATAAAATGCGGGCTAATCAAATTCGGTCAAATTTCAAGACATTCTTATCTAAATGGGAAAAGCTGGAATTATTCCATTCACCGAAACCCGTTAGTCTTGATCTAAAAAAAAGATATCATCAGATTCAGTCGTCACAAAAGCCAACTGCACTTTCTGCATCCCTGCTAGGCTTTGGAACGGGTATTATGACACCGAGTTGTAATCATGTCCAAGACTTTGAACACCCAGTGCTTCTACTGGCAGGATCATCAGATAAGAAATATCAACAAATTAACAAAGATCTTGCGAATCGTTTCCCTTTTGCCACCTTTACATCTGTACTTTCCGGCCACCGGGTTCATTTAGATAATCCCGAAGCTTTTTTAAAGGAGATTAAAAATTTTATTGATTAAAAATGGTATTCATATGTCTGCTCTAAAATCGGTTTTACAAATAAATTCTATTCAGCTGTGATGCATACATAAAATTGGATTTCATACTGAGATCCCGAATATTGCGCCATAGCAGTATAATAACCCTTACTGCTTCACGAACAAGCTTGTGTACTGACATTAAAACTTGAATCAAAGAAATCTATAATGAACTGGAAAACCGTCACCGAATACGAAGACATCACCTTTAAAAAATCTGATGGGGTCGCCCGTATCGCCATTAATAGGCCGGAAATACGCAATGCCTTTCGTCCCAAGACATTATTTGAACTACAGGATGCATTCTTGAACGTACGGGAAGATTCCAGCATCGGAGTTGTACTGCTAACCGGTGAAGGCCCTTCCCCAAAAGACGGAGGATGGGCATTCTGTTCCGGAGGCGATCAAAATGTTCGTGACAAGGCCGGTTATAAGGATGAAGCCGGTACACCGCGGCTAAATGTCCTGGACCTGCAGCGCTTGATTCGATTTATGGGAAAGGTTGTTATTGCCGTAGTCCCGGGCTGGGCCGTGGGCGGTGGACACAGTCTCCACGTCGTTTGCGACCTGACCATTGCCAGTAAAGAACATGCTACTTTCAAACAGACCGATGCGGATGTTGCCAGTTTTGACGGCGGATTCGGCTCAGCTTTGCTCGCACGCCAAGTGGGACAAAAGAAAGCCCGTGAAATTTTCTTTTTAGGACGAAATTACTCTGCGCAAGAAGCATTTGATATGGGTATGGTCAACGCTGTTGTTCCCCATGATGAGCTTGAAAGAACAGCTTACCAATGGGCTCAGGAAATACTGGAAAAAAGTCCCACGGCTATACGCATGATCAAATATGCCTTCAATCTTGTGGATGATGGCATGGTTGGACAACAGGTGTTTTCGGGAGAAGCGACCCGCCTGGCTTACATGACCGAAGAAGCAACCGAAGGTCGGGATGCATTTCTTGAAAAGCGCAAACCTAATTGGGATAAATATCCCTGGATTGGGTAATAACAAATTAGAATAGAATTCGCTTATCCACTAACGCCGCAAGCTTCAAACTTGCGGCATTTTAATGGTCTCTTAACACAGTTATTTCAAGTGGTCCAAGAAATTAATCCTGTATGGAATGTTGTGCATTCAGAAGAACAGAGAAAATTTCATACTATCATAGTCTGGGGCCGCTGAAATTATCAGCTCCTGAATCTAGTTCAGGATGCATTTTTGAAACAAATAAGGCTTCTTTGTACGATTTTCTAGAACCATTAAGAATATACGACAAGTAGTCTGCGGTACTTATTTCCTTAAAACCTATTTATAAGCTTCAATAAAGAAAGCCCGCCGCGATCTCTCACGACGAGCCTTATGTGGTTAGGAGTTTCTTTCCATTTTTATGAACAACCTGTCGTAGATCCGCAGGTTATGCACTTCTGGCATGTACCGTTTCGAACCATCGTCATGCTCCCGCATTCCGGACAGGAATCACCGGTATAACCGAGTTCTTTTGCCCGCTCATAATCACTGCCGTAACTACCCTCAGCTTGGGATTTCTGCTGCTCTGCAGACTCAGTTTTTACCGTTTCCGGTTCAGGCTGCTTGGATTTCGGGCTCATTTTTTTTGCTTTTTCCCTGGCCTGTTTAGCTTCTTCTGAAGGCCGCAGCTTTCGCGACATAATATCGTCGGCAGGCACATGCGCCAGGTCATCCCGCCCCAGGTAAGTTACCGCAAGCTCTCGGAAGATATAGTCAATAACCGATGTCGTCATCTTCACATGTGGACTACCACTAACAGTTCCGCTTGGTTCAAATTTTGTAAACACGAAAGCATCTACAAATTCCTCAAGCGGCACACCATGCTGCAATCCCAATGAAATGGCAATGGCAAAGCAGTTCGTCAAGCTACGGAAAGCAGCGCCTTCGCGATGCATATCAATAAAGATTTCACCAAGCTGCCCATTTTCATATTCACCGGTCCGCAGGTAAACGCTTTGACCTCCAATTTTAACTTTCTGTGTATAACCGCTTCTTCGATTGGGCAGTCGCTGCCTGTTTGCCACGTATTTATGGATAATACGCTCTGCTGTCTCAATAACTTTATCCTGAGCGGCAGCCGTTACTTCATCAAGCTCATCTTCATCCTCAAGCTCATCAAAAACGTCACTGAGGCTGTTAAGTGGCTGACTCAATTTAGAGCCGTCGCGATACAGAGCATTAGCCTTGAGCATAAGCTCCCAGGATTCCATATAGGCATCCTTTATATCATCCACGGTAGCTTCATTAGGCAGATTTATTGTCTTCGAGATCGCCCCCGATACAAAAGGTTGTGCTGCAGCCATCATACGAATATGACCGCCCGGCTTAATAAAACGTGTCCCCGTACGACCGCAGCGATTTGCGCAGTCAAAGACCGGCAGATGTTCATCTTTAAGATGGGGCGCTCCTTCTACAGTCATCGTTCCACAGACATAATCGTTTGCTTCCTGGATCTCGTCTCTGGAGAATCCAAGATGCTTGAGCATGTCAAATTGTGGATTGGAAAGCTGGTCTTCTCCAAGATCAAGTTCTTCCTTACAGAAATCTTCGCCAAGGGTCCACTGGTTGAAAGCAAATTTAATATCAAAGCTGCTAGGCAGTGCCTCCTCGATGGCCTCAAGTTGTTTATCCCCAAAACCTTTGTCTCGCAGACTTTCTTCATTTATATGAGGACATCCGTCCAGGGTCCCATGGCCTTTGGCATAGTCAATAATTTCGCGACGCTCTTTGGGGCTATACCCCAGATTATCCAATGCTTTAGGCACACTTTGGTTAATAATTTTAAAGTAACCGCCGCCGGCCAGTTTTTTAAACTTCACCAATGCAAAGTCCGGCTCAATGCCTGTAGTATCGCAGTCCATGACCAACCCAATCGTGCCCGTTGGGGCAATCACCGTTACCTGGGCATTGCGATATCCGTATTCCTCACCCATCTCAACAGCACGGTCAGAATCTTCCCGAGCGGCTTTCAATAAATTTTCCGGACATTCATTAGCGTCGATACCCATTGGCTTGACCGTCAGGCCCTCATACTCTTCGGGATCAACATTATAAGCCGCCCGCTTGTGATTTCTAACCACCCTGAGCATCGGTTCTTTATTAGCCTCAAAACGCTCAAAAGTTCCAAGTTCCTTTGCCATCTCGGCACTGGTAGCATAGGCATTCATGTGAATAATACTCATCAGCCCGCCGGCGATAGCACACCCCTTGGGACTGTCGTACGGAACACCCTGAACCATAAGGGCAGCACCAATATTGGCAAATCCCAGGCCGAGGGTCCGGTATAAATAGGAAAGGTCGGCAATTTCCTTGGATGGGAACTGGGCCATCAATACCGAAATTTCCAATACAACGGTCCATAGACGGGAAGCATTACGGAGAGAGTCGATGTCAAATTCCTTGCATTCTTCCGTTTTGAAGTACTTCATCAAATTCAGCGATGCCAGATTGCAAGCCGTATTGTCCAGGAACATGTATTCCGAACAAGGATTACTGGCATTGATAGGCCCGTCATTAGGGCACGTATGCCACTCATTAATCGTATCATGGTACTGGGCACCGGGATCGGCACATGACCAGGCAGCATGGGAAATATCATTCCAAAGCTTACGGGCCGGTATTGTCTTGCATGGTTCGGGCTCACGGCTTTCTTCCTTGGCTTTTCGTTTTTCGGTCCTCCAATACAAATCCCATTCGTCATCATCCTTAACAGCCTGCATAAACTTATTTGGCATTCGGACGGAGTTGTTAGAGTTTTGACCGCTCACCGTATTATAAGCCTCCGAATCCCAATCCGTATCATAGGTATCGAATTCCAGATCCGTAAATCCCTGGGCCGCCAGCTGTACTACACGCTCTATATAATTAAGAGGTACCCGATCCCGTTTAGCTTCTTTAATAGCCTGACCCAGTTCCTTGTTTTTGAGCGGATCGCGACTTACGGCACCATTGAAGGTACGTCCATCGATCTCTACCGGCTTATTACAAAGCCTGATAATCTTTCTTAAGTGCTTCTCCAATATCTTGGAACCGGTGACGATAGAAGCAACTTTCTGTTCTTCACGAACTTTCCAATTCACATACTCCTCAATATCAGGATGGTCAAGATCCAAAGTTACCATCTTGGCAGCACGTCGAGTCGTCCCCCCTGATTTTATGGCCCCGGCTGCTTTGTCGCCAATCTTAAGAAAACTCATCAAACCAGACGATCTACCTCCCCCGCTTAGCGGCTCACCTTCACCACGGATTTTGGAAAAATTGCTTCCCGTTCCCGAACCATATTTAAACAGACGGGCTTCACGGACCCACAAGTCCATGATACCGCCTTCATTTACAAGGTCATCGTTAATACTTTGAATGAAACATGCATGTGGCTGGGGATGAGTATAGGCATCCTCGGATTTCTTGAGTTCGCCCGTCTTACCGTCAACATAGTAATGTCCCTGAGAGGGCCCATTTATGCCATACGCCCAGTGGAGGCCGGTATTAAACCATTGTGGGCTGTTCGGAGCAGCCATCTGGTTTGCAAGCATGTAACAAAGCTCATCATAAAATACCCGGGCATCATTTTCAGAATCAAAGTAGTCATGTTTCCATCCCCAGTAAGTCCAGCACCCGGCAAGTCGATGGAATACCTGGCGGCTATCGTGCTCACTGCCAAAACGTTCTTCCTCGGGCATATTCTTCATTGCTTTTTCATCAGCCTCCGAGCGAAGCAGCCATTCGGGTACCCCCTTCTCCTTTATCTTTTTTGTTTCTTTCGGAACCCCGGCTTTTCTAAAATATTTTTGTGCTATGACATCAGTCGAAACCTGCGACCAAGTCTCCGGAACAATAACCTCATCCATCGAAAAAACCATTGAGCCATCCGGATTTTTTATCTCGGATTTTCGACTTTCAAATTTAAGATCCCCGAACGGACTATCCCACTCCTCTTGTGTATAAAAACGTGTAAATTTCATCAACAAGCTCCTTTATTTTAACCTTGATTCCACCTAAAAATTATGCTAGAAAATCTGAAGAGAACATCTCTCTGCCATCTAGTTAAAACTAAATATAAGGGACTTTTATTCGGTCGCAAGTAAATTTCCAAATACTTTTCCACAATTTTAGCAAGTTATCCACATTTGAATTTGTCCAACGGAATAGAGGATTTTTAAATTTATATTAAAATATATTTTATATTATAAATTGATTGATATCAACAAACGTCCTAAATCACTCTTTATAAAAATAATTTTGGGCCTAAAGCATTTATGGGACGATTATTACGAGTAATTAACTAAGCCAAAAAGATAAATAAAGTTTTCCACACTCTTCCCTTCAAAATTTAACTAGGTGAAGTATCTATTTTAATATCAGAAATATAAATCCACTCATTTTATTTCATTTTTAAATTTAATTAGCTGTAAATATAATGAGCATAAATGCTCATAATGTAAAATCTTCTTTTTCTAAATAACGATGAAAGAGGTTTTAAAGTGTTTTATCACATTTGGAACATCCTAAAGCTGAAAATCTCTGTTAATATATAGCAGAATACTCCGTTTGGCTAGGGTTTTGTCCACTGGTCTCGTACTGGGAAGAATAGAAAAATTGTCAGCAGGCTATCGCCAAATAAATTTTGAATACCTCCAGGCTTTAGACCCAGGCTAAGCCTGGAGTATATTCGAACTTTGTAGTCTAATAAGAGAAAGCAGCTTTTAGAAAAACACCCCTGCCCTTAGTTCTATATCCATTTATCTCATAATACTGTGTATCCAAAATATTTTCGACCTTAATACCGACGCTTATATGAGCATTAAAATCATACAACATTTTTACATCTGTCAAATTATAGCCATCTACTCTGGAACGGTCCAAAGCACCATAAGGGCCCAAATTTGAACTGTAGAAAATATCATCACGAGCGCCGATAAACCGGGAAGAAATCCCTAGTCGCACTTTCTCAAATGGGCGGTAACCCATTCGGAAGTTTGCTGTGATCCGGGGTCGACGTGACAACCCTTTAACCGTTCTTTTACTATTTACGAACGTACCGCTTTCATACACCTGCACATGGTTCCCCCCTGTATATGACTGATCGATGTCGCCAGGATTAAAAACAAGTTTCGAATGGATATAGCTTAGATTACCTGAAAATGAAAGAGATGGTGCAGGCTGCATATTTAAATCCAGCTCTATCCCTCTAATATACTGCCTGGAAACATTAAGATAAGTATCTCCCAAGTAGTCTCCGAAAGTTAAATTTGATTCAGCGGTATTTCCATTCCATAGATAAATATATTCAATGGTATTTCTAATATTTGTCTGAAAAAATGATAACTCAAAACGTATAGTTCTGCTGGCTTCCTGCTTCCATCCTATTTCATAGGAGGTTGATTCCTCGGGTTCTAAGCTAGCATTTCCTCGGGTCGTATAGGCACCAAATGATTTTTGAGGCGCATAGAGTTGATACAACGAAGGGGCGTTAAATCCGGTAGTTATCGCACCATATACCAACACCGATGAGGTTAACTGTACGCTTGGATTGATCTCATACGTAAAGTGAGAACCAAACTGGTCGTGATGCGACAGGCGGCTGCCCAGTACCAACGAAAAGGCATCCCAATTATCGGCAAATAATGAACCATTTAAATCGGTGTGCAAAAATATGCTGTTAGTAGTCTCATTCAGGTTTAGCGAGTCCAGGTTAGTTTCTGATTCATAATTATATGAGCTAACGTAGGTATAGCTTCGGTTATTCATTGTCTGGTGGTTGGACTCCAGTCCCATCATAAATTTTGCATTATCGGCTTCATACCTAACCGTTAATCCATTTTGCCAAAGTGATCCTTCTCCATGAGACTCGGCATAGGTATGATCGTAGCTGCCCTGTTGATCGACGATAGAAGAATCATTGACAAACGCCCGATTGAGCGTGGAATATGCGCCCTCCAGCTTCAACCCAAGCCTGCTCGATAAACGAGATGATACGCCATAGCTAAACAAATCCCGGTGAAAATCCTGATACGCATTGTTATCATCCTGAAAAGCGCCCTGGTCAACCCCCAGATGCTGATTTTCGTGCCGGTATGATCCATACAGATCCAGCAGCTTGCCATGATAACCGGCCTTGCCATAGAAATCCAGTTTTCTAAAACCGTCTCTGTCTTGGGAATTAAAACCGGGGCCGCTAGCAGTATCCACCGTCGCATCAAGGCCATTTGTATAGTCCTGAGATACGGCCAAGTTGGCATATAAGCCGTTATCAAGGGTTCCCTGCAGCGAGAGGTTATTGCGTGTGGAATATACTCCTGATTTTATAGCCCCACCCTCGGTATCCAAATTTAGACGAACTCCACGGCTGTTGGTTTTCTCTGTGATGATATTGATAACGCCTCCGATAGCGGAAGAACCATACAAGGTGCTATGCGATCCCCGCACGATTTCAATGCGCTTTACACCGGCCAGTGAAAGTTCGGATAAATTTACGCTATTCCCTGCTGTGGAGGGATCGCTAATTCGAACCCCGTCTATCATCACGACCGTCTGATTGCTGTTGCTGTTTCGCAAGAAGATGCTTTGGACGGAGCCATCCGTTTGGCTATTGCCAACAACGTGTACGCCCTGTTGTTGGGATAAAAGTCCGCCTACCGTAGTATGAATTGAGTTTTTGATTTCCGAATGGTCAATGACCGTAACATTACGACCGACCGAGGAAGCCGGCTGCTTATATCGGCTGGCACTTATTACGATTTCATTCATTTTATACACCATTCCGGAATCTATGGCTGTGCTACTATTTTTTTGAGCAAAAAGTGGACTGTAAAGCCATAGAAAAGCCAATAAGGCGCAAAGCCTAAGAGCAATTGATTTAATAATGTTCATATTAATCTTGTGTTAGGTTACAAATGATGATTAATTCATCATTCGTACCTTTGGGACATCAAGAAGAAAGGATAAACACGTCCTGCAGAAGCCAGAGACGACATTTATTCTTCGCTTTTCTCCCGAAAGCTACGAATGCCGTGCGTTGGCAGGTCTTCTGGCTCGTCCCGCTTTTGACGACCTTCCCGTCCCGATTGCATCGGGATCAGTGGTTCTAGAAAGATCAAAAGCCTAATGAGACTTACAGCATCGGGGAATGCTCCGGACTTTCCCTAAACTTTAGGGAGCACCGGATTCCCTTTTAATCTCGAATGTATCGAGAACCAATGCACAGTCGAAGATACATGTGCCATGCTAATAAATCAAAATGTCATGAATATTTTCCCAGAGTTACATTATGAAGATACCTACATTTTCACTTCTGCTTTTCGAGCACCAACAAATGAGAAACAATCAATTTCGATCATTCACCACTTTGCGGGCCAAAACATTTAGCCCCCTTATTAACTCTCTCACAGAAGAACAGCTAATCTCGCTTTCCCCATTAGACAGGTTCCACTCAAAACCATCTACCCCTTTTATTGCTTCAATATGCAACTTTGCATCGTAAGACTGAGAGACGTTGTAGCCTTCACGCTCAATAGCACGTCGTGTCCAGAACATAGCAATGTCATCTCCCGACAGACATACAGGAGAACTGGAAGGCCGGTGTATAGTAAAAGATCCTGTGGCACGATCAAATTCAAAGCTATCCTGCTCAAAAACCGATTCAAACGTCCCGTCCAAGACTAGATCTTCAGGAATACCTGTGAAAACCTGACCTTCCATATTTATCAGCCATAGCTGGTCGGCTGCTTTCAGGGCCAAATCCAACTCATGAGTAGAAAGCAGAATACCTTTTCGGGTTTTGTGGGACAAGGTTCGAAGCAAGCGAATAATCTCAACGCGATTGGGTAAATCCAGGTGTGCTGTTGGCTCATCCAGTAATATAGCCGAGGTATCCTGAGCCAGGGCCCGGGCAATCATAACCTTTTGCCGTTCCCCATCACTTAGGT
>JASFMR010000023.1:0-38912 GCA_050117475.1 Balneolaceae bacterium | reverse complement strand
CTATTCCTGCGATTGTCAGCAAGGTACAGGAAGACGATATTTTGATTATCACCGGTGATCACGGCAACGACCCTACTTCTGAGAGTACAAATCACAGCCGGGAATTTGTTCCATTATTATTGTTTCCAGTATCAAAAGCGGCTGAAGTAAAACTGGGAATAAGGGCAACTTTTAGCGATGTCGCAAGTACTGCTGCTGATTTCTTCGGGATTACGGAGGAATATCCCGGAACATCTATGCTTAATGGCCGTCTAAGTGAATAGAAAACTATTCGATTTTAAAGGATAAAACCATTATCTTATAGAGATTTGAAAGCGCAACATTATTCTGCCTTTTTTCGTTATTCTTATAGAATTTGATCGTTTATAGACGTTAGATAAGATCAAAGGATTTATATCACAAGCAAATGCTAATTTAACCCAGCTAATCCCGTGGCAAGAAGCTCAGGTATTTCTACTCGAGAATCGGAATCTCTCGACCGCTATTTACAAGAGATAGGTAAAGAGAAACTTATTACTCCCGAAGATGAGGTAAGGCTTGCAAAAGAGATCCAGAAAGGAAGTCAGAAGGCCTTGGAGGATCTTACAAAAGCAAACCTTCGTTTTGTGGTTTCTGTTGCAAAACAATATCAAAACCAAGGTTTGTCTCTTGGAGACCTTATCAACGAAGGAAACCTCGGTTTGATCAAAGCAGCCAAGCGTTTTGACGAAACGAGGGGATTTAAATTTATTTCTTATGCTGTTTGGTGGATTCGCCAGTCGATTTTGCAGGCTCTGGCCGAGCAAAGTCGGATTGTTCGACTTCCATTGAACCGTGTGGGGGCATTAAACAAAATAGGAAAAGAGCTCTCAAAACTGGAACAGGAATATGAACGGGTTCCTTCGGCTGCTGAGCTGGCAGAAAGCCTGGATATGACGGTTTCGGAAGTGGCTGACACACTCAAAATTTCCGGTCGCCACTTATCTGTTGATGCTCCTTTTGCCCAGGGTGAGGATAATAGATTGTTGGATGTCCTTGAAAATGAAGAGACCCCGGATCCGGATACGGACCTGATGGGTGAGTCGCTGAAAGTGGAGATCGAGCGTGCTCTTTCAAAATTGACGAATCGGGAAGCTGAAGTGATTCGCCTGTATTTCGGTATTGGCCGCGAGCACTCACTCACGCTCGAAGAAATTGGTGAGCGTTTTGACCTGACTCGCGAACGCGTCCGTCAGATTAAGGAAAAAGCGCTCCGCAAATTGAGGCATCATAACCGCAGTGCGGCCCTGAGAGCCTATCTTGGCTAAACTTTTTTTAAAGAAAATCAAAGCCCCTTTCATTCGAGAGGGGCTTTTTTTATTTCCCCAAACTTTTAATAGAATACCCTGTAATAAAATATTTTTTTGCTGTGATACTCGTTAAAATCCTATGAACCGATTCCTAATCACATTCTTTTTACTTACAGCCATTACTGACTCGGGCATTGGACAAATGCTGCCATTTCGCACGTATTCCATTGAAAAAGGCCTTAGTGAAGCCGTTGTAAACGATTTGATGCAGGATAACCAGGGATATCTGTGGATCGGTACGAGTTATGGACTAAACCGTTTTGATGGCGTCAAATTTAAAAACTATTATTCCGAAGATGGACTGTTGAATAATAAGGTTTTTTCTCTTTATGAGGATGAAGAGGGAAGTCTTTGGATTGGTACAGGAGGGGGCGTCAACGTGATGAAGGCCGACAGCATTTATACAGTGCCGAACTTAGCCCCCCTGGTATCGAGTACTGTGTTAGATATTTTTCGGGATCACCGGGGAGACCTTTGGTTTGCAACTGACGGTGAAGGTGCTTGGCATTTGGATCCCAATGGAAATTTGACGCAATACAGCAAAGTTCAGGGCTTGGGTGACGACAGGGTTCGCAGTATCATTGAAGATGACGACGATGTTCTTTGGTTTGCAACGCGTGACGGCTTAACGAAATTGAAGGATGGTCATTTCCGCACTTTCACTACCAGCGATGGGTTACCCGATAATCGTCTTCGGGATTTGGTGTTGGACAACGATGGTTCTTTGTGGATTGCCACCCGTGATGGATTATGTAATTTCAAAGGTGAGGAATTCCATTGTTACACCGAAAAAGACGGACTCATCAATAATGGCATTCAATCAATATCCAAAGACGATGCAGGGAATTTATGGTTGGGGACTGAAGAAGGGGCCAGCTATTTCAAGGACGGTACGTTCACCAATTATACAGCGGACGAGGGACTAGCCAATAATATCATCTATGCCACAGAATATGACCGGGAGGGTAATATTTGGTTTGGGACATTCGGCGGAGGTATAAGCATTTTTTTAGGTAATGATTTTAAAAGCTATACGGTAGAGCAGGGGCTTCCCAACAATGTTATAACTTCCATAACAGAAGACCAGTCGGGACGGCACTGGATTGGTACATTTGGTGGTATTTGTAATATCCAAGACGATAAATTTTCTGGCCTAAGTACCAAAGATGGGTTGGTAGATGATAAAGTATACACAATCAGGGCTGGGAAAGGTGATTCATTGCTTATTGGCACCCGTTGGGGATTCAGTATCTATAACAATGGCACTTTTAGAAATTTTAATGAGCAGGAGCTCCCTTATCGTAAGATAAGAGCTATTCTAAACCCTAAACACAGTCCCGGAATATGGCTTGGAACCTATGGGGAAGGTTTGTTGCATTATTATAATGGACGATTCAAGCATCTTACGGAAGAAAACGGTCTTGCTAACAATACAATTCTTTCGCTGACCGAAACTGATGATGGGGCTATCTGGATTGCCAATTACGGGGGAGTAAGCAGGTTGAAAAATGGAGTATTCAAGAATTATTCGATACAGGATGGGCTGCCGAATAATGGTGTTCTGGACATCCTGAAGTCGAGATCCGGTGATCTATGGTTTGCTACTTTTGGTGGCATCGCAAGGCTGAGAGACGGAAGGTTCAATACTATTACCGCTGATGACGGCTTGCCTGACGAAGTATGCTATTTTATTGAGCAGGATGACCGGGGGATATTTTGGATCGGGACCAATAAAGGAGTCATCCGGTTGGATTACGATGCATATAATTCCGAGGATAAAAATATCAGAAGCCGTGCTTTTAAGCTCGTCACTCAGAATCAGGGTTTGGTGGCAAATGAAATGAATGCCGGGGCCTCGTTTAAAGATCGAGAAGGTAATTTGTGGTTTGGATCGGTTGGCGGCTTGACCAAATTTAATCCGGATGAAGAGAGAATAAACGAAGTTGCCCCAACTGTCCATATCGAAAATATGCAAATGTCTGGGGAGAATATACCCCTGGATTCCGATATCGAAATAGGTAGCGGCAGCCATAATATTACTTTCGAATTTATTGGTATTAGCTTTTCCGCTCCTCAGCAGGTACTCTACAAATACCGTCTTAAAAACTCCGGAGAAGATTGGCAGGAGACAATACAACGCAGTGTTCGTTACTCGACCCTTATTCCGGGCAACTATATATTTGAAGTAAAGGCCCGTAACAACGATGGCCGTTGGAGTGAGCATGCTGCGCAATTGTCATTTACCGTATTGGCGCCTTTTTGGATGCGTTGGTGGTTCATTTGTATTGTTTTGGTATTGATTGTGCTTATCGTTTTGTTTGTATATAACTACTACCGGGTTAGGAAAATGGTAGATATTGAACGAATGCGTGTACGTATTGCCAGTGATTTGCATGACGATGTCGGATCTGCCCTTACTGAAATTGCATTGCAGTCCGATTTCTTACAAACCATGGATGTCACCGAAGACTTGCAGGAGTCGCTTCAGCAAATTGGCTCGCAAAGCCGAAAAATTGTAACCAGTTTGGATGATATTGTATGGTCCATCGATGCCCGCAATGATACCGTGGGGGATCTGACTGATCGCATGCAGGATTATGTCAACAGCGTATTGCCTCAAAAACAGATTAATTATCAATTTGAAGGAGATATGCAGGAGAAGTTAAAAGTTTCTCTAAAAGAAAATTTGTACCTTATTTTTAAAGAAGCTGTTAATAACATTGCTAAGCATTCGAATGCAGAGAGGGTTGATATTACTCTTTCTACAAATGGTGCCGGTTTTGAAATGCGAATTAAGGACAACGGAAAAAATGCATCAAATGTACGCAAAAGCGGGCAGGGTTTACGTAACATGAAAATGCGAGCAAAGAGGATAGATGCCAGTGTTAGCTTTTATTACAACAATGGTTTTGAAGTTGTTGTAAAAAGTAATAAGTAAAACCAGATAACGAAACGGTAATACAATGGGCTCAGTCGTAGGTATTGTCGAAGACAATAAAAAGATAAGGGATTTGATACAACGGTACCTGGATATGCAGGAAGAGCTTTCGTGTCCGGTTGCAGTGGATTCGGTGGAAGAAATGCTGGAGTACCTCGAAGAGCATTCCAAGCCGGATGTTATCTTGATGGATATTCAGCTGCCGGGCATGTCTGGAATCAAAGGAATTAGCCTCATCAAGGATAAATACGCGGATATTGATATTATCATGCTGACCGTCTACCATGATTCACATAAAATATTCAATGCCCTGAGGGCAGGTGCTTCTGGCTATTTACTTAAACACACATCCTTGCCTGAGATTAAAGAGTCGATTATTAAGTTGGTAGAGGGAGGGGCCCCCATGTCCCCGCAAATTGCTCGAAAGGTGATTAACCATTTCCAGGAAAATGCTCCCAAGAAGAATTCTGATTCTGATCTTACACCTCGCGAACACGACATCGTCAACGGCCTGGTAGACGGATTAAGCTATAAAATGATTGCTGACCGCTATGATATTTCTATTGATACAGTACGTGCTCACATCAGAAATATCTACAAAAAGCTGCACGTTAATTCTAAAGCGGAGGTTATCGCAAAATCCCTTAAAGGGGAGATATAAGATAGCATGAATATGTTATTTCAGCTTGTCTCATTTTCGGCATTTTACTGCTGAAGTATGTAACTAAATCACATTTATTCTTGTTTTAACAGTGAAGCTAACATGAATATGTGATTGTAGCATGAGTTTTTTACGCTTAACGTATTATTAGAAATTAAACTAAATGTGATGCTAACCTTGATAGAAGGGGAGCATTAAAGGAGTAACCCATGAAAGCTGTTAAAAGTCTTATTATAACATTATTTGCACTGTTGTTGACAGGTTGCTACACTCAGTTGCAATATTCCCAAAAAGTGAAAAGGATTACGGATAGGGAAGAAGCAGGTGGGTATGCTCAAAATGTAGAACAAGAGGATGCGGGTGTAGCTGTTGAAACTGACGAGGAGGGCGTACCGATTTATTACAAAGATTATGCCTATGCAGAAAGATATAAGGATTGTGGGTGTAATCCTTATAATGTATATAATTACTACTATGGATTTGATTATTACGATCCGTATTTGACATTGACTCCATTCTACTTTCACCGATGGCATCCTTATTATTCTTCTTATCGGTATCCTTACTGGGGAAGCAGGTTTAGCTTTTCAATAACCTTCGGATGGGGGCATCCTTATTATTACGATCCATTCTACTACGATCCGTTCTATTATGATTATTATTGGCACGGATATCGTCCGTTTGCTTATAACTACTATCGATATTATGGACATTATGGATATTATAATTATCACGGTTATAAAGGAACGTTCCGGCGCGATTCACGCTATGGTCCACGCACTATAGGAACCAATCGCGTTGGTAACAATGTCGGGACCCGCACCCGTGACGCCAACTCGGTTACGAGTCGGAATACGGCCAGAACCGGCAATACGACCGTCCGCACACGTGCGGTTGGGACCTCGAGAACACGGGGTACCGTTGTGAATAGAACATCGAATACTACAGTAACACGAAGCCGGGGAACCAGCACAAATACAAGTTCTACACGAACCAGGAGCCGTGGAACGGTTCAACGCAATAATAATCCACAGAATCGGGCGATTCGTTCACGTGACAATTCAAGCAATGATCAAAATCGTTCGGCAATTATTCGGTCAAGAACGGATGTAAGCAATGGTACTGTACAGCGTTTGCAAAACCGTTCGGATATCAGGAAGCGTTTGAATAACCAGCGAGTTCCGTCTTCCAGAATAGATGCCATGAAAAAAATTGAAAGGAAACGGCCGACTTTCTTTAAGAGGCTAAGTGGCTTTATGGAACGTACCGGGCGAATAATCAATAACCACAGCAATAGTAATCCGGTCCGTATCAGAGCTCGTTCTTCATCCAACACGAGGTCACGATCGGCCGTCACAAGAAGCAGAAGTTCTGGAACCAGCCATAGCAGGTCTACGGTGACTCGTCGCAGTTCATCTTCAAGTCATTCAAGGTCCAGCGGTTCATCCTCAAGGAGTCGGAGCAGGAGTTCGTCGTCTAACGGATCAAATCGGAGCCGCGGACATCACAACTAAGGTTCTTTTAATTAAACATATCTACAGGCCCATTCTAATCATCAGGTAATAAAAGTATGTCAAAAAAAAGCTACATATTACTCCTTTTGGGCATCATTGTCACCGCGAATGGCTTAAAAGCGCAGAGTGCCGATGATGTATTGCGTTATAGTCTTGAATACCCGTCATATGATGCTATTAGCATCGTTATTCCGGGGATAAGTGCCCCCACCGGCTTTGGGGCATATCAGGAGAATCCGGCGATAATGGCTTTATACGATAAAAGTTTTTTTTCTGTTGATTTAAGCAGCCGCTTTTTGGATGAAACCGGCACGTACCTGGGAAATCAATCAGACTTTTCAGACAATCAAACGGGAATTGGCGATCTGGGAATCTTATATAAGGTACCAACTACCCGTGGTAGCCTGGTTGTTGGGGGAGGCTATAGCCAGACAACCGATTTTAACCGGGCACTTTCGGCGAGTGGGCGCAATAATCAGACTACGATTACAGATTTTTATAATGTGACCGCTGACGACAGTCTTTTTTTTGCTGCTTTCGATACTTATGCTATTGATTTTGCTACTACTGATAGCTCGTATGCTGATACGAAATCTATTTTTAGGTTCTTTGACAATAATTTTTATCCGGGCATCAATCAGGATATGGAACTTACTGAAAGAGGGGCTTTAGGCGAATATTCTGCATTTATGGCTACTGAAGTGTTTAAAAATTTCTCGGTAGGCGCTTCGATCGGATATCTGGATGGATCGTATTCCTATCGGCGCGATTTTCTCGAGTCGGATCAACAAAATGACTACAACGCACAATTCATTGATAGTAACCAGGATGGGACAGCCGATACCGATATTGACAACATTCTCAGCCATGATAAAATTGATGCCGACATACAGGCCTTTAGTGCACGCATGGGATTTGTATATAAACCCACCGAAGAACTAAGTATCGCAGCCAGCTATGAATTTCCGAGTAAGCTGGATATTACAGAAAACTACAACACCACAATCACCACTACTTTTGATAATGGTATCCAGTTTGAAGATGATGCTCCCGGCAGATTCAAGTACAAAATTACCAGGCCCCAAAGGTTGAAAAGCGGTGTTACTTTAAAAAACCTTGATAAGCTTACGTTCTCGGCATCGGCTGAAGCAGTATTCTATTCAGATGCGCGAATTGATTTCAAGGAGCTGAGTCTTAATTCATTGGAGAGCAGCATTAACTCTGCGGTGAGAAATAATGTTAGAGATATCGTTAATTGGCGGACAGGAATAGAATATCAGCTGAATGATCAGTTTGCAGCGCGGGCGGGATATGCTTATTTCCCGAGCCCTCAAAAGGGATTGGATCGTGCACGTCATTTTTTAAGCGGTGGGTTTAGTGCTGAGCTGACGAGAGGATTAATTTTTGATTTCGGCTTGCAGTATAGTTTCTGGAATGACAGCAACACGCTGTACCAAACGGCCACAACCAGTGAGGCAGTTAAAGAAGATGTAACCAGGTTACACGTTATGACCGGTATCCGTGTTGAGTTATGAAACAACTATATACGATACCTACCGATGACTCCGATATCGGTGGGGTAGAACCCTGGGAAGGCCGTAAATATTATGGCCTTCCTTTTTTTATGGGTTCACAAGCTGTTTAGTTGAGTATCAGGATATTAATTTGCAGCTTTGTTACCTGGATTTAGTGATATCAAATTTGGCCCACACGGGGAAATGATCTGATGTCGTATTTCCATAACTTGGGATAAAACTGTCACTAACCTTGAACACGGCCGCACTGCCATCAACATACAAGGGGAATAGTTCATCACTCATGGTAATATGATCAATTATATTAGGATATTGCACAGTAGATGATTTGCCGGCTTCCGTGAGAACTTGTGTGACAACCCGAAAGCTATCGCTGTCGGCTACAAAAGGTTGGTAGGGCGACTCGGAGGTGTTGTCATATATGGTAACATCAACATCGTCATTATAATCGCCCAGAATAATAATATTAGCTTCGGGCTCATTATTTATGAGATAATTGTATAACCCTTTTGCAGCTTCCTTCCTTCGTTGATAGGCATCGCTGCGTTCCTGTTCATTGTCCCCGGTGTTGGCTTTGCCATGGATAACAACTGTATAAAATGGAATCGTTATATTCCCGTATGTATAGTTAAATTTGAAGTACATAGGCAGGCGCCCACTGGCCCAGTCATAACTCCAGTTCTTCTGATATAGTGTGCCTACTTTTTGAATAGGGCCGGAAGAGAGGGAATCAATGGTGTTCGTATTGAAAACAAATGCCATACGTTGGTTATAAGGAATATAATCGGCTACAAAACCATGGTAGCCTTGCATATAACGAGTAAGGGTATCCAGGGTTTCTTGGTTATATACTTCTTCAAAGGCATAAAGATCCGCTTTGAGTGAGTCTGTTACCTGGAGGATATTTTTCGTTTGCTGTACCTCATTGTCAGGCCCGTGATCGTTGTCCCCATACCATTCAATATTCCATGTCACTGTTTCTAATGTGGCATCAGCTTGAACTGGTTCTGATTTTTTGAGCTGGATACCCCCACTATTTGAATCTTTTTTGCTTGGTTCATAGGCAGTGCCACAAGCATAGAACAACAGATTTACGAAAATAAGGAGTATTGTTAATTGAATAGATACCTTCAATATCACCCTTTTGCTTTCGGATTGACGCTCAGAACAGGGCTCTTTACATGGCGGACAACATTAGCGGTCGTACTGCCCATCATCAGGTAATCGATGCCGGTACGCCCTACCGTCGACATCACGATCAGGTCATGGGGAGTGTTCAAATCATAATTAAGGATGGCTTCATGAGGCGTATCGGATGAAACAAGAACCTTGGTTTCCATGAGATCGCTGATTTCGTGCAATTCCTCCTTTGCTAATACACTGAGTCTTTGTTTTCTCAACACCAATTTGGATTCGTCCGGTTCATTTTGATGTTGGGGATCGTATGACAAAATATTAACAAGTTCCAGTTTTGCATTTGCTTTCCGGGCAATTTGCTGTGCTACCGAAAAAGCCTCTTTCGAATGATCCGAAAAGTCCGTAGTTAGCATGATATGCTTCAAATCTGCCAATTCTCGTTCTTGGTTTACTATCAAAACGGGTACATGTGATGTTCGCAATACTTTTTCCGAAACGGACCCCAGAAAAAAACGAGAAAAGCCGGTGCGTCCATGCGTTGTCATCACTATCATATCAAAATTCTTACCTTCTTCAACGATTGCCTGGGCCGGATTGCCAATCGAAATTAATGGCTCATTAACCAGCGTAGGGTCAACCTCTTCTTTAGCCAGCTCTGCCAAACGGCTGTGAAGTGTTTCTTCTATTTCATCGTAATCTTCTACAGAAGCCGATCCCATTCCAAACATATAAGGACCGCCTTCCACCTCATTAAGTGGTAAATAGGAGTGAAAAGGAGTGATGGACCCGTTAAAGAGTGTTGCCATTTTCTCGGCAGAATGCAAAGCTTTAGATCCCAATTCAGAAAAGTCTAGCGGCACAAGTATTTTGATATTTTCCATGATGAAAGAATTTATGGAGGTTATAAAAGAAAAATAAGTAATTTTGGTTATTCTTAGAACCAGCCCTTTCGCTTAAAATAAATAACCATTAAAACGGCTAAAATGGCCATAATAGTAAGAGAAGCAGGATACCCCCAATACCAATTGAGTTCAGGCATGTTATAGGGGCTGGTTTGAGTATTGAAATTCATTCCGTAAAGACCGGCAATGAATGTCAGTGGTATAAAGATTGTGGCAATGATTGTAAGAACCTTCATCACCTCATTCATCTTATTACTGACATAAGACATATACATATCATGGACACCCAAAACCATATCACGGTAATTTTCAATATTGTCAATTACCTGGATCATATGGTCATAGACATCCCTAAGGTAAATTTTAGTATCTGAAATAATGAATTTGGATTCATCCCGAATTGCTGTGTTAATGGCATCCCGAAGGGGCCAAACAGATTTGCGGAAGTAAATAACTTCTCTTCTTACTTTGTGTATTTCTTTAAGCAGGTGTTCACCGGGTTCTTTTAACAATTCATCTTCGAGGGTCTCTATCTCATCGGCGATATACTCAATGATGTGAAAGTAGTGGTCAACAACGGTATCTATTAAGGCATATGTCAGGTAGTCTGTTCCACGGGAGCGAATGCGTCCGTTTTCGATCGTCAGACGGTCGAAGATGGGTTTAAAATAATCTTTGTCGGTCTCTTGGAAAGAGAGGACATAATTCTTGCCCAACACAATACTAATCTGTTCCGAATTAATGGCTCTTTCCTGTTCCGAGTAGGTTAGCATTCTGAGGACAAAGAAAATACAATTCCCGTATGTCTCCACTTTTGGTCGTTGCGAAGTATTGACGATGTCTTCCTGTATCAGTGGGTGCAGATCAAAATAACTCCATATTGATTTCAACATTTCAACATCATGAAGCCCGCAAATTTTAATCCAGGTTTTGGAAGGTTTTTCAAGATAGGGCTGCGCTTTTTGAATTTGATCAATAGGAATTTCCCGTACTTCTTTCTGATCGTAATCATGAACCATGATTTGGATTTCTTCCAGGTGCTTTTCCCCTGTATGCAGAACGGTCCCTGGTGGGGTACCGGGTTTTTTCCGTTGCCGGTTTGAACGGAACCTGATATCGGGCAACATCTTTTTTAATCTTTTTTTTGCACTCATACTGATAATTTAGTTTTGCCGTCTGTTTTCAATATGGGCAAGCTGTATTTTTTTTACAAGCATTAAACTGAAACAAAATTTTATTGTTTTCCGGAGGGGGTGCGTCTCTGCAGGATCCAGTGAATAACCGGCGGGGCGAAAAAAATAGCGATTATTACATGCCCCGTGAAATAATAAATGAATCCGGCGATAAGTAGGCAGAACAATAGAATAATAAATGAGATCAAATATGTTTTTTGCCGTACGTTCATGGTCACATATTCCTGAAATGGATATGCTAAAATATTGATATTATAATTCATTGTCAGGTAGCCTCGAGGCGAAGTACTTCCAGTGGCGTTTTTTTATACACACTTCGGCTATTCAACATCCCTATAATAATCGTTAGGGCAGTAACTATTGTTGTGCCTATTAGGATAACCCAGAGGTTGGGGGTAAATGTGATGCCGAAGTAGAAATAGCCTAAAAGCCATGTAGCTCCGAGAGAGAGAATGAATCCGGTCAGGGCCGACAATATTCCAAGGAAAAAATATTCTACGGCAAGGATTTTGACAATCTGTTTTTTGCTGGCTCCAATTGTACGGAGGAGTACACTTTCCTTTAAACGTTGAAAACGGCTTGTAGCAACTGAACTGGCCAGGACGATAAGCCCGGTAATAATGCTAAACAGCGCCATGAATTGAATGGCATACGATATTTTATCTATGAACTGGTTAATCGTTTCAAGTATACGGCTTACATCAATTGCAGAAATATTGGGATAGTTCTGTACAACTGCCTGTTGGATAGATGCTGAAACCTGTTGATTCGGGGTGCGGGTTACCGTCACATAAATTTGAGGAGCTTGTTCCAATATTCCTGTTGGGAATAACATAAAAAAGTTGGGTTGAACGCGCTGGAAATCAACTTTTCTGATGCTGGCGATATAAGCCTGAACGGGCACACCCTGAACGTCAAACGTAAGATGGTCGCCGATATTGAGATTAAGGTCTTCAGCGATATGTTGTGCGGCCGATACAGGGACAGGGCCCTTGTCCGGGGCTTTGCCAATCCATTTCCCTTTAATTAGTTTTTCAGAATCGATTAGTGTGTCTCTGTATGTTGAACGATATTCTCTGCGCAGCGCCCAACCGTGAACGTGATTTGAGGTATCTTTATTTATTGCTTCTGAACTGCGCCCGCGCAGGGAATCAATCCGCATGGTTACCATAGGTACATTTTGCAGAACAGGGAGGCCCTTTTCTTTTATTATTTGGTTCGTACCTTCATTTTGGTCGGGCTGAATATCAAAGAAAATAAGGTTTGGAGCATCTTTGCGCGTAGCAAATTCGAGCTCTTTCATCAGCATGTCCTGGCTAAAATAGAGTGTGCTGACAAGCAGGATTCCTAATCCCAAGGAGAGCATCAGTGTGGCGGTCTGGTTATGAGGACGGTACAGGTTTGCCAAACCCTGTCGCCATACATAGGTCCAACTTGTGGGGAAAAAACGCTTAACCAGCTTCATCAGGATTTTCGCGACGCCGAGCAGTAGCCCAAAGGCTATTAACATACCTATAGCAAATAGGACACCAGCTTTCCAACTGGCAGTTAGCAATGAGGCGTATGCCATTACTGTAAAAACAATAGCAGTGTAGATTATTATTTTTGTCTTATTGGATAGCAATGATGTCAGCGTATTCTCTATAGTTCTGAGTGCATAGAGCGGAGATACTTTTCTTACTGCCAGCAAAGGGAGTAAAGCAAAGACCAGTGCGACCCCAGTCCCGGTAAAAAGGCCCAATCCTATAGAAAACCATGAGACGGTCAAACGCACATCGAGGGGTAAAAAATCGCTTAATAAGCCGGGAAGTAAGGATTGAACCCCCAGTCCCAAAAGCGTGCCGGCAAGGGCACCCGTAAATCCCAATACCAGCGACTGTATTAAGAATATACTCATAGTCTGGTCAGATGAAGCACCGAAACAGCGTAGCACCGACGTGGTGCTTATTTTTTGATTTATATAGACATAAATTGAGCTTGCTACTCCTATGCCCCCTAATAGAAGGGCAATAAAACCCACCAGGTTCAGGAATTTGCCAAGATTCCCGACGGCTTCCCCAATTTCCTCTCTGCGTTCCTGTACCGTTTCGGTGTGAATATCGATATCAAGGCTGTTTTCGAGTGAATCCAGTTTAGCCAGTATTGGCTCCATATTTCGCTCACTTTCAAACTTGAAATACCGCTTGTAATTGACTCTGCTGCCACGTTGGATAAGCTCTGTTGAATTGAGCATCGATTCAGGAATAAAAATTCGAGGCCCAATCATGGATGTTGCTGCAGCTTCTCCCGGAACTTTTGTGATCACTCCGCTGATTGGAAAGGTTACTTGCCCGACCTTGATGGAGTCCCCAATTTCAATGCCGAATTGTGTCATCAGCGTTTTATCGATTAGGGCAGAACTATCCGTTTTAAAACTATGGGCTGCTTCTTCGGGATCAGTTTCCAATGTTCCGTAAAAAGGGAACTTCCCGTCTGATGCCCTGATATTAGATAGCCGTGTACCTCCGTTTTTGGGGAAGAGAACCATAGACGGAAATTGAATAATCGTTGCTTGATCACCGCCCAGGGAACCAAAGAAAGCTTCTAGCGGCTCAGGAGCTGGTTGTTCAGTCTCCACTTCAAGGTCGGCTCCAAGCAGTTCTTTAGATTGGTTGTTGATGGTAAAATTCAGACTATCCCGGAACGAATTAATTGCCACTTGAGCAGCCACGCCCACGATGATTGCTGAAATATAAACGAATAGTCGTTTCCTATTTGAGCGTGCATCACGCCAAGCCATCTTCCATGGCCATTTTGAGAACAAAGAGCTCATAGCCGGAAATTTAATGTTCAATTTTTTCTTCCGTTTTAGGCTTTTCTAACCATTCATCCTTGAATAGGCGGCCATTTTTCAGGCGTATAATACGCTGGCATTGTTCGGCGAGGGAGAGATCATGGGTTACAAGTACTAATGTTGTACCATTGGCCTTATTTAAATCAAAAAGCAGTTCTTCAATGGTTCCTCCTGTTTCGCTGTCCAGGTTGCCTGTCGGTTCATCCGCAAAGAGGATTTTCGGTTTGTTGATAAACGCCCGGGCGATGGCTACTCGTTGTTGTTCTCCCCCCGAAAGTTGAGTGGGATAATGATGAAGACGATCCCCAAGTCCAACATCTTCAAGTAACGTTCTTGCATCCTGATGTACTTCGTTTGTCTTCATGCCCCTGAGTTCAAGAGGGACCATCACATTTTCTATAGCGGTCAACGTGGGAACGAGCTGAAAGGTCTGGAAAATAAAGCCGACAAACCGATTGCGAACTTCAGCGCGTTCATCCTCATCGAGTGGTCCCAGCTTGATTCTATTGAGAGTTACCTCTCCTGCAGTAGGGCGGTCGAGCCCGGCACATAAACCAAGCAATGTGGTTTTACCGCTTCCCGATGGACCTACAATCGAGCAAGTCGTTCCTTCCATAATAGAAAAATCAATGTGATCAAGCACTGTGAGCAGTCGATCTCCGCTTCTAAATTGTTGTGTAAGATTTGTAACTTCCAGAATTGGATTTAGCGACATAAGAGAAAATCATAGATAAACTTTGGTTGATAACATATGAATCATTCCTTTAATGAAAGCGTTTCCTTTTTTAAAATAAAATACAGAATGCATAACTATCATATGAGCATTACATGAGACGAACGTTAGTTTTTTTTGTAATAGTGCTATTAAGTCCACTCGCCTCACTGAGCCAGAATGCCCCCAAGCGGATTCTTTTTTTTGGGGATAGTATTACTGCCGGGCATGGTATAGACGAAAAGAAAGCTTTTCCGTTCTTAATCCAGCAAAAAATCGACTCCTTAGGCTGGGATTTGAAAGTTGTGAATGGAGGGCTCAGCGGTGAAACATCGGCCGGCGGGCTTCGACGAATTGACTGGATGCTTCGGCAGCCTGTATCGGTTTTTGTGTTGGAATTGGGCGGCAATGACGGTTTGCGTGGAATCGACCTCGATGCTACAGAAAGAAACCTGCAACAAATAATCGATAAAGTTAAAGGAAAATATCCTGATGCCAGAATCGTGCTGGCGGGCATGCAGGTGCCTCCTAATTTGGGTCCTGATTACACAAAAAAGTTTAAAAAAATGTATCCTGATCTGGCTGATAGAAATAATACCGGGCTCATTCCATTTCTTCTAAAAGATGTGGGAGGACATCCGGAATTGAATCAGGCAGATGGTATTCATCCAACAGCCCGGGGACATAGGATAATAGCGGAAACGGTCTGGAATACATTAAAACCAATACTCCTGAACTTGCGAAAGAATACACAATCGAAGTGACCAAAATTATTATGGAAAAGCTGAATAGAACTGCTCTTGCATTTTTATTGATACTATTATTTCAAATCCGTGTTCAAGCCCAAGATGGGTATGAAGGGTTACAATATAAACCCAAGATATTACTGGTAACGGCCCATCCTGATGATGATGCATTATATTCAGCAACGGTTTTTAAGGCTACACATCTACTCCGGGGGACAGTTGATTTAGCTGTGATGACAAATGGAGAAGGAGGATATCATTATTCAACACTCGGAAACTATATCTATGATCGTCAACTGGATAAAGAAGAGATCGGCAGAGAATATTTACCAGCCATTAGAAAACGGGAATTAATGGCTGGCGGCAAGATTGTGGGTATTCGCAATTATTACTTTTTTGACCAAGTGGATAAAAAATATTCCGAAGATATTTCAAAGCCATTAAGTCAATGGGATACGACTTGGGTGAAGCGACGTTTGGTGAGGATTCTGAGAGACGAAAATTATGATTTTGTATTTACAATGATGCCCAAGGAAAGTACGCATGCACATCATAAAGCATCGGCAATTCTGGCCTTGGAGGCAATCCGACTATTACCCAAAGAACAGCGTCCGGCTGTTTTTGCAACCGATATTGCTTCATCTTTGGATGATTCAACTGAATATACTCAGCTGGAGGGCTATCCAATATCCAGGCTAATGAAAGGGGAACCACCCCTGCAATTTGACCGAACACAGACCTTTGGCTATAACAACCGCATGAATTATAAAATAATTGCCAATTGGGTAATTGCGGAACATAAATCACAGGGTACGATGCAGCTTCTGATGAATAGGGGAAATGTCGAGCAATATTGGCCCTATGCTATTAATGATAAAGATCAGCTTAGGAAGGCCCATTCATTTATCAAAGCCGTAAATGAAGTGCCAATATACCGGAATGACATCATCGATTTTGACAACGAATGATCAGGGGTATAAGGTTAAGATTGTTTGATGCCTTATTCCGAATGATCATCCAGGAAGCGATTTAAAACTGTTTCCCGTTTTTTTAGTTTTGTCTGTTCATTGTTGATCTTAGGATCCGCTACGCGCTCATGGCAATCGGTAATAGGGCATCGTTCACATGACTCATTGACAATCCTTTTCTCAAACGATGGATCATTCGCAAATTTTATATTCTTATGCAAGGCATCATCATATAACAGTCCGAGAGTTACACATGAATTGGTATTGGTGCTTAAAGCAAGAGGTCGTGCCATGGATATGCATAAATATTCATTCTCTGTTCCGTAAAAATGCGAACGCTGGGTATCTATTAATGGGGTGCTATTGGCATTATGATTGTCAGTTTGCGCCAGATTCTGAAGAAGGGTTAAGGTTACCCAGCGACGGCAGTAATGCTCACTCTGATTTACCCGGTGAGGATTATGAAGTTGGGAAAGATGCATTTCCTTTGAAAGCCGGTACTTATGGGTCCCCGGGCTGTTATGAAAGCGTAAAAAGAATAATTGGTCTAGGCCAAAGTAATGAGGTAAAATCTGAGTGAGGCGGTGCATGAAGGTCTCGGGAGTAGCATCAAAAAAATCCATTATGGAAATTAGTTCTTCTGGGTTCCAGCTAGTTTTGTTGAAAAAAGCCTGGAGTTTGCGTACAAGGGTATAACAATTAATAAGCATGGCTCCTGAGAAATAAGAGGCCCTGAAATTGTTCAAGACCTGGTCGAATGACTCTGCCTTAATCCAAGAGGAGGTAAGTGCGCGCTCCTTCAGATCCAGAATGACAAAGCCTAATTCGCGTCCGAGCACAAATGCTTTCTGGGACGGAAGCAAATGTTTGTTGATGAAAAGTTTGTTCTGTGGGCCCGGAACAAATACAGAACGAAAGCCTTTCAGTTCCGGGTATTCTTTAAAACCGCTTTCAAAAATTTGATACCCATGTTCTTCTGTCAAAAGCTGTTTTAATTTATCATGAGAAATGGTTGGAACTTTTGACCATCCATGTTTCTCCCTAAATGTCTGTGCCTCTTCCTCTAAATCGTCAAAATAATTCTTATGGAGCTCCTGGTATGATCGTAGTGCAGCTAAAAGAAAGTGCTCCACTCTGAGATCGTAATTGCGGGCGACTTCAAGCAAGGTTTGGATCAAAGCACTAAATTTGGCCGGATCATCGCCCATCAACCCAATCAGATCACTTGTCTTAATACCAAACAATTCCAGTGGCATTTCATGGAAAGCATTACTCTTGAGTAAATCGGAGAGTTGTCCCAGTTTTTTGCCTAATTTGAGAGAAACCATCTCATCGTATTCAACCTCCAGTGCGGCAGCCAGCGACATAATTTTGTCTGCTTTGGGATATTTTTTCCCTTTTTCTATCTCATTGATGTATGAGGCGGATACTCCCGCTTTTTCTGCCAGTTCCTGGGTTGATAGTTCTTTGCTTTCTCGATACTGCCGAAGCTTGAGCCCGAAAATAGCTCTTAAATTTTCTTCCTGCACTTGTATAGTCATAACTCATATTTGCCTTAATGGATAAAGCGCTTTTTGAACTTACAAATTCTGCATGACTATTTCCCAGTATTAGCTGACAGAGAATATTCGCAGCTGAAAAAACCAGTAATATGAATAAATGGCTTGGTAAAGCTTATTACAAACATTAGAATTTTGTGAAAATAATTATTTAGCGAAAATTCGCTTTTAATAAATATTCGTTTTTCTTTATTTGAAAAGAGCGTGTATTTGTCACGTATCCTACTAATCAACAAATGGAGGGAGACTAATGGAGCTTACCGAGCAAAAGAAATTAAATATTGAATTGAATAACGGCCTGGCTGTAAAGGCAGGAGCGTATAATGACAAGGTTAAGAACCTTTTGGCAGACCCACTGGTTAGCCTTTTGGCGAGGCTACATAAAGAATTGGAGATTGAACGTAAATCCTTACTACTGCAACGACAGATTAATCAAAGAGAATACAACCAAGGCAAAGTGCCGGAGTACCTCAGCCGTACAACTGAGGCAGCAACCGGCAATTGGAAGATTAACCCATTGCCAGATGATTTAAAAAAAAGGAGAGTAGAAATTACAGGCCCGGTTAATTCCACCAAGATGGTTATCAACATGCTCAGTCGAAACGATGACGGAAAACGGGCAGATATGGCAATGCTGGATTTTGAGGATTCGATGAAACCCAGCTGGTCTAATGTAATAGATGGCTTTTATAATCTCATCGGTGCAGCAAAGGGTAATTTGGAGTTTGAACAACCTGCCACTAAAACCAGTCCGGCTAAGTATTATAGCCTGGATCCACAAGATATGCCTGGTGTTATGGTTCGTTGCAGGGGCTTACATCTGGATGAAGATCATATCCAGGTAAACGGTGAATCAATTTCGGCCGGAGTATTTGATTTGGCAGTCTCTTTTTATCATTCAGCGTCATTATTGATTGAGCGTGGACGAACGCCCAAATTTTATATTCCCAAATGCGAATCTTACCAAGAGGCTCGCTGGTGGAACCGATTGTTTAGTATGCTTGAGGATGCGTTAGGATATAAAACCGGGACTTTGCGAGCTACTTTTCTTATAGAAACCCTACCGGCTGCTTACCAGATCGAAGAAATTTTATATGAAATTCGCGATCATGCTGCCGGCCTCAATGTCGGGCGCTGGGATAAAATTTTTAGTGATATTAAGGTGTTGCGATATCATCAAGATCGCGTGATGCCTGACAGAGGCACCATTGGCATGAATAAGCCCTGGATGGATCAGTACGCCAAGCGTTTAATTAAAATTTGTCATAGCCGCGGGGCCCTGGCTATCGGGGGAATGTCAGCATTTACACCGGGAAAATCGGCTAAATTGCGCAAAGAACAAACGGCAAAAGTGTATGCTGACAAAAAAAATGAGCATGATATCGGCCATGATGGTTGTTGGGTCTCTCATCCTTATTTTATCACCTATGCACTGGATTGTTTTACGGAAAATAATCAGCTGGACCAACTGCTTCCGTACCAGGATAAGTATCCTGATCTTTTGCCACAGGGTGGAGGATATGTGACCGAAGCCGGATTACGAACCAATATCCGTGTAGGGATTGGCTATATGCAGGGATGGAATCGGGATATCGGCTGTGTGGCCTGGGACAACCTAATGGAAGATTTGGCTACTCTCGAAATATCGAGAGCACAGGTTTGGCAGTGGATTTTCCACAAAGTCATTATGAAAGATGGGCGAACGATTACTCGTGAGTTGGTCGATCACATATTCGACGAGGAATTAGAAAAGATTTTGGCCGAAGTTGATGAGGCTATGAGAGGGGCTTCGGTAGAGGCTGTGCGTGCTGTGAAGCAGGAGTTCAAACAAGCAAGGAAAGAAGTGGGGGCTATTTTTTTACTTGAAGATTTACCGGACTTTTTCCATGACGCATTAAAGGAGATAACAATAACTAAAAAGGGAGCATAGGATGGATAAGGCAAAAGGACTAAAAAAACAGTGGAAAACTCTTTCTCGCTGGCGGGGAATTAAGCGAAATTATACAGCTGAAGAAGTTATCAGGTTAAGGGGATCATTTACAATACATCACACGCTGGCAGAAATGGGGGCACAGCGTTTATGGAATCTCCTTCACACAGAAGATTATGTCGCCGCTTTGGGAGCCTTGACAGGCAACCAAGCCATGCAGCAGGTTAAAGCTGGTTTAAAAGCTATATACCTGAGTGGTTGGCAAGTTGCAGCCGATGCAAACCTTGCCGGTAACATGTATCCGGATCAAAGCTTATATCCGGCTAACAGTGTGCCCGCTTTGGTAAAAAAGATAAACCAGACCCTTTTGCGGGCAGATCAGGTACACCATATGGAAGGGGATGAGTCAACATACTGGCTAGCCCCGATTGTGGCGGATGCCGAAGCAGGGTTCGGAGGTGTACTGAATGCTTTTGAGCTTATGAAAGCCATGATAGAAGCAGGAGCGTCTGGGGTACACTTTGAAGATCAGCTGGCTTCCGAGAAAAAATGCGGCCACTTGGGAGGGAAAGTGCTCGTTCCAACATCCCAGTTTATCAAAACCCTTACGGCTGCCCGCTTAGCCGCAGATATACTGGATGTGCCAACGCTGATTATCGCTCGCACGGATGCAGATTCCGCCCAGTTGTTGACCAGCGATATCGATCCTTATGATCATCATTTCATGACCGGAAAGCGATCACCGGAGGGTTTTTATTATGTTAAATCAGGCTTGGAACAAGCTATTAGCCGAGGGTTAGCTTACGCTCCATATGCCGACTTGATATGGTGTGAAACCTCCCATCCTGACTTAAAGGAAGCCCGTATCTTTGCAGAGGCTATCCGCGCGAAATACCCGGACAAGTTGTTGGCATATAATTGTTCGCCTTCTTTTAACTGGAGAAAAAATCTGACGAATAGTGAAATTGCATGCTTCCAGCAAGAACTTGCAGCAATGGGGTATAAATTTCAGTTTGTTACTTTGGCGGGATTTCACTCGCTTAATTTTGGAATGTTTAGCCTTGCCAGTCGCTATAAGCAGGAGGGAATGTATGCATATTCCCAGTTGCAGGAAGCGGAGTTTGCCAATGAGGTTAATGGCTATACGGCAACGAAGCACCAGCGCGAAGTTGGCACCGGCTATTTTGATGCGGTAAAACAGTCCATCGATGGAGGAAAAAGCTCAACACTTGCTTTAAATGGTTCGACAGAAGAAGCCCAGTTTGCCTGAGAGTAGATAAGGAGATGCCTTTCTGTGTTATTTTTAGGAATGGCATCTCTTTCTATGTATTTCAGTTATTCCTCTCCTTCAGCGTGTCCATACTTCACGGATACGCTTGCTGTAATTGTGACTGTTTGCGCGAATTGCATTAAACTGCCGGATGATTTTACGGACGGCATTTCCATCGCGAAACGGCCGGGATGCAAGTTGAAAGAATAATTAACCTGGCTGGCGTTACCGAGTTCAGTACCGATTTGCTCAGCGATGATAGCAGCTTTGTCACGGGCCACTTGTAATGCTTTTTTTAGTGCTTGATCTTCACCTTCCTGTTGCCTGGATGACATAAATTGCCCGCTGAAATTGTCGAAATCGTTATCAATAAGGGCAATTTGTATTCTTTCATAAATTTTGAAATCGGATAAAACAACTGCAACGGATTGCCGGGTTTGAACGTATTCTTTTCCCAGTTTTGAGTAAGTGTTATTATGTATTCGAGAAATTGAAATTGGTTCGAAGCTTATATCCTTTTCTCCGATATCATATTTCTTGAGCAGATTAACCAATACTTCCTCTCTCTGCCTATGAAGGTCATAGGCCTTTTGCGGGGTTTCTCCGCGTGCATTAAGATCAATTTGGAAAGATATTTTATCAGCAGGCATCTGTACCTCTGCAGTGGCGTTGACAGAAATTTGTTGGGCATTCCCAATTTTGATGAAGACAAATAGCGAGATGAATAATAAAAGAGTTTTCATAGGTGAATTGTTTACTTTTTGATCATTGGATTCATGCACACAAAAGTGATTGTAGCTTTTCGATTGAAATATTCGCTCCGCATATGACAATTACAGTTGTCTTACCTGCAAAGCGGTCCGGATATTTTAACAGGCTTCCAATAGCTACGCCTGCAGATCCTTCAACTAACTTACTGTGGTTCTTGATCATAGAACGAATAGCCTCTCTAATTTCGTCTTCAGAAATCAGGATAAAATCATCAACTAGTTTTTTGCATAGTTCAAAGGTAATCGAATCGGGTTCGAAGCCACCGGCCGACCCATCCGAGAGGGTGGGCTTCGATTCGATTTTTCGGTATTCTCCTGCGTGGACACTTACGCTCATTTCCGGCGAATTTTCTGGTTGGCACCCAATGATCCTGGTAGCAGGTGATTTTTTCATTATATAGCTGCCGATCCCGGAAATGAGCCCGCCACCGCCAACTGTTGCTAATACATTATCCGGTGCGGGTAGCTTTTCCAGGATTTCAATTCCAATAGTGCCCTGTCCTGCTATGATTTGCAAATCATTATAGGGTGAGATGTATAGCCATCCATTGTCTTCTGCAGCCTGACGGGCATAGGTTTCGGTAGTGAAGGGGTCATTCCCATAAAATTCGATCTCTACATTATATGCCTTTATTGCATCAACTTTTGATGAAACAGCTCCATGCGGCAAAAAAACTTTCCCCTTGATGCCAAGCAGGTCACAAGCACGCGCAAATCCCAAGCCATGATTACCGGTCGAAGCTGTAACAGGCAAAGCGCTGATATTTTGTTCTTGAATCCATTTTACCTTGTTTAGGCTGCCACGTGCTTTAAATGAGCCGGTTACCTGTTCGCTTTCAAGCTTAAGATAGACCTCTCCTTTACAGAAACGACTTAGCCATCGGGAATAGAGAAGGGGGGTGTGGAGAATCTGATCTTTGATCCGCTGATTAGCTTCTGTTATTTCTTGAAAAAGATCCATTATAGTTTAAAGATTATCGATTTATCTGGTTTATCAAACTCTTGCAGAATCTTGTATCATCTTAATTTATTTTAGGGTCTGCACGCATAAATGAATCAATAGTTTTAATGTCTGACAGCGAAAGATGCCGAAATACAAGGCTGTCGGGAATCCGCAGGACATAGAGGGAGTTGGTAATCCCATTTCAAAAAGAAATCTTGGTTATGCTTTATAAAGAAGGAGGATACTGAAAGTTGGATTAATTAGAAAATCAGGGAAAAAGACAGGAACCAGAATACAGAAGTCGGAATGAGAACCCTTTCATTCTGGTTCCGACTCCTTGATTCTATTTTACGTTCCAAACCAATAGCTGAATTTTATAAGGAAAATATTTGTAGGATGCGCTTTAAAAAGGCGGTTTATATCTCGTCCAAGACGGAAATTATGCTGCATTGTTGAAGCTGATCGGTCTTGCTGCCAGACGACATAAAGCGTTGACCCGGGCTGATATTCCCAACGAAAAACGGCATTGGTTTGAAAGGATTTGAAGTTAAAATCCCGGTTGTTAAACGAGAAAGATTGGGAGGGGCCGTCGCCATCGGGGTCTACATTATATGTGTCGCTAATTTTTTGTATAGTACCGCGATTATCACCATAGATAGCAAAGTCGTATCCATAGGGCTTGGTGAATTCTTTGTAATGATAAAAATCTCCGCTTGTGATAAATGGTCGGACGTACGTTTGAAGACTCATTTCGGGTGAGAAGGTCCAATCCAGCCGAAAAGTAGTATAAAAACTCGTCTGGTCAACATCTGCAAAAACATATCGATTATTATAGGTTTGAGAGGCCTGTGGATCTTCAAAGGTATCTACATATTGGTCGGTGTCTTTTTGGAAAACCATTTCCGGTGAAATGCTAAGTTGTATGAAGGTAGCTGGACGTATATCAAAACTGGCCCAATAATCGTAGTCATACTCACCTGAGACATCTGTTCGAAAATATCCGCCAACATTGAATGAAATCTTTTTAGTCTGATCTGAATTTATATTAAAGTTAACATTCCAGTCCCGTGGACGACTTGCTACAGGACCGCCACGTGTTATACGGTCGTTATATTGGCTACCGTTGATTCCGGTATTGTAATTGAACGACCATAGGTTGTTGAATTCAAAATATCCGCCGGTTCTATAATAGTTGTTAATTAAATCTCCACCAAAGTTCCACGATTGGCCTGCATATGCCCAGAATTCATAATATCTGAGTAGTTTTGGAGAGTTTTCCTGGTACGAGATGTAATATGAAAGGGCATGGTAATCGGCGCGATTTTCAAAACCGATGTCGTTGACTTCATAACCGGGACTTACGACCGAGTAAGTGAACGATCCCCTCCAATGTTCCCCGCCGAATTTAGCAAAGGAAAGTTCACCGGCATAGCCGGTTAGGCTGGTTTTATCTGGGTCTACCGAAAGGTAATCTGCATCAACACGGTTGTAATAGTGAGTACTATTTTTTTGGGTGCCTAAAATGGCTTCGCGGGACCCATTTATATCTGTAAATGATGCCGTACCACTCAATATCCATTCCCGGTCGTTCCAGCTGTGTTCAAAATCAACGCCGCCTATGTAAGACGATTCATGGAGAGAATTACCCAGATAAGCGGCATCAATGAAACGGTTCACGGCACTTCCATAGGCCCCAACGATCGTACGACCATCATGGAAATCCTGTTTTACACGACCCACAAAATAATTAGTGGGGGGTTCCACACTTATCCTTCCATCCCGATTTGTTGTCGTTTTAAACAATGCGTTCTCTCTTAGGGTGAAGGCATCGAGGATACCCAGGGAGAAACCATCATCGGTTTTTCCGCTTATTTTTGCCGCACTGGCGATAGTGGTCTGTTCAGGTGTATCAACATATTTTGCTTCCGGTTTAGCACTGTGTACATTGCCCTGGGGCTGGCGTCCAATCCTGCGTGAATAAAACACAAGGGGATTGCCGAAGGTATTGTAAGTCTGTGTACGGCCGAATTCAAAAATATCGGTTCCCTCGAGGAAAAACGGACGCTGTTCAGGAAAATAAGTTTCAAAAGCACTCAGATTAATGACTGCCGGGTCGGCTTCAACCTGGCCAAAATCAGGGTTTATCGTACCGGTGAGGGTGAAATCTGAGGTTATTCCATATTTGATATCTGCTCCGACATTGCCATTCCATTCGTTATGGCTGTAAAATGGATTGGCGCTCTGTCCAGGAGCGCGGGTAAGGCTGCCCGACAGATAGGGAGTTATTTCCAGTCGATTAATATCGTGCAGGTTTTTTATGCCTGTTAGGCTGCCATAACGTGAAACGAATCCGGAAGCATCCTGCGGGGTAGGAGACCAGAATGAAATCTCGTCTTTTCGTGCTAGTCTCCTTTGAAAATTAATACCCCAAGTTTGGTTTTGTTTATGCTCGTTAAATCGAAGCTGTGACAAGGGAATGCGCAACTCAGCCACCCAGCTGTTTTTCTGAATGGTGGTTTTTGCTTCCCACACAGCGTCCCAGCGTGTATCTTCGTCGTTGTTATTAAAAGTAAGAATATCCTTACGTACCCCTCGCGGATTGACCGCAAAACTGAAGCTGGTTCTGTTGTCATTATAACTGTCGATGTTGACATATACCCAGTCGCTGTAGGCTGAGCCGTCTTTGCGGAACAACGTGGCGGCCACCGAATCCATAGCATCATCAAAAGCCCGGATCCCTACGTATAATGCCTGTTCTGTGTATATGACCCGTACTTCTGTTTTCTCAGAGGCCGGTTCTCCGTCATGGGGAGAGCGCTGAATAAATCCGGTGGCAACCGGTACGCTTTTCCAGATACGCTCGTCTAGCTTCCCGTCAAGGTTAAGCTCACTTTTTTGATCAAGTTTTATCGCCCGCAATGAAGGGAAACTGGATTTAGCGTCAGTTGAAGTGCGGGATGGATTGCTCGTTTCCTGTGCCCTTAAACAATGGTTGAGGACGGCCAGGAAAATTAACATGAGACAGAGGCTCTTGGTATACATAAGATCCAGTTGTTAAAATTAGCATTATGAGCAACTTGGATATCACCACCCTGTGAGTTTACTAGACGAATGTTTTTCTATTTCATTACATACCTTTTTTATTCTTTTCGGATATAGATATCGCCTCGCATGCTTTTAAAGAGATATTCCGGTCCGCCTCCATTGATGGTTCCGTAAATCCAGTTGTTGACGGAGACTTTATATGTTCCGCCTTCCGAGGTATTGACTTTTTCGGCATCCGACCGTTTAATATCCATTTTAAAATCGGTATAAACATCCCCCCATTCCGATTTCATTTTTGCTTTCATTGCTGTTTTCGCTGGGAATGTTACGTCTATATCCCCATTCAGATTGCTGAAAGCCATGGGTTTGTTCGGGGTTACACTTTTAAAGGTAGCCAGAATGTCCCCGTTAACAGTATTCACGAGGCCTGATCCACCAACATTGCGAAGTGTTATTTCTCCGTTAACATTGCTGAGTTCCATTTCCCCGGTAACATTCTCGACTACTAACTCGCCACCATTTACGGTAGAAAGATGAAGGTCAAAATTTTTGGGAACGGTGATATCAAAGCTGACTTCTTTCATTGGCGAAGTACCGCTGACTTCAACCTCATTATCATTCTCGCTTACTTCAAATCCAACAGAGTTGTTGGAGATTCTACGGAGTCCGTTTTTTGTGACTTTTTGCCCATTATCTTCGTCCTCGTCTCCTTTGTATGAAATAAGTACTTCTTTGCCATCGTATCCATGAACAGTGATAGAGCCGCGGACGATACCGATTTTTAATTTCCCGGGTTGCCCGGGATTACTCAGGGGAACAGCTAATTGATCTTGTGCCTTAGAAAGGGCGGGTATAAGCAAGAATGAGAAGATAAAAGGAAATATGTATTTAAGAACTTTCATAGTTTTCGAATTTGATTTTGAATTGAATTTCATGATTGTTTTCGGATATAGACATCCCCATTCAGAACTTTGAAACGAAGTTTTGGCCCGCCTCTGCCAATGCGGATGGGGGTTGTCCTATCGACTTGATATGTGATTCCCGAGGTGCCGCTGCGGGATTTCTTTTGCACCTCCGGTGTTAGTCGCTTGATGTTATTGAAGTCGGTATAAAGATCCCCATGCATGCTCTGGAAATAGATGTCTGCAGAGAGGGTTTCGGGCATATGCACGTCAATGGTACCGTTGATAGTGTGATATTCGGAGTCGCCATCGGGAGCCCTGTCATAGTTGATAGAAATGTCTCCATTGACTGTTGAAGCATGCGTTTCGGAGATCATGTGTCTCAGTTCAAGGGCCCCGTTGACGTTACCTGCTTCAACCTTTTTAAAATTGCCATCGATGATCAGCTTGCCTTTGTTGATCGTGGAACCATCTAAGATGATATTTCGGGGTACGCGAACGGTTACCTCATGCGTAAAGCGATAGTCGTGCTCATCATCATCATCATCATCATCACGATTCATGCAGAAATTTATATCGTCGCCATCCCGGGTAACGGTGATGAAGGGGGCATCAGGATATGCAAAAACCAGGTTGCCATCTCGCTCCAGTTTATAATCAAGTTCTCGTTTGGCTTGTTCAATTTCCTCCCGGCTTCCCCTTATCTCTTCATTGACAGTAAGCTCAATGGTATCGCCATCGTAGGCCTCGACCGTAACAGAGCCGTTAATATTTTTAATGATTAATTTGTTGTCAGGATTTGACCTGTCAGTGAAACTGTTTTTTTTGGTTATGGTCCTTCTAAACGTTTGTGCAGTTGAGAGATACGGCATTAATAGGAATAGCGGTAAACATATATAAAGAATGCATAAAGATGTTCTGCGTGGCGTCATAGTTATGGATGTTCTTTTTGCTAAGTTCATTGCTAGCTTTTTAAAGCTGCGATTGTATGTTGTAATTTGTCCCGTACATTAGAATCGAGTTCTTCATGCCTGAGAAGTTTTTGTAAATCATCTATTGATTTCTTTTCCTGCAGGGCAACCATAGCGTCGGCCAATGCCACCTGGATCTGCGGGGATTCTTGCTGTGAAATAGCCTCTACCAGTCCTTGTCTTGCTTTCGGATTCTTAGCATGGCGGACTAGTGCTTCTATACTGGCCAACCGCACATTAACGTTGGGATCATTATTCAGCGTTTTTACAAGGGCTGCAATCACACGATCATCCGCCGAAGAAATGTCCGTACTAATATTAACGGCTTTCAATCTTTCCGAAGGGGACTTATTGTCCAAAAGATTCAGCATCATTACTTCCCTCATTTCTGATACTTGGCCGGAGAGATGCTTCAGCTGGCGCCGGTAATCACGGAACGGCGTAAAAAGATTGCCAATAAGTAAGCCAACCAGGAATATGGTCAATGCGGCACCCCAAAGTTGCATCCTCCTGACTGTAAAAATTTCTTTTAGCTGATTTAAGATCCGAACTGTTTTTCCGGGTTCAAGCCGTTCTTTTTCGGTCTCCAGCATGGAATAAAAATTATTGCGCAATCGTTCGCTGGGTTCACCAACCGGGAGATAGCCCAGGCGCCTATAAAAGCTTTCCATCTCTTTGACATCCAGGATGTCTATAGCGTCCTGGTCGACAAGTTTATTAAACCGGGCTCTTTGTTCTGATGTCAAAGAGTTATCCAAGTAGGCGGTAACCAGATCGATATATTGTTCTTCAATCATAGTTGTTTGCGTTTTAGTTCTTTTACATATACTTCCAGTTCCTGTATAGCCCGAAAGATTCTGACTTTTACTGCGCTTTCGGTGCAGTCCATGATTTCAGCAATTTCTTTATATTTGAAACCTTGAAATCGACTTAGTACCAGCGTTTGTTTCTTTGTATCATCAAGTTTTTCAAGGGCTGTTTGCAACAGCCGTAATTGGTGGTTTTGCTGTTTTTCTTGTTCTGATTCAAAATGATTTCCTTCTAAGTGATCGAGTTCTGCAAAATAATCCGGCTGTTCTTTGTTTTGGTGTTTCCGATAATGATCGATTTGAAGGTTTCGTGCTATTTGAAAAATCCAGGTTGTGAATGAACCGTCACTGCTATAGGTGTTTCGGTATTTGATAATTCGCTCAAAGACCTCTTGAACAAGGTCTTCACTCATATCCCGGCGATGAGTCAAGCGTAAGAAAAAGTGATACAAGCGCCGGTGATATCGCTCAAATAGCAGGCCCAGTTTATCCAAGTCGCCATCTTTCACTTTTAGCATTAATGCATTGTCAGAAGCTGAATCCAACGCCGGTTGTGTTTTAATTTTTCTTAGTTCACTTTGGTACACTGATCTTTTTGAGAAAGGTTACAAGTTTTTTAGGTATGCGGAATTGTAATTGCCAGGAACCTGTGCAATTTAGAGGTCGTCCTTTTGTCTCAGGATCTAAAGAAAGGCATTATACATGTCGAAATAAGTTCAACATGGCATGCGAAAGAAATTCAGTTGAAGATAATTCTATTGGATTTTTAAGTTCCTTATGCTATTCTAACGGACTTCTGAATACTATGTTGGCAGTCCTTCCATTTCCATGATTTTCAGGGCATTTGTGCTGGGGCAGGGGCCGGGTTTAAGCTTATATTCGAAATGCATTTTCCCATCGTCCAGGGTTTCAGCAAAATGCCAGTTGCTGAGCTCCGAAATTTCATCTTCCAGCTGGGCCAGCTCCAGATCGTGTGTTGATACCAGTCCCACACCATTTTTACCTGCTACTTTTTGAAGAAATGCTTTACTGCCTTGCAGACGCTCGCGATTGTTCGTGCCACGATAAATTTCATCCACCATAAAAAAGAGCGGTGTTCCGTTTTTATCCTCAAGCCGATCAAGCAAGTCGCGTAACCTTTTCACTTCAGCGTAAAAATGTGAGATGCCATTATCCAGGGAGTCGGTAATATTGATACTGCTGAAAATCCGGAAAGGGATGGTAGTCAGCGACGAAGCATTGACCGGGGCCCCGGCAAAACAGAGTGCCAGATTGATACCGGCAGTGCGCAAAAAAGTACTTTTTCCTGCCATATTGGAACCGGTGATCAATAAAATATTACCTTTTTTTTCTATAGACACATCGTTTGTAACCTTTTGTCGATTTGGAATCAACGGATGGCCCAGATTTTCGGCTCTAAATGGTCTTTCGGACTGTGGGTCCGGAGTGGCGAAAGTATAGTCGGGATGCAGCCAGGCGAAATTTGCCATCGAGCAATAGGCTTCTAAATCATAAAAATAATTTACCCAATCCCTAAGCTTAGGTGCTATTTCTTTTTTATAAGTGCTCAATTTCTGGGCAAAATAGAGATCCCAGGGGACGATAAAATTAAGCAATACCCAGATAATCTCGCTCTGCTGGGAGGATGCTGCACCAGCTATGCGAATAATACGTTTCACATATTCTGAGGGGGAGTCCTGGGCGTCCCAGAAAGGACGGCAGAAAGCTTTTAATTCGGAACCGGATTTATATGGATAAGACTCCAGGAAATGAAGAATGGCATTGAACTGCGACAAAAGTTTTTCCATTTGATAGGACTCATCATATAAGCCTTTTATTTTTTCACTGTTGAAGTTATAAATGATGAGATACAGGATTCCGGTGAAAATAACATATGGATTGATGATTCCGGCTAAAAAAAGGATTCCCAGAATAATATTGGTTGCAGAAAGAATTCCAAGAATGAACAGGGAAGTCGAATAATTTTTCTTCTCTGAATTCTGTAGGTGTTGGATCAGCTCTTCAAGGGTCCAGTCGTCCTCCAGTTCCTGATGACGGTACAGCTCAGCCAATAAATGAAGGCGATCCCGAAATTGAGGCATGCCGGCTAGCTCGTTCACAATCGCAGCCCGTTTTCTTGTATTTTGGATTTGGGGATCCGTTTCCAGCAGGTATCTGGCTAAGCAGTCGGTGCTACCCTGGTAGGTAGATGTATCGATTAGTTGTAACAAGGAGTGCTTTCCCAGAATATCCAGGTCATTGCCGAAGGGATGGCCGGAGTAATCTTCTGAAGGGATACGATGTGGAATATTGTCCCAATCCAACACCTGGCGAGCCAAGTGAGTTTCGCGAATCGATTTCCAGATTGAGAGTTTTTGCTTGGCAGCATCAATCTTTTTGTGTTTTCGAATCAGCATCCCAAAGCCCAGGATAAAAGCGCATAGTATTCCCCAGAAAAGCCATTCTGTTCCAAATCTTCCTGTAAAATAGATAATAGCTAACCCCCCAATAAAAGCTGCAAGACGTGCAAATGAGAATCGATCGCTTAATATTTCAAGAGCTGAAACTTTGTTTTGCAGGCGAAGGACTTGGTTTTTAAGCGCCTGCCGTAGTGAATTCTGGGTGTACGTTCTCATAACTTTGATATTAAATATATTGATGCTCCGCCCGAAGGATATAGAAAGGAGTTTAAAGATGCAGGTAATTATTTATCCTTTTTTAGTTTGGCTATTGTGGCTCCCCAGCTGCTGCGATCTTTTGCGAGTGAATAGATTTCAACATGAGGATTACGGTCAAGAAGAGCGTGCACCGATCTCCTTATGTTTCCGGTCCCTTTACCGTGAATAATGCGAATGCGGTAAATCTCCTTTTTGAGACATTCTTCGATATAATCCGGGATCAGGCTACCCAGATCCTCAGGCCGAAAGGTATGCAGGTCAAGAGTACCATCAATAGGTAATTCTTTTTCACTCATTATTTATCAAATAATAATTATTAACTACCAAACTATGTCGTTACAGAAACAAGTTCAGAATGAGAAAAATGTTTCTGAAAAATTGAAAAGATGTTTGGTATACTACATTAGCGTCGTTCGGCAAGTTCAAACCATCGTACTGTATGGGTCTCAATTTGCTGTTCAAGTTCCGCATATTCCTGAGATTTCTCCCTTAGTTCCTCATGATCCAGCTCGCCACTGCTAATTTGCGATTCGAGCACCTTTTTCCTGGATTCTAGGTCCTCTATTTGTTGCTCTAGTTTTCGGTACTCCCTGTTTTCGTTGTAACTGAGTCCCTTATTTTCGTTCTTTGATCTATTCTTTCGATTCTGTGAAGGTTCAGCTTTCTCTTTCTGCAAGGCCTTGGCTTCGGCTTCGCGTTCTTTGCGTTTCTTAAGGTATTCCTCATAGCTCCCATGGTGGTCATCAATCTGTCCTTCCCCTTCAAATACAAAGTAATGCTCAACAAGCTTATCCATGAAAAACCGGTCGTGAGATACCACAATGAGACATCCTTTAAAGCCCAAAAGAAACTCCTCTAATTTATTGAGGGTTAACAAGTCCAGATCATTGGTGGGTTCATCCAGAATTAGGAAGTTTGGGTTTTCAAGCAATACCATCATGAGGCTTAAGCGACGTTTCTCACCTCCGCTGAGTTTTTCAACCGGTGTATATTGCATCTCCGGAGTAAACATAAAATGCTCCAGGAATTTTGAAGCGGAAATTTTCTTGCCATTTGAAAGTTCAACTACTTTGGCAACATCTTCAATTATGTCAATCACGCGTTGATTCTTTTCAAATTCGAGGCCCTCTTGGCGATAATGCCCAAAGGCAATGGTCTCTCCGGTTCGAATTTTCCCGGAATCTATGAGTTCATCACCTGTTAAAATTTTCAAAAAAGTACTTTTTCCAACCCCGTTTTTCCCAATGATGCCGATTCGTTCGCCTTTCTCAAAATCATAATAGAAACTATCCAGAATCGTTTCCTCCCCATAACTTTTAGAGACATTCAACAGTTCAAGGATTTTTCCACCCATACGCTGCATATCCATTTGTAGTCGGAGCTCAGGATCATCCCGGCCGAGATCAATTTCATCTTCAAGGTCTCTAAAATCATCGATGCGTGACTTTGATTTACTCGTTCGCGCCTTGGGTGAACGCCGCATCCATTCCAGTTCTTTTTTATACAGCTGGTTTGCTTTATGCAATCTTTTTTGTTCAATCTCTTTTCGTTCAGCCCGCTTTTCCAGAAAATATTGGTAGTTCCCTTCGTGATGATAAAGACTTCCTCCTTCCAGTTCTATGATGTGGTCACAAACACGTTCCAGGAAATAGCGGTCGTGTGTAACCATGAATAATGTTTTATTACTCTTTTTGAGATAGTCTTCCAGCCATTCAATCATATCAACATCAAGATGGTTGGTGGGTTCATCCAGGATCAGCAGGTCCGGGTCGTCCAGCAGAACAAAAGCGAGAGCTACCCGTTTTCGCTGCCCGCCAGATAGTGTTGATATTGACTGGTCTAGATCGTGAATATTCAGTTTGCCCAGTATTTGCTCCATCCGTTGCTCATAGTCCCAGGCACCGGCCGCTTCCATAGCTGCAGCAGCCTCCTCAAATGCCTGCATTGTCTCATCGTTGTAGTCCTGGGCCTGTCGCTCTGCTGCAAGTTCATAGCGCTGGATGAGTTGCACCATCTCATTGTTACTCTGGGAAATGAATGAACGGATCGTCATACTGTCATTGAGTGTTGGATCCTGTTCCAGAAAGCCAATGCTAATTCCGTTTTGGATCATAACTTTACCTTCGTTCGGTGTTTCCTTACCCGCCAGAATTTGAAGAAGTGTTGTCTTTCCCGTCCCGTTTTCTGCTATCAAAGCAGTTTTATCGCCTTTGGAAATTCCAAATGATAGTCCCTCGAACAGGACTTTTATACCGTAGTTCTTTGATAGGTTCTCTGTAGAAAGATACGTCATGGATGTGCAGTATAATCCCCGGAATTAATTTCTGGTTAGTTCTACTAAATGATTAATCACTAAGATCATTCAAAAGTATTGTCATAAACTGGAGGTAAAATAAGGAACGGCAGTGCAACTTATAAACATTCAAAGTATTAAATAATCAGTTTTGTAAAATACCCCTATAAAAGTAATATACGGGTTTTACCTTTGCTCAAAACTTGGTTATGCTTAGAGATTAAATCTCAATGCCGAAATTTTAAAATGTCATTTAAATTACCGCCATTCATTCACAATGCCGGTGGAGAACAGCGCAAAGTTGGTCTTGAGTTGGAATTTGCGGGTGTTGATATCCAGCGAGCTGCCGAAATCATTTTATCGCTGTATGGGGGCGACCTTAAAAAGGAGCATCGGTATCACTACAAGGTTGTCGATACTGACCTTGGGGATTTCCGGGTAGAACTTGATGCCAGAATTCTTCGAAAGATGGCTAGTGAAAATATGTTCGGAAAGCTGGGATTTGAGATGGAGAAAGATTCTTTCGGAAAATCGATAGAGGATATATTGGACAGACTGGCTCGCAGTGTTGTACCGTTGGAAGTGGTAATGCCACCGGTTCCCATCAACGTATTGCATAAGTTGGAAAATTTGAGAGAGCAACTCCAGGAAAATAGAGCAGAAGGAACCAATACCTCTTTGATCCATGCGTTTGGGATGCATATGAACATTGAATCGCCTGATCTGACTGTTTCTACGTTATTAAAATATTTGCAAGCTTTCTTAGTAGTATATCCCTGGTTGCTGGAGACGCTGAATATTGATATTACCAGGCGTTTTTCTCCTTTTGTCGATCATTTCACTCCTGAATATGTGAGGAAGGTATTAGAACCGGCATATAATCCAAATTGTAACCAATTTATTGCTGATTACATAAAAGACAATCCTACAAGGAATCGTCCACTGGATCTGATGCCCATATTCGGTTTGCTGGATGAAGGGTCGATTAAACCGGTCATGGAAGGAGAAAAAAATACACCCAGGCCAACTTTCCATTACCGTCTGCCGAATAGCCGCATAGACAATCCAAGCTGGCATTTTGTAGATGAGTGGAATGCATGGCTGGTAGTGGAAAGGTTGGCTTCTGATATGGAAATATTGCATAAACTGTGTCGGTTATACCTTGTCAGAGAGAAGGAAACGGTGATTTCATTTCGAAATGAATGGTCAAAGACCATTGCAATTTTGCTGGATCTTGATGAGTAGCAATAAACCAAACATAGGTGTAACCGGACCCGATAAAGGAGGCACGGCCGCTTGGTGGTTCACAAAGCTGGCACTTTTTCTACAGGGGGGGCGAGCGATTCGGATTCAGCCCCAAAAAGGAATTCCGGATGAAGATATACATGGATTGATCATTGGGGGAGGAGCAGATATCAATCCCGAAAGATATGGAAGTGCTGAAGGTGGGAATCTGTTTCGGGGAGATGAAAACGTTTCGGGTTTGCACAAGTTCTTAGTACGGGTTGCAACCGTTTTCTTTTTTCCAATCATTTATTTGACGAGGAAATTATTGTCGACTAAAGTGCACCGGATTGATGATAAGAGGGATGACCTGGAACTTGACTTATTGGAAAGGGCGCTTGAAAAAAGAATCCCCGTATTGGGAATATGTCGGGGGGTGCAGCTTATTAATATTTATTTTGGAGGTACTCTATATAATGATATAGGGGCTTTTTATTCAGAGGTACCGCATATTCATAGTGTCTGGCCAAAGAAACGAATATGTATTGAAAGACAGAGTAGCTTGTATCAGATCCTGGGTTATCGAAAGGGATGGGTAAATGCATTGCATCATCAGGCCGTGGATACGTTGGGCGAAGGGCTGAAGGTTGTTGCACGTGAGGACAATGGCATTATACAGGCTATTGAACACAAAAATGAAGACTTTGTGCTTGGGGTACAGTGGCATCCCGAATATATGCCGCAGATCCCATCGCAGCGATTGATTTTTGAGGCGCTTGTTGAGAAAGCTAGGGAGTCTATAAATAGTAATACATGAAAAAATGGGATGCAGGGGCGTTTATACTTTCCCCCGCAATATGCCCCTTACATGATTTATGTGTCTACTTTGTAATCAACGAAATGGCGTTCTTCAATTACGGAGTTAATAAATTTCACTGCTTTCTTGTGATGTGCATTACGTGTATACATTGTATAATCTAACTCTGTTTCAAAATCTGAAATAAGTACGACGTCATGCGGTGATCCCGCTTCGTCATCACTTTCAGTTATATTAATGCCAACTTCAACATTTTTAATTTCTGCTATATTTGTTTTTAGCCCCTCCAGAATGAGTTTCATTTTTTCAGCATTTTTCTTCTTTGGGGACCCTTCGGCCTCATCTTTAAGTTTCCACATGACAACGTGACGAATCATATTTTTCTCCTGTTAGTGTACCTTAATTATTAATTCCTGTTTGTAAAGTTTAAAATGTATTTGGAGGTAGCTATTTGGCCCGATTGGCAAAAGCCAGGTCTTCTTTATCTATTTTGACATTAGCAATATCACGAATATTCTTGTGATATCGTTTGGCTACCCATAAGTAATTTTTTGCTTTGGGAGAACCATTATCCTTGTACCACTTGTAAGTAGTGATGTAACCTTTTGCTACCTCAACCGAGTCGCTCGAAGACAATCCATAGTGTGAACCTGTGGGGAGGGGAATTGAAAGGTTATTACCGGCAAAAATGAGATCAGGATTATCTATAGACTCATTGTGGTCATAAATCCAGGGCCAAAGCCGGGGATTATTATATTTTTTGCGGGCAATACTCCATAATGTTTGTCCTTTGGTAATGGTTATTTGGTCTTCCTTTTTTGGTGTGATTTTCGTTCCTGGATTTGCTGATTGATTTTTTGCCCGATTAGAGCGGTTCTGATGGGTAGCTTTTCGATCTTGTGTGTCTTTTTTTTCAGCTTTAGAATGATTTTTTGTAGGCTTAGTAACATCAGCCTTTGTTATGGTTTGGTTAACAGGTTTTTGCCTGTGAGGGGTTCCCGAAAACCAGCCAAAATACCATGCCCCGCCGGCAACGAGTAATAATGCTAAGGCGGCGGCAATTATAATCGGTAATGATGAGGCTTTATCTTCGGGCCGGGAGTACCTAGTATTATTTTTTGAGGAAGGAGCTACATCATTTACGCGTCGTCCTTTTTTCCCATTTTCTTCCTGCTTTGGGTTAAAAGGCAGATCATCATCTTCTTCCGGCGTTTCTTTTTCCTTGGTATTTTCGATTGGAGTTGGTTCTTCCGATGCTTTTTCATCTGCCTGAACGGATTCGGAAGGTGCTGTGTGCGACTCTTCTGTGGAGTTGAATATTTCATCTAGTTCATCAACGTAGTCCATCTCTTCGGAATCATTTAAAGCTTCCCTGCTATATTCAACAATATCTTTTTCGTCTTCGTCGATATCTTCTGTAACACCAGTATCTGCCTCGAATGTGAATGACGATGATGGTATAGAGTCTGACTCATGCAACTCGAAAGGATCGGGTTCACTTTTTTTATGTTCTTCGGTCTCGTCCTGCTTATCCTCTGCATCCGGTGATTCATGTGATGTGGGAGGAGCTGTTGGGATAAAATTGTCCTCCTTAGCACTTTTGGAGGGTTGAGAGTCGGCCTGTTCCCGGCTTTTCTCAGCCTCGGATTCAATCAGTTTAGGTTCAAGGTGGGCATACGGTGCATTGACCAGTTCCCGCAGATCTTTGTAGGGTTTGAATATGATCTTATTGTGAGTCGGGATCGTCATTTTTTCTTTGGTCTGGGGATTAAAACCCTCCCGCTCATCTACACGCTTTAGGTCGAATTTGCCAAAGCCGGCAATATTGACGTTCCCGTCCTTTTCAAGGCCCTGATTTATTACTCCAGCCAAATTTTTCAGGAAATCATGGGTAAACTTCTTTGAATTATTGGTTTCTTCAGCAATTGACTCAATAAGTTCCTTAAAGGTAATCTTTTCACTCATCTTCAATCCCCACTTGTTTTAGATCTTCTTTCAAGCCTATGCTTGGTGTAAAATTAACAATCCGTTTAGGAGGCAGTTCCATATATTGCTCATAATGGGGGTTGTAAGATGTCCGCTCCTTACGGGTGTGGGTGTCAAACGTTCCTAATTCCGGAACCGTAAAGCTATTCCCGGCTGCAATATTTTCATTAAAAGTCTGAACAATGACATCCAGTAACCGGCGTGTCTCCGCCTTGCTCATATCCCAATTTTCCGCAAGTGCCGCCACTACATCACCAGTGTTCATTGCTATAGCCCTGTTTTATTGAAAAATTTACAGTTACTCTTAATTAAGAAAAAAAAAATTAAAAACTAAGTCAGATTTCAGACTTCTAGCTTAGAATGCATATAAATAGGCTTTTTTCGAGCATAAATTTGATGAATACACCTCTTAAACGGTTTTTATGAAACGATTTCGGGCTCGTTAAACTTTAGGTAAACAAGAATATAGCGGAAATAAAAAAAGATAAATTATTTATGAGTCAACCACTGAACGTAACTCAGAAATTAATTAAAAGTCATCTTGTGGACGGCAAGATGGTTCCGGGCGAAGAAATTGGCCTGAAAATCGATCAGACTTTAACCCAGGATGCTACCGGGACCTTAGTAATGCTGGAGTTGGAGGCAATGGATCTTGATGAGGCACAAACCGAAATCTCGTGCCAATATGTAGATCATAATCTCTTACAAACCGATTTTAAAAATCCCGATGATCATGTTTTTCTAAAGTCTGCAGCAGAGCGTTTTGGGCTGTGGTTTAGCCGACCCGGTAACGGAGTTAGCCATCCTATTGAAACTGAACGATTTGCAAAACCGGGTAAAACGCTGGCTGGCTCCGATAGTCATACTCCGGCATCAGGTTGCATGGGAATGCTTGCTATAGGAGCAGGCGGACTAGATGTTGCTTTTGCTATCGCCGGTGAGCCCATGTATCTGAAGATGCCCAAAGTACTTGGGGTCGAATTAAAAGGGGAGCTTCCTGATTGGGTAAGTGCTAAAGATGTAGTGTTGGAAATGTTGCGTCGATATGATGTTGAAGGTGCAGTCGGTTATGTAATTGAATATTTTGGGGAGGGGTTGAAAAATCTCTCTACCATGGACCGCCATGTTCTTGCAAATATGGGAACCGAAATGGGGGCCACTAGCACGGTTTTTCCGGCTGATGAGGAAGTGCATCGATTCATGAAGTCGCAGGGCCGGGGGGATGAATTTACCGAGCTTGTTGCTGAT